>NZ_JAZQNU010000197.1:0-42310 GCF_045627485.1 Pedobacter sp. | reverse complement strand
TTGGAAACCTTAGCTGCGCGATGGCGTATCTAAGGTTTTTTCTGTTTTTAAAGTATTTGCAGTAAGTAAAGCTGCCTGATGTTGGTTCAGGTATTTGGACGTATAATCCTCATTACTGGAATTGATAAACAATACTGTTTTACCTCCAATCGTATTAATCACCGTAGCTGCTAAAGCAGACGGCACTGCCGGGCATCCATGGCTGCGTCCTAGCCTTCCTAACGCATTAATGGTACCTTGACTTACATAATCTGCGCCGTGCACCACAATCGCACGTTTACGGGCATTAGAATTAAAACCTTCGTCCATTCCGTCCAGACGTAACGATTGTCCATGCTGCCCGTTGTAGATCTCGCCGGTTACATAAAAACCAACGCTACTTTGGAATGAATTGTTCACATTGGAAAATTTCGATGCGATGTCAGCACCACTGTTCTGTCCATGCGCTACCCAGGTATTTAATAAAAGTTCTTTTTTATCTAAGTCGATGATCCATAAACGCTTTTTTGTACTGTTTTGGTCGAAATCTGCAATGGAAATAATCGATTTGTCGTCTGCTACTTTACCAATATTTCTTAGGTTATAAAAACCGGTAACCGCTTTTTCAAATACTGTAAGCGACAAACCACGGTTTGCAAGCTGTGCAGTTACATAAATATCTCTGATGTGTGAATTGTATAAGGCTTCTGGAAGATCAACAACCGGGATAGGCTTAGATATGATGACAGTTTTTTCGGTTGAAGTCCAGCTACTAATGGTTAAGGCAATACCAATTGCCATGGTGGCGGATAACCCTAAAATGTATTTTCTCATAGGTATAGATTTAGGTGTGTTCTTGAAAGAATAAGTTTTTCTTGTTTAACCTATTTAAGGTAATGGTTATACAAAGATAAGAAAATATTATTAGTAAAGAATTAGACATCAATCTATTACTTTTTAATGACCGTAAAAGAACAATATTAAATTTAATATATAACGACAATCTTTTAAAGTAATTGCAACAGGCACCAAATAAAAAAGGCCTGCCGAAGCAGACCTTTTTTTAATGCGTGTAGTTATTATTTCGCACTATTTTTTTTCTCAGTTACTTCCGTACGGATATCTTGAGCTAAAGTTTTTAAATCCTGCATTGCCTTACGTACTCTTGTTCCTGCAGCGCCATTTCCTGAGTTATAAAACTTCTCAGCATCAGCCTCTACTCCGGCAATAAGTTCTTTTAATTTTGAAAATTTTTCCATGGGTTTTGTTCGTTTATAAATGTATTTTGGGTTTAAAGATAATAATTATTGCTTTTCAAACAAATGAATAGCGTTGTTAGAAAGGTCTGGGTATATATTTTGTTTATCACAAAACTATAAATTACGCGGTTTGTTTAATTCAAAAGTTATTTAAAATCTATGACGATGAGCAACGAAGAAAACAACGAAAAATTTAAATCACCTGAGGATGAGGGATATGACATCAACCATCCGCAAAACCTCACTAAACCGGAGTTTATTAGTGATACGGATAAAAGAGACAGTGGAGGTTTGCCGCAACCAGAAAATTTAAATCAAGAAAATGATGAAGAAGACCAGTTGCACGCCGATGAGACCAGCAATAAAGCAGGTATGGACACTAAAAACGACGAATCCTTGACAGGCACTGCAGATGATTCCGACCTTGGAAACGACCGGGATGATGAGGATCCTGAGGATGACAAACTTATTAAAAAGTAGTCAGGGCGCCGGTTGCCTTGACTTCACATTAATGATGGTCCGGTTAATATAGGGGAAGAATGCAATCACTAAAATAACCACCACTAAAAGTATACTGATTAGTTTATAATAATCAACTGCGGAACGCAACTGCGCCTGCAGTTCCACAGACTTAGAGAAAAGCTTATTGGCCATGTTTGTTGCCTGATCTGCAGGAATCCCTTTTCCCAGCAACAAACTTTTATACGTCTCCATACGGTCAATAGCCGCCCCATTCAAAATACTAAGGTCTTCCTGAAACCTGTTTACATGGTTTGCTTGATTATAAAGCTGGTAATAATTGACCATGGCAGTGCTGGCAACAAAGCCTAGGAACCTGAATAGTACTGCGGTAGCTGCTGCTGTAACAGCAATTTGTTTAGGTACCGAAGAAATGCAAAAAACGATAATTGGGGTCATGAGCAGCCCTACCCCAAGGCCTTGCAGTAACAATGGCAATATAAATGTCGCCATATCAGCCTCCGTGCTGAACAAAAATATCATCCAAGTATGAAATACCAGCAAAATTAAAAAGCCATTACTCAAAATCATGCGCATGGATTTTTTTAAAAGCATGAGCCGCGATGCTATGAGCACCCCTGACGCTATACCACAAATGTTAGCTATCATAATATACGAAATATGAATGGGGTCCATCCCCAGGCTATTCCCAAAATATAAGGTAGTAAACACAAGTGAACCTCTAATCAGATATAAAATGGACAGCAATACCAATCCTACCCAAAAATTACGGTACCACATGGCGTTCATATGATGTGAGGGGCGCTTTAAGGCCGACTGCCGATAATAATGAAGAATCAGGAGTGCTATCAGTGCAACCACACTTGCCTGAATACGCCTGTCTTGTAACCAATAGTATTGTTGCCCATAAACACATACGTAACCAAGCAAACACAAAAAAGAAGAATAGATAACAAATGATGCCCAGTCGATCTGGTAAAGAGGTATCTTTTTGTGTAGCCGTACGGAGTTCAGTATCAAATATAAACCGATAGCACCCGGCAACAGAAAGTACATCATAGCTTTATAGATAACACTATAATCATAAGCATCCACAAGCTGTGCCGTTAATAACAGACAAAATGGTGCAGAGCATAACATTGAGCCGTAATACACTGAGTAGCCTATTTCTCTGGATCGTTCTGATCGGAGCCGGCCAAATATCAATGTGATACAAATACTGGTAATGCCGCAATTGGCCATCCCTTGTATAAACCTGAACAGCAGCAATACATACAGGTTGTGCGTATGGTAACATACAAAAGCGGCAATGAAATGAATTAGCGTACCAACAACAAAATACTCTTTAGGACCAAGGTATTCGAAAAAGCGCCGTTCCAGGGCGTAATAACTCACTAATGCGGCAAAGAAAACAATCACAGAATATTGCACATCTGCAGGTTCGAAACCATAATAGCCAACAGCAGCAGCGGTATTTGTAACTGAAAGGCCAAAAAGCAACCAGGAAGGCAGCACCACCATGAATATAATTCCCCTGATTAACCATTCAGGCACCCAGGGTTTGATAACGGGCACACTTTGATCCATTAGTCTTTAGCAACTGCTACCTGAGCATTCATGCCTGCACGAAGTTTCCGGGTAAGTTTTTTTGGATCCGTCAGTATAATCTTCACCGGGATCCGCTGTACCACTTTTACAAAATTTCCGGTAGAATTGTCGGGAGGCAACAAAGAAAAACGCGCTCCTGTAGCCGGAGATAAAGACACAACTTTCCCCTTAAAGTATTCTCCAGGGAAAGCGTCTATTTCTACTTTAACCAGGCCGTTTACTTTCATACTTGCAATCTGCGTCTCCTTAAAATTGGCAATAATCCATTTGCCCGCCTCCTGATCTACAATAAAACCCAAGGTTTGTCCCGCCTGTATCAATTGCCCCTCCTGGATCAGTCGCCTGCCCATTTTTCCATTATAGGGAGCAACGATAACGGTATAGCCAACATCTAATTTATTGCGATTAAGTAAAGCTTCCCTGCGTTTGACCTCAGCCAGGACCACGTTTTTCTGTGATTTAATATCGTTTACTTTCGAAATAGAGGTTTCGTAGTTATTAATGGCAGTCTGGTACTCTGCATCAGCGATGTCTAATGCAGCCTTACTATTTTCGAGCTGTTGCAGCGTAGCAGATTCTGCTTCGTAAAGCTTCACATAACGCTCGTGATCCTGCTGTTGCTTGAGGCGTTTGGCCCTGGCAGCTGCAATTTGAGACTGGCTGGCATCTGCCTGGCGACCGGAAGTGGTTTTGTTACTTTCCATTACCTGTATCTGCGCCTGCGCGTTCATCAGAGACGCTTCTGCTTCCTGCTGGCCTAACTTATATTCGCTGTTATCAATAATCAATAGCGTATCTCCTTTTTGTACTTCCTGGTGTTCTTCGTACCTGATTTCCCTGATGTACCCCGTAACCCTGGTGGTTACTGGGTTAATGTATTCCTCCACCTGAGCATCGTTAGTTTCCTCATAACGATACAATTTCACCATTGATGAAATACCCCATATGGCCAATAACACAACAATAGCCCCCGCAATCCAGCCCGTGACCCTGGTGATTATCTGATCAGTGGTGTAGTTTTTTTTCTTCGTCATGTTATAGGGTGCCTATGGCTTTTTGTAGTTGAAAGTATTGTAATTGAGCAGCAATTTGCGCGGCGGCCAAATCAAAGCGTGTTTGTAGTAATTGTGTATCCGCATCAAGCAAATCGGTTAGTAAGGAGAGTTGGTTGAAATAAGTATTGTTTACAATTCTTAAATTCTCTTTGGCCTGAATAATGTTCTCTTCGGCTACGGCTATGCGGGTTATTGCTTCTTCATAGCGCAGGTAAGCCTCTTTAACTCGTTGACGCACCTGATCTGAAACGTCATGATGCTCCTCCTCCTGGCGCATTAATGCCAGCTTTGCTTCACTGGTTTTATGTTTATTATGATAAAGTGCAGAAATGGGAAAACTTGCTTTTAATCCTGCCATACCCAAGCCATACAAAGCAACGGAATAGGGATAAAACTGTAATTGCGGATAACTATAATTATAATTCGCAAATAAGCCTAATTTTAAGGATACCCCAGACTTTACTGCCTTAAGCGCCAGCTTACTCAGCGCAGTTTCTGTTTCTGAAATTTTATATTCATGGGACTTCAGGTAAGCCTCTTCCAGATACCCTTCATAAGTTTGAGTAAGACGCATAGCCTGCTCTTTATCTATAGGCTGCAACATGAAGTCGTCTTTCTCGCCTATTAATATTCCCAGTTTCTGGTTTGTAAGGACTAGGTTGTTGTCAATTTCTATTAAGGACATTTTCTGGCGAGAAAGTTTTAATTCTGCACGAAGTACATCGCTTTTTAGCACTACACCATTTTTACGCAGCTCTCTGATTTCTTCTAATTGTTTCTGTTGATCGCTGATGTTCTGAAGAAGCAGTGCTTTAAACATTAAGTCACGTTTAATTGCCAGGAAATGGGATGTTGCAACGAATTTAACATCTGCAGTTGTTGCTTCCAGTATGACTTCGGCAAGTTGCTTTTCCTCGTCTGCTTGCTTCAGTTTAAGCTTCGTTTTATGTCCATGGTAGAGATTGAGGTAAGCATTGGCCCCTACTCCATATAAGGTATGGACTACTGCCCCTTGGGTGGGCGTTTTGAATAATCCCTGCTCATAAATAGGCATATTACTTACCCTTGCATACTCACCACCAACGCTGATTTCCGGCAATCTCGCAACTTTTGCATTTTTAATCACCTCTTCAGTCATGCCCAGCTTGAGGTATTGCATTTTAATGATTTTGTTATTTTTTTCTGCTTTTTGCCAGACTTCGGGGAGGGAAAGCGGCATGGTATCGTGTTTTTGCTGTGCAAAACCGATGCTGGAGACCTGTAAGGCAAGCCCTATAAGCAGGCCTATTTTGTTATGCGGAATCATATATATAAAGAATGCGCAAAGTTATATGATAACGCTACCCGAAATATTATCTATATTGCCAAAAATTAGTCCATTCCAGACAATGAATATTGTGCAAACCCAGGAATATCTCGAATTAGTTGACAAGGAACCCGAAAGCATATATGTACTGCATGAAAAGGTAGAACGTCGTTTAATTGAACATACCCACCAAAAAGGACAGCTTACTTATGTGCAAGGAGGAATCGCATACATTACTGTTAAAAACGTAAGTTATATTATCCCTGCGCGTCATTATGTATGGCTGCCCGCAGGGATGTCGCATTATCTCCAAGTGAGAAATCATGGCACCATTACCCGCAGTATCTATTACCAGATTGATCGAAATAAGGACAGTTCATTTTACGAGGAACTGGGCATTTACCCTGTTAATAACCTGCTGTACGAAATGATTTTATATTCTGAACGCTGGAAAGGGGTAATCGCACCTGGCGAACAGGCCTATCAGTTTTTATCTGCTTTGAAAGGGCTATTGCCTCAAAGGAGCAGGCCAGCCATCCCCATTGCTTTGCCAACCACCACAAATGAGCGACTTGCTCCTGTAATCAACTACATTGAAAATAATTATGCCAGCGCTTTAACCCTGGTTAATATTAGCACATTATTTGGTATGGGTGAACGAAGTTTATCGAGGTTATTTCAGTCGAGTATGAGCATTTCCTTTTTACAATACCTCAAAATATTACGCATGGTGAAGGCAATAGAACTGCTTTTGGAAACAAACAAATCGACCAGTGAGATTGCATTTGCTGTTGGCTATAATAGTCTTGCGGCTTTTAGCAAAGCTTTTTTCCAATTGACCCACAGCCGCCCAACAGCGTTTAAAAATCTGTAACAGCTGCTTAACACCTATCTTGATATTACTTAATTAATGTTATTTTTGAATTAAATCAATCCATCCTATTTTGGCTAAAATTAAACAGAATTCCCATAAAGTGCTTTACAGAAAGTACTCATCAAATATCAAGTATATTATGATGGTGCTCACGGTATTGATCATCACATTCTTTTTACCCAAACAGCCGAGATTCAGGTATGAATTTGAAAAAGGTAAGGTATGGTTGAACAAGGACCTGATATCACCTTTCAGTTTTGCCATTCTGAAAACGAATCCTCAGGTAGTAACCGATAAAAAAGAGGCACTAGAGAATGTGTTACCTATTTATCGTTACGAAACCGACATGTATAGCGCAATTGAGGAAGCTTTCTTGAATGAGTTTGATGTTAAATGGAAAACAAGTGGATTCCCTGAGAACGAAAGGCAGGCTTATAAAACTGCAGCCCATAAATTACTGACCTATATTTACAAAAAAGGCATCATTGCCCCTGATTTAAAACACCAGAAGGAAAAGAAGCCCTTTGACCTTTCTCTGCTAGAGAACAACATCACAAAAACTGTTAATAGCCAGGACCTGTTTACGGTACAGTCGGCACTGGAATACGCAAAGGAAAACTTTAAAGCTAATAATCCAGCATATAAAGATGTAGTAATTGGTTTAATAGAAAATCACCTACAGCCCAATATTATATTTGATGAACGCATGACGACGATTGTTCAAGACAATACCGTGAATAGTTTATCTACCACACATGGCATGGTTCAGAAAGGCGAATTGATTATTGCAAAAAACAGCGTAATAGACGATGAAGCCTACCAGAAACTACTTTCGTTCAGGTCTACTTATGAAGCGCAAACAAAAACTATAGGCGACAGTACCCTGGTCTATATTGGCCAGATCTTACTCGTAGGCTTTAATTTAAGTCTATTAATGGTCTTTTTATATTTATTCAGGAAGGATATTTTCGCCGATAACCGCCAGTTATCTTTATTACTCCTGGTAATCACTATTATGCTGCTTGCCTTAACCTGGGCCATTAAGTTGAACTTACCTTCTTTATATTACATTCCCTTTACCATCGTTCCTATCATTATCAGAATATTATTTGATACCCGGTTGGCCCTATACCTGCACCTGCTTGTTATTTTATTGGCGGGTTTCTTTGTTCCCAACAGCTTCGAGTTTGTTTATTATCAGATTACAGCCGGTATGGTAGCAATTTATAGTATCAGGAACCTGATCAAAAGAGAACAACTACTTTTGTCTGCCCTATTTATCCTTAGTTCTTATTTCATCTGCTTTTTAGGAATTGGCCTCTTAAGAGAAGGCTCGTTTCAGGAAATTGAATGGGCAAACTTTGTTCCTTTTGTAGTGAGTGTATTGCTCTCCTTACTAGCTTACCCATTAATTTACGCTTTCGAACGGATGTTTGGGATTACTTCTGATGTGGCGTTAATAGAATTAACAAACACCAATAACAAATTATTGCGTGAACTGGCTTTTAAAGCCCCGGGAACATTTCAGCATTCATTGCAAGTGGCTAACCTTGCTGAGGCTGCCATTTTCAAAATTGGCGGCAATTCACTGCTGGTTCGTGCGGGTGCATTATACCATGACATTGGTAAAATTGAGAACCCTCAATATTTTATCGAGAACCAAAATACAGCGGTAAGTCCGCACGACAAGTTGCCATACGAGCAAAGTGCTCAGATCATCATTAAACATGTACATAAAGGGATTGAGATTACCCGGAGACACCAATTACCAGAGAGTGTGATCGACTTCATTAGAACGCACCATGGCAACACCCGTGTAGATTATTTTTATCAGTCTTTTTTAAAGAACTCCCCCGAGAAATTTGTTGATGAGAACATCTTTCGCTACCCTGGTCCGATACCATTTTCTAAGGAAACGGGTGTATTAATGTTGGCAGATTCGGTAGAAGCGGCGTCGAGAAGTCTTAAAAATCCGGATGCTCAAAACATAAATGACCTCGTAGAACGCATCATTAACTATAAATTAGAACAAAATCAGTTAGACAACTGCGATTTAACGTTAAAAGATTTAGAAACTATAAAGCTGATATTCAAGACGATGCTCATGAGCATCTATCATGTACGAATAGATTATTTACAAACTGTGTAATTTTCTTTTGCAAATATCAATGAATTGCTATATTTGCACTCCCTCACAGCAAGTAAATGAGTGGAATTGGAGAGATGCCTGAGTGGCCGAAAGGAACAGTTTGCTAAACTGTCGTACTGGCAACGGTACCGAGGGTTCGAATCCCTCTCTCTCCGCAAAAAGGGATGATTGAAAAATCATCCCTTTTTTTATAGCTCACAATTGCCCTTTTCCCGTCATTTGAAGCGATTATGAGTATATCGATTCATCGTTGAATGATGTTCAAAAAAACTGGTATATTAATATAATTTGTTTGTAGAACACCATGCTGGTGATTGTCCGATTTTGTGACCCACATATTCAGGATCTTAATATAACCCCTTGCAAGATCGTTGATCCATTTCTCTTCAAACGAAAAACAGGTTTCTTATACATCTTTAAGCCCTTGTTTCTTTTCAACTAACTTCGCCCTGCTCACCTTCATATCCAACAGGAGCTTTAAGCCATTCCTAAATAATGACGGGTAATCTCTTGCTTTACTTCGATTTAAAAGTATTAATCGTAAATTGTTGCTGGCAGTTTAATGTCAGTTATTAAATGATTTGAGTTTGCAGACAGCTATTTATCCGATAGATAATAAATGGGGTAAGAAGGGCTGGACGCTGGTCAAAATGAAAAAAGTACCTGCAGATCTGTTCAAAGACGCACTTACAACGGCTTACTGTATGGTTGCCCCACCGAAAATGGCAGGCTTGGTGAGGCCTGACAATTGGTAACTTTAATTTTAGAATGTGATAACAAAGCAATGGCAGACAAAACAATTAAGGATAAAAAGACGGAAATAATTAACGACGTAGCTATAAAATACCATGCAAACGGAACAACAATATGGTCTAAAGGGAAAATAGTGGATGGCAAACCTGAAGGATACTGGGAATGGTTCCGAATTGACGGCACACTAAAACGGTCAGGCAGTTTTGAAAAAGGAGAGCCGTTTGGCGAATGGATTACTTATGATAGTACGGGAAAAGCTTACAAGATCACGCGAAAATAAAAGCGCCCGATACACTGCTTCCAAACACTGATTTTAATCTGCCATCTTCCCTAGCCCCCCAGTAAAAAACTATTGGTCAACCCTATTGTTTTGTGGTTTGTAAACGTCTAATAGGCTTAGAAGCTTGAAAAACCTCACTTATTTTTTTATTCTTACCTTTCCATTTTATTTTAAATCAAAACCTATACGAAACACTATGACGTTTGGATTATTTGAAACTCTAGCTTTTGCCTGCCTTGTCTTACTTTTAGGATTTTTTATTGTTAAAAAAGTAAGTTTTTTTAGAAACTATAACATTCCCGAACCCGTAGTTGGCGGTTTTGTCATCGCCATTATTCTTTATGTATTATATTATACGGCAGGAATCACCCTTACCTTCGAAGGCTCACTACAATCAACGATGATGCTCGTCTTCTTTTCGTCCATAGGATTAAGTGCTGATTTCGAAAAGCTAAAAAAAGGCGGCAGACCTTTGTTAATATTCATAATGCTGACCGGTGCATTCATTATGCTTCAGAATCTTTTTGGAATGTCTGTAGCCTCGTTAATAGGTTTAGACCCCAGTTATGGGTTGATTGCAGGCTCTGTAACTTTAACTGGAGGACATGGAACAGGTGCCGCATGGGCAGAAAACCTCACAGAGATATTTCAAATCGGTGGCGCTATGGAATTAGCCATGGCATGTGCTACCTATGGCCTTGTTATGGGGGGTATCATTGGTGGTCCTGTAGCCATGATACTGTTAAAAAGAAAGAACATATTCCCTCCTAAAAAGGAAGAAGAACACTCACAACCAGTCGAAATGTTCGAAAACCCAAGTTCGAATAGAAGAATCAACGTTCGGAACATGATTGAAACATTGACCATGTTAGCCATTTGCCTGGCAGCAGGGACACTATTATATGACTATTTAAAAGGATCGTGGCTTGAATTACCTAATTTTGTCTGGTGTCTGTTTATTGGTGTTATTATTCGAAATATTATCACCCGCGTTTCTGATTATATTGTGAATGATCATGCTGTGGATGTTCTTGGCAACACAGGTTTATACCTGTTTCTAACCGTAGCTTTAATGTCTTTACAATTATGGCAATTACAAGGACTAGCCTCCCAGGTACTGATCATTCTTGTATTGCAAACAATATTAATGATTCTATTTGCCATTTTTATCACCTTTAGGGTAATGGGGGGAGATTATGACGCCATTGTATTGAGTGCCGGGCATTGTGGATTTGGACTGGGTGCAACTCCAACTGCAGTAGCTAATATGCAAGCCATAACCGACAAATACGGACCATCTCATAAAGCATTTTTAATTGTACCTATGGTAGGTGCTTTCTTTGTTGACATTTTAAATAACGTAGTCATTAAGTTTTTTGTAAGTTATTTGGCATAAAAACCTGACTAATTAACCTGGCCAAAGCAGTTTACCCCTTTCTAACAGTTGTTATAGAGGGGTTTTTGTTTCATGAGCATTTACATCATCTGGCTTGTAAAACCAAACCTTCAGTATATTATTCAGGTATTAACAGCTCCCGTAAAATACTTTTAAAATTGATTTCAATATGATTTACAGCCTTGGCATTTTCCTCCTCGACAGTAGTGCCGTTCAATTTTGCTAAAATTTTTGCTTGCATATGAATAGACTCTTCTACCATGGCCTGGGTATTCATAATGCATACAGCCATCTCTGCCAGCCCCATAGATTTCCCTTTAAAATCCTCGTCTTTTATAGGTTGCATAACTTTAAAAAATTGGTGAATTAAAATAACCAGTGAATTAACCTCAAAGTTTGATTGCAACCCCAATTATCTATACTCACTAAAAATTCAACCGATTGCACAACCGCTTTATTTTTATAAATTAGAGAAACCAAATTCTGATTTCTCTGTATGAATAATTTTAATAAAAGATACCTGCTCCCTGCCCTTTTCCTATTGGCAAGCCCTGCGGTAGCGCAAATTAAGCTCCCAAAATTGATTAGTGATGGTATGGTATTGCAACGAGCAGAAACCACAAACATCTGGGGCTGGGCAAGCCCGAAAGAAAGGATCAAACTTTCATTTAAGCAAAAAACTTACGAAACCACCGCCGACCAGAATGGGAAATGGTTTATTAAACTTCCGCCGCAAGCGGCCGGTGGTCCTTACGAAATGACCTTTACCGCGAGTAATAAAATCGTGTTGAAAGATATCCTCTTTGGTGATGTATGGGTTTGTAGTGGCCAGTCGAACATGGAACTGCCTTTAGACCGTTTAATTGACCAATACCCGAACGAAATTAAAACCGCAAATTACCCACAGATCAGACAATTTCTGGTTCCCGACGAGTATAACTTTAAAGCACCACAGGAAGATTTATCTTCTGGTTCCTGGAAATCGGCAACCAAAGATAACATTCTGAACTTCTCGGGTGTTGCCTATTTTTTCGCCCTCGACATCCATAAAAAACACAAAGTTCCTATTGGCCTGATCAACACTGCCCTTGGTGGCTCTCCTGCTCAAGCCTGGATCAGTGAAAAAGCCATCAAGAACTTCCCGGAATATGAGCAGGAACTACAGAAATTTAAAGACGACAGTTTAATTTCAAGCATTGAAAAAAAAGATAAATCAGCTGCTGAAGCTTGGTACAACAGCCTTAACCAGCAAGATCAGGGGTTAAAAGGAAACTGGAAAGCTGCAGATTTAAACGACCAGGATTGGGACGAAATGAACATCCCTGGCTACTGGCATGACCAGAAACTGAAAAATGTAAATGGAGCCGTATGGTTTAGAAAAACAATCGACGTTCCGGCATCCATGGTTGGAAAACCAATTAAATTGCTACTGGGAAGAATCGTAGATGCCGACTCAGTTTTTATCAATGGCAAGCTGGTGGGTTCTACCAGCTACCAGTATCCCCCAAGGAGGTACTTGTTTTCCGGAGAAACTTTGAAAAAAGGCAAAAATACCATTGCTGTTAAAGTGATTAACAATTCGGGCAAGGGTGGTTTCGTATTGGATAAACCCTATCAGCTCATTGCCGGCACAGATACGCTTAGTCTGCAAGGTGCATGGAAATACAAATTAGGTGCTAAAATGGGCATTACCCCTTCCACAACTTTTGTACGTTGGAAACCCGTAGGTTTGTATAATTCGATGATTGCACCCTTAGTTAATTATAATGTTAAGGGCCTTTTATGGTACCAGGGAGAATCTAATACAGCAAAGACCTCCGAATACGCTGAGTTGATGTCTGTGTTGGTTCAGGATTGGCGCCAAGCCTGGAACAAACCAGAACTCCCATTTCTTTATGTGCAGCTGCCTGGGTTTATGGAAAGTAATACCCTACCGGAAGAAAGCAATTGGGCGGAATTAAGAATGGAGCAATTACGACTATTAAAAGTGAATAACACTGGTATGGCAGTTGCCCTCGATTTAGGCGAGTGGAACGATATCCACCCCTTAAATAAAAAAGATGTAGGCAAACGACTGGCCTTACAGGCTGAACGTTTGGTTTACGGAAACAAAAATACGGTGCACAACGGCCCCCTATTTAAGGATATAACCGCAGCAGGAAATAAACTGGTCATCAGTTTTTCCAATACAGGGTCAGGATTAAAATCACTTGGTGGCGGCGCACTCAAACATTTTGCCATAGCCGGAAGTGATGGTAAATACCAATGGGCCAAAGCTGAAATCAAAGGCAACCAGGTGGTGGTATGGAACGATAACATGAGCAAACCAGTTTCTGTGAGGTATGCCTGGGCACATAACCCCGATACTGCAAACCTTTATAATAAAGAGAACCTGCCTGCCTCACCATTTGAAGCCAGCTTAAGTAAGGCTGAATCACAGGTAAATAACAGCAATTGAGGTATAAGTAAAAACCTATTAAAAACAAGAGAGCCGATCATCTTTCAATGATCGGCCTCTATCATACAACTAACCAAAATTGTAACTTAAAGTGTCAGGGGGTTCAATCCCCTCTTAAACCTATCTCTTTATCATATTCATCGCGTATACCTGCCTCACGTATATTTGTTTACTTTTTACTCGTTAACACCAGCTTACCCTCCGCTAAACCTTGAGCATGAGCTGTCACCACAATTTCTCCAGTTTTATTCGGTAAAGATCTAACAATCGCCAAGGCCCTGCCGCTAAAAGCTTTCCGCTCCCTGGAAGGAAAAGCAACTAAATCTGCAGGATCACCGTTGTCTGTTGCCACAAGTTCTGCTGCTCCAGAAATAGCAAACGTAATGTTATGTAGCGCATCAGGCACCAGATTACCATCTTTATCCATCACCTTTACTGTCACAAAGGAAAGGTCCGTTCCATCTGAGCGGATTATATTCCGGTCGGCTATCAATTGTAATGTCACTGCAGCACCCACGGTTTTCACGGTTCCTGTAGCCCAAGGTTTACCATCTTTATAACTTACAACCTTCAATTCTCCAGGTGTGTATTTCACATCATCCCAGCGGAAACGGTATTCAAATGATGCCTTTTTTTTACGACCTAGTGATTTGCCATTTAGAAACAGTTCTGCTTCATCAGCTGAACTAAATACGTGTACTGGTGTAGCTTCCCCTTCCCGGCCAGGCCATGTCCAATGTGGCAGGATATGAGCAAAGCGAAGTTCAGGACGCCAGCGCGCCTGGTACAAGTAGAACCTATCCTTTTTAAAACCGGCAAGATCAATAATACCAGAATAAGAACTGCGTGCCCCGTAATAAGGTGTAGGTTCACCTAGGTAATCCCAACCCGTCCATACAAACTCTCCACCCACAAAAGGATGGTTGTCCTGTGCGGCAAAAACTTTGTCTGGCGATGCGCCAAATTGCGCCGTGTATAATTCATAGGCACTTACCTGTTGTTTTTTCGGATCACCACCTGTAGAATCACTCACCGGCGCACTAACTCCTTCAAACACTGGAAAGATATAGGTGCCACGGGTACTTAAGGTGGAGGCCGATTCACTGCTCAGCATCAGTTTCTCCGGAAACTTGCTATGAAATGCAGCATACAAAGGCGACGTTTTAATCCCTTTAAGATGGGCATATGCCGGCGCATCGCGGATGCCCTCCCCCTGGTAATTGAGCGAAATCAAATCCATCGTGCCCGGAAATGGCATATCTGGTTTCGCATAATTCATAGATGCTGTAGCCGGCCTGGACGGATCTTCATCTTTTACAATGGCACTTAGTTTACTTGATATGGCCGCTCCTGCAGCAGCAGTATATTGCTCGCCTACTTCGTTGCCATAACTCCATGCCATGATCGAGGGGTGATTTTTATCTCTTCTGATAAATGACCTGGTATCGGCTTCATGCCATTCGGGGAAAATAAGGTGAAAATCCAAAGGCGTTTTTCCCTGTGCCCAGCAGTCAAACACTTCATTGATTACCAGAAAACCCATTTTGTCGGTGAGGTCTAATAGTTCCGGTGCTGGCGGGTTATGAGCAAACCGGATCGCATTGCTTCCAAGTTCCCTCAACATTTCCAGCTGCCGTTCAGCTGCCCGGTAATTAAAAGCTGCACCAAGTGCACCCAGGTCGTGATGCTGGTTTACACCATGTATTCTAATCTGTTCACCATTAACAATTACACCTTTTACCGGATCAAATTGTATATCCCGGATGCCAAAAGGAGTTTCATAGTGATCAAGAAGTCGATCTCCGGCGAATATTTGTGTCACCGCCACATACATATTCGGTTTTTGTGTCGGTAGCGGCCCCCAAAGGGCGGGTTGCTTTATCGCTACCTGGGCTTCAAGTACCTGCTTCTCTTCTTTTCCCAGTTTTACAGTCGAGACCGGAAAACTACTTACCTTATTTAATTTCTCGAATTTTTCGTCAAGCCTGTAAACATCAGTCAACACCTTTACCTGCTCTTGTTTTAATCCTTTATTCTGGATCGTAACCGCCAGTGTTACCATGGCAGAAGCCTTCGATACCTTATTTGTAATCACCGAAGTTCCCCATTGTGCAATTTGCACCGGATTGGTTTTAGTCAGCCAGACACTCCTGTACAAGCCGGCACCCGGGTACCACCTGGCCGAATGTGGTGGATTATCAATCCTGATCGCAATTTGGTTATCGGCACCAAATTTAATATAAGGTGTGAGGTCCAGCCGGAAAGAATTATAACCATAAGGCCAGCCGCCTACCAGTTTCCCATTTAACCAGACCATGGCATATGACATGGCGCCATCCAGTTCCAGGTAAATAGATCTATTGCGGTCAGCAGCAGGGATATTTATTTTCTTTCTATACCAGGCTACTCCCTGTATCGGTAATCGTCCCATTCCGCCACCAACTATGGCATTGGCTTCTTTATAAAAAGGGCCTTTAGCTGCCCAGTCATGAGGCAAATTTACCTGCTCCCATTTTTTATCGTCAAAGTTCGGTTGCACAAAAGAGAAATCGCCGCCAGGGTTTCCGGCAGGCCTGATATAATGTTGCGAAGGATCTTTGATAAAATCATTGGCCGTAGGCAGGATCCACTTTTTTAGTACTTTTTCGGAACTCCCTTTAAAAACCGCTTGCGATGGCCGGCTATCGGCAACCACATCATCCTGCCTGTTAAAGTCCACAGGCCGTTCATCATAAATTAAGCCGTCGGTTTCGCCTTCATAGCGCATAAAGAACCATCCTGTATTAAGATTAATTCGTTCCCTGGCATTAGCCGGCGCTGCTCCTCGTTGCTGTGCGAGTAGTGAAGGGCATTTTACCAGGACCAATAACACGATTAAAATGGAATATTTCATAGGCAAAACGTAAACAGATTGGTGTATATGCTTTATAACATAAAAGGAGAGACAGCCGTCTCTCCTTATTATCATCACAATTAATAAATAAGTAACTGGCTACAGATCCTAGTATCCCGGGTTCTGGTAGGCTTGTTTATCAGCTGCACTCATATCCATGCCATCCAACTGAGATGTTGGGATCGGACGCAGGTAATGGTTTGGTGTAAAGGTACGGGTAAACGTTCCGATCGTATGGTCATTCCAATTGTTAGGGTTCGTTTTACCAGCAATGGTAAAGCTGCTGCTAAATTCAATCAGCTTCTGGGTACGAACCAGGTCTAACCAACGGTAACCTTCACCAAAATATTCACGTGACCTCTCTGCAAGAATATAATTAACATCCACTAAAGCAGGTGTAGCAGCTGTTAACGCCGCACTGTTGTCCTGAACCTTAGCAACATTATTGGCATTGTCAAAACGCCACTTACCTGCACGGGCACGGATTACGTTCACTAAACCTCTGGCCGTACCATCGTTAGCATACGGACCACTTATAGCTTTAGTTACAGCACCTTTCGCTGCAGCCTCTGCAGCTATAAAAAACAACTCAGAGAATTTAGCCACCGGGAAAGGACGGGTAAGACTTCCATTTGGTGAGCCTAAACCACCATTATTATCAGTACGGTAAGGACCTAATTTCCAAATCGCAGGATAAGCAATTCTGCTGAATGCACTTGGCTCAATTACAAAGTCTGCTCTTCCAGGTAATACCCCTGCACCTACCGTACTATTGAACTTCGTGTTTGAATAATCAACACCCCCCACATCTTCCGGTAAAAAGCTTAATACAGGCTCGTTCGGACCAACAGGCAAGAAATTCGCGTTGTATAAGGTAGTTGCATTTAAACCAGCCTGTTTAAAGTTGGTGCGTAAACGGGTTACGAAAGTTCCATCGTAACGTGAATCGTTGGTTTTATCAGCAAAAGTATTTTTAAATACACCATGAGGCGGAGCCAACATGGTCCATGGGCGCCCTAATGGCTGCTCTGCAGCACGCTGAACAGAACTATAAGGTGTCCACGTTGTAGCAGAAGTACTACTTCTAATATTTGGATAACTCCATTGCCAGAACCATTGCGCAAAACTATCGGTGCCAAATCCACCACCGCTATAACCCAGGTCGCCACCATTGTATAAACTGCTTGACTGCGTATGATCAGCATACAAAATCACTTCGTTATTACGGTCGTTGGTACCTACGTGAATATCATAGAACGTTGGCTGTAAACCAGCTGCTCCAGGGCTTGCAATAGCTTCTGCAGCGATTGTATACGCTTGGTTAAAATACCAGGCTGCATCATGACCATCAGGGTCGGTTCTTTGTGCTGCAGGGTAAGTTGGGATATTATTGGGGTTTTGTAACCACCAGCCATAAGTAAGGTAAGCTTTAGCCAGGTAAAGGCGTGCAACGGTTTTAGTTACACCGCCTACAACACGTCCGGTGGCAGGCAACTTATCCACAGCAATTTTTAAATCAGTAAAAATCGCTTTTGTATACACTTCTGGTACCGTATTACGAACTGAAGTTCTCACTGTTGAAGTGTTGAATTTTAATTCTCCGCCACCTAAATCCAATGGCACACCTCCAAAGGTTTGCACCAACCAGAAATAATCAAAGGCCCTGAAAAACCTTGCTTCAGCAAGCAGGGCTTCAGATACGCCTACAGCTTCTCCATTTTCAATAACACCACTTGCAGTGTTAATTGCACCAAATGCTGCACCCCAAAGAATGCCGGTGTTACTCGTAGATGGATCTATATTTCCAACTCCCGAAAAATCAAGGTTCTTGATGTTACCATCGGAGTTTTGTCCCCAGGTAGCCTCATCTGTACTGATTACATTGGCATTCAAAAAATAGCCATTGCCAAACATATAACGTAGGTGGCCATAAAGTGAAGTAATTCCTCCTTGCACACCCGCTTGTGTTTTAAAGTATTCTGGTGTAAAGATCGCTCTCGGCGTTTCTTCCAGATTTTTTTTACATCCTGTGAGGGCAATTCCTGCACAAAATATCAATGTAAAATAATTCTTATATACTCGCTTCATTGTCGTATATTTTAAAATGTTACGTTAATTCCTAATAGATAATTGCGCGTTGTTGGTGTATTGTAACCTACAGTAAGCAATCTTCTTTGTCCATAATCATAGGAAACTGCCATGTTTGCACCATCATTTGCATAGGTGTTAGGTTCAGGATCCATTTTTGATTGTTTGTAGTATGGAGAAAAGAGAACAAATGGATTTTGTGCCGTAGCGTATACACGCAACCTGCTGATACCTGCTTTTTCTACCCAATTACCGGTGACATTATAACCCAGGGAAATGGTACGAATTTTAAGATATGAGGCATCGAAATAACCTAAGGTAGAACCATATTTAGGGTTGTTACTATTTTTAGGTCCTTTTGGATCAGGGAATCTGGCACCTGTGTTTTCTGGAGTCCAGAAGTCTACATCAATCTGTCCGCGACGTCCGTCTAATAAGTTAAGGTAACCATTAGAACCATAAAGCGTACTGTTCAAAACACCACCATTCTGGAAGGCACCAATTATAGTAAGGTCTAAACCTTTATAACCAACACGGGTATTAAAACCACCCAAAAACTTAGGATCGGCATTGATTACCTGTCTGTCGGCAGCACCAATAACTCGTGTAGGAGAACCATCTGCATTAAATTCACCGGTATAAAGCACCTTAACCATACCAACCTGTCCACCGCTACCTTCATATTGAGTAACCGCAGCAGCTTCGTCAGCTTGCCAGATGCCAATGTTTTTGAAGTCATAGATCACGTTTAATGGTTGACCAACAAATAACCAGTTGCCCTCATCGCGCATCTGACCAGATGCAAGGCTGGTTATTTCATTCAGGTTGCGGTATAAATTCACGCCTGCTTCCCAAGTCCATCCATTTTTGTTATCAATGATCACACCGTTTAAGGATACTTCAAATCCTTTGTTTTGTGTGGAACCCACGTTTCCTGTATAACTGTTAACACCAGATGTGGCAGGCAGGCCTACACTTAATAATAAATCACTGGTTTTAGTGATATACGCTTCTGCTGTACCTGATAAACGGCTATTAAATAAGGAGAAATCTAAACCAATGTTTTGAGTTTTTGAATATTCCCAACCCAGGTTTGGATTAGGCAATTGCGTTACATAATAACCATTAGCATTGGTAGATCCAAAGTTATAAGGTCTAACACTTAATTGCCCTAGTGTGGCATAAGGTGAAACAGACTGGTTAGAAGTTTCGCCATAACCAGCACGTAGTTTTAATGAATTAATCCAACCTACATTTTGCATAAAGGATTCTCTGGCAATGTTCCATCCCACGGAAACCGCCGGATAGCTGTGCCATTTATAACCTTCAGCTAACCTCGATGAACCATCACTACGGAATGTAGCACTGATCATGTAACGATCGTCATAAGAATACATTAACCTTCCCATTACAGAGTTCAGGCCACTTTCATAATAATTTTGTGCACCTGGATCAATGGAAATATCATCATTACTTCCAGAAGAGGTTTGGCCTAAGTTGAAGTATTGGAAACTGTCACCAGCCAGGTTTCTTCTTCCAATAGAGGAACGGTTGTAGCTGGTTTGTTCTGACGAATAAAGCGCTACCACGTTAAAATTATGTTTCTCCGCAAAGGTTTTGTCGTAAGTAAGCAAATTTTCTATGGTCCACTGTGTGGTATACGCATTTGCTATAGACGCTGTATTTGGATTGGAAACATCGGCACTGAACACCCCTATCCCTGTATAACTTCCTGAGTTACTGTTGCGGAAGTTACCACCTAGGTTTAAACGATATTTCAAGCCATCCACTCCTGGGATCTTCAATTCTGCATAAGCAGAGTTATAAGAACCGAAATCTTTTGTTCTATTAATATAACGATCTCCAAGGGCTTCTAAGGTTTCTTTTGTATAAACCCATTGTACATCCTGTGGCATTGCTAAAGTACGTTTAACAGTACCATCCTCATTAAAAGGTTTAGCCAATGGCGACATGCTTAACACACCATACATTCCTAAGTTTGCACCATCAGTAATACTGTAATTGTTATTTGACGTAAATCCAATACGCAATAGTTTACCAATTTCCTGATCTAATGATCCGCGTACAGAAATACGGTTGTATTCAGACAAAGGAATTGGAGCTTCATCTTTATAGTATCCCGCACCAAATTTGTAGCTTCCTTTTGCTGAACCGCCTGTTACACTTAAATCATGATTTTGTACCATGGCTTCTCTGTAAAATAAGTCTTGCCAGTCGGTGTTTGTAGCCCCTGTCGGGTCTTCATCAGCACCAGGAGTCATGTTTAAGCCCGCACGTTCTCTCAGCTTAAGATATGATGCAGACTGCATCATCGGATATTTCATCACATCTTTGATCCCGAAATACCCATTGTACGCTACTTGTGGTTCCTGGCCCTTGTTTCCTTTTCTGGTGGTGATCAGGATAACGCCGTTTGCACCACGTGAACCGTAGATGGCAGTTGCAGAAGCATCTTTTAGGATGTCTAAACTTTTAATATCATCCGGGCTGATGTCAGCGATGGTTCCACCGAAAGGAATCCCGTCAAGGACGATAAGTGGATCATTCTCGGCATTGATGGAACGTGTACCACGAATACGTATTTGCATAGTGGCACCGGGCTTTGTTGATGTTTGTGCCAACTGCACACCCGCTACACGCCCCTGTAAGGCCTGCGCAATGTTTGCTGCTGGTATTTCATTTAATGTGGCACCACTAACCGAAGCTACAGAACCGGTTACGGCTTCTCTGCGTTGGTTACCATAACCAACAACCACTACATCCTGCAGGTTTTGTGTATCACCCGCAAGGGTAACATCAAAACGTGTACGGTTGTTAATAGGTAACTCCTGAGTGTTAAAACCGATTGATGACACCTGTAAAGTGCCGTTTCCTGGCGCTGATAGCTGGAAATTTCCATTGTTATCGGTCGTTACCCCATTAGAGGTGCCTTTTATCCTAATGGTGGCACCCGGAATAGCCTGACCGGAGGCATCAACAATTTTTCCGGTAATATTGATGTTTTGCGCATAAAGCGACAGGGAAAAAAATGTTAGCAGGGTAACCAGCGCAACAGTGAATGTGCTTTTGAACTGAAACCCTTTACATCTTATTACCTTTTTTTTAGAGTAAACTGTCATTTGCATAAGCTTACGTTTAAGGTGTTTAATAAAGGTTTATATATTTGGTTATTTGAGATTTAATGATCTTGTCTGTTTTTTTCACGATGTATCATGTATAACATCGTTATGGCGGTAGCCACTGCAACACCGCGCACTCAAAGGTTGTCTTCCGTTCAGGTTTTGTCATAAAAGGTTCAATTTAGCTTGCAGCCATGGGACTGCAGTTTTAAATAAATCTTCCAGTTCTTTACTCCCCCTGGCAGGGCAGTAAAGAACTTATCGATATTTGGTTATAATAAAAGTAGAAATTATAAATGTGATTTGCAACCGATTGCATAAAACTTTTTTTTTATTTAATTTTTAGGCCATAAGAATATATAAAGCCTTTACTAAAGTGAGTTGAGACTTACTATATATACCATATCTGTTTAGATAATTAAATGATTTCAGGCCCCTAAACTCTGGCTTAACGAAGACGAACACGTCGTTAAAAGGATTCAATTAAAAATAAAAAGACCTAATTTATAAGAATAGGAAGTTTTATCAATCATAGGTAATTACCGTCGTAACCCTCCCCTTGCCTCGCGCATACCTAAAATTAAGCACCATACCTGTTCTTCAAATTGATCAGCATTGCTCTACGGTACATTAAATAAGAGGCAACCGATTGCAGGAAATATTAAATAATATCGCTTTTGTAAAAAAAATCATAGTAGCGCCGAATCATTGGCATAGTCATCGGCAAACCATCCGGAGAAACATAATGTTTTCTACAAATAAGGCGTTTCAATTGAATCAGCCATTATATAAATATTATTACCATATTAGTTGTTGTTCACCATCAATGGATATTATAAAACGTTGAAAACTATTCTAAGTAATGAAAAATCAAGTTACGTTACCCACACTTTGCTTTGCCCTTGCCCTATTAATGGCCTGTTCAAACGACCCTAAAACCAAAGATGCGACGATAGTGGCCGATACCCTTAGTAAAAAAGACACAACTTCCACTCCGATGTTTTCAGCAGCTGATGAAAACAAAGTAATTGGTAACATCAATTTTGGGATTGACAAAAAGCAATTTCAAAAAGACGAACAGACGTTCATGGCGACCTTAGATCATAACGAACACCAGACTACTTATGCAATAGGTGGATATCTTTTTTCGGACTTAAACGGCAAGTTTAACAACGATAAGCTAAACGAGCTGGATATGACTGGCGATTTAATTCACCGGGACCGCTATGAAGAAGAATTGTTGCCCCAAGTAGAAATTTTGAAAGACCTGGTGGCCAAAAAATATGGAAAAGCCCATCAGGGTGCTGGTGCTCCAGCCTACCAGGACTTAAAAAAAGACGATTCCAATAACGCCTACAGCTGGACGATTGGGTCCAAGGTGATTAACATCAATGTGGTAAACCGCGGAGACTACTCCAGCTGCGATTTAAAAATAATCAAAAATTAAAGTCTAGGGTTCGAATCCATTCTTGACGTCCAGGCGAAAGCTTAATGCTATAGATAAACCTGCACCATATTCATGGTTGCAGGTTTTTTTGTGCCTGGAACATAAATTATCCGATGTATACCTAAGGTAGAAATGCCAGTTAAACGGCCGTTAACTGACCGTTAAGACGGGGTTATAAGGGTGCTTAGACGGCTGTAGCCGTTCTAAGGCCCTTCAAAGGCCCTTCTAACCCCCTTCTAAAGCCCTTATAACTATGGCGCCAACGAAAATTTTTGTTCAAAAATTAGCAGCGTTATTTCGCCAGGCGATAGATCGTTAAAAATTCAGTTTTGCAGGAAAAACGAAAGAAAAAAAATAAAGTCTATTAAATTGGTAGTTTATTTTAAACTGTTATATTTGCCTTACAATCATCAGAGATTATGAAAACAATTTTTACCTCAAACCACTATGAACCAGTACGTTCATTATCCTTAAAATCGCTATTGACTTCGAAATGCAGTTGTTGTTGTTTCAAGTTCCATCTTTCGCGAATGTCCTGAACGGACAAATTCTACGACATAAAAAAAGGAAAATACAGTTAAGTATTTTCCCCAGCTAATTAACGAAACAGGAAATCAATTGGCGTTGCACCTGTTTCAATTATTCCAATTAACTCTTATCAAAGTTATGCATAATTTTGAGAAAGTCAATCCGGTAATTCCGGTATTGGCTAACCAACACGTGTACCTCTCGCTGCTCAGCTGCGTCCTGTTTTTATTCCCGCTAATCGGCTTAGCCCAGGTTCCATCCAGCCCATTGATCAATTCCAAGGTACATGGAAAAGTAATTGATTCCCGTACAAAGGAATCACTGCCTGGAGTTACGATTAAAATTAAAGGGGTTACCCATTCCGTTTCTACAGATCATAACGGCGAATTTGACCTTGTTACCGGGCAGAAACTCCCCTACACCCTTGAGGTAAGTTACATCGGTTATAAAGTAGCTGAAGTGTACGTAGATGGCAGCCCGGTAACCATCCCATTGGAAGAGACGGCAAACCAGTTAAGTGATGTAGTGGTGGTCGGTTACGGCACCCAGAAACGAAGCGATGTTACCGGGGCTGTGTCATCAGTCGCACAAACTAATTTGCAACAGCCGGTTACCTCGGTCGACCAGGCGCTGAAAGGTGCGGCCCCAGGGGTTCAGGTGACCCAGACTTCCGGCCAGCCAGGCGGTGGGGTCAGCATCCGCATCCGTGGCGGAAGTTCAATTCAGGGCGGTAACGAACCATTATATGTAGTTGATGGTTTCCCACTTTATAACAGTACCCAATCGGCGGGTACCTTAAGTGGCACACCCACCAACCAACTATCCAGCATCAATCCTGCGGATATTGAAAGTGTCGACATATTAAAAGATGCCTCCGCTACTGCGATCTATGGATCAAGGGGTGCCAACGGGGTAGTCATTATCACCACTAAAAAAGGAAAAAGCGACCGGAATACACTGAGCTACGATGTGAGTTTCGGTACACAAACACTCCGTAAAAAAGTAGACCTGCTTAACGCACCTGAATTCGCACGTTTAAGAAATGAAGCTCTTTTTGACGCCTCACCAGCAAAAGGCCCAAATCAATATCTTTCTGAAACACAAATAGACCAATTAGGTGGAGGAACAAACTGGCTGGACGAAGCTTTTCAAAGAGCCCCCGTGCAAAGCCACCAGCTTACCTTTAGCGGAGGGAATCCGAGGGTTCACTATTTGCTCTCCGGTAATTATTTATCGCAGGATGGGATTATTAAAAATACTGATTTTAAACGACTGGGTTTCCGCACCAATGTAGATGCCAAACCGTTTGAAATATTAAAAGTTAGTGCCAGTCTCACCGCCAGTAAATCAGATGCCAACGTTGCACCATCCGGCATCGTGAACTCCTTATTACTGATGCCACCTACCGCAACTATTTATGAAAGTGATGGCTCGTATACCTTAAGAAACCCCTTCGAAAATATTTTCGCCAATCCACTGGCCACCTTATACGAACAACAGAACAAATCTACCTCCAACCGGTTGCTGGGAACCACCTTTGCAGCGTATACCTTGTTGCCCGGCTTGGAAGCCAAGGTTTTGTTGGGCATCGATGTGAACAATATTACCGAAAGAAGTTATATACCCAGCACCATTTACGAGGGCAGCCTTAACAATGGTACTGCAGGAAGAGGCTCCCTGAATTCGTATGCCTGGTTAAATGAAAACACGCTGACCTATGCCAAAACACTAGGCAAACATAGTTTTGATGTACTTGCAGGATTTACCCAGCAACACTTTACCCGTGAAAACTTCACTGCTGGTGCACAAAATTTTATTGTAGACGACCTCGGTTCTGACGGACTATCGGGTGGAGCCACCCTGGTAAAACCTTTTGCGGATGCCACGGAATGGACTTTAAACTCTTACCTGGCCAGGCTAAATTATAACTACGACAACCGCTATTATATTACCGGAAGCATCCGTGCCGACGGTTCCTCGAGGTTCGGTAAAGGTAACAAATGGGGTAACTTCCCCTCAGCGGCCGTATCCTGGAAAATCAGCAATGAAGCTTTCTTTGAAGGACTGGCAAAAACCATCAGTGAGTTAAAATTGCGTGCAAGTTTTGGCACCACCGGTAACCTGGAGATTGGCGAATACCAGTCGCTTGCTACCCTGGGCAGTTACAGTTATGTGATCGGCAATCAAATCCTCACTGGGTTTTCTCCAAATCGGATTGTTAACGATAAACTCGGCTGGGAAACCACCTACCAGTATGATACCGGCTTGGATATTGGGTTTCTTGAAAACAGGGTCACCATCAGCCTGGATGCCTATTATAAAAAAACCACGGATCTGCTGTTAAATGTAGAAATCCCATGGACAACGGGTTATGCCAGTTCCTTGCAAAACTTTGGTGCGGTACAAAATAAAGGCATAGACCTGGGGATACAGACAAAAAACCTAAACGGAACTTTTCGCTGGTCGACCGGAATCAACTTTTCCATGAACCGCAATGAGGTATTGACCATCGGCAATGGCGCCAGTTCTTACATCAGCGGCAATTACATCATCCGGGTAGGCCAGCCATTGGGAAGTTTCTTTGGAAATGTGACGGATGGGATTCTGCAAAGCGGAGAAGAGGCCACTAAAGGCAAATTCACAGGAAACGCGGTACCTAAAGCGGGCGACCGCCTGTACAAGGATGTTAATGGCGACGGCATGTTTACCACGGCTGCCGACAAAGAAATCATCGGCAATGCGCAACCTGATTTCACCTTTGGACTGAGCAACAACTTCTCCTGGAAGGGTTTTGATTTATCCATCATCTTACAAGGCGCTTATGGTAACCAGATCCTGAATACCAACAGGCAGAACCTGGAGTTGTTTACTGGTCAGCAGAATGCCGCGGCATCGGCCTTAGACCGTTGGACGCCGACAAACCCGAGCCAGGAAGTGCCACGCGCAAAGTTAGATCCCGCACCCATTTTCTCTGACCGCTTTATTGAAAATGGCTCTTTTTTACGTCTGCAAAACCTCACGTTTGGGTACAGTGTACCTAAAACAGCGTTGAGCAGGGCAAAACTCAGCGGACTAACCCTATTTGTGTCCGGGCAGAACCTGTTAACCTGGACCAACTATACAGGTTTTGATCCTGAGGTCACTTCTGGCAGTAATGTATCACCAGGCACTGACGCGGGCATTTATCCAGTAGCCAGAACCCTTAGCCTTGGTGCACGATTAAGTTTTTAACTCCACACATTCTTTAAAACTCATGTTATGAAACTGTATATATTAATAGTACTGGCCAGCCTGTTCCTTGGCCTGGCTTCCTGCACCAAGCTGGACGAAAAACCTGCAGCATTATTGGTGACTGACCAATTTTACGAAAATGAAAAACAGGCCACCGCAGCAGTTACGGCCGCTTACCGCAAGTTATACGAAAGCGGACAATCCTTATACAACGGACTATTTCAAATTGGCGTAGAAATGGCCACAGACGACTATGAGGCTGGCCCAAGGGCAAGAAACGCACATGTACGCGCCTTATCTGGCCTTACGCACGATGCTTCCAACGACAGGATGCAGGAACTATGGCGACAAAGTTATAACGCCATTAATGTCTCAAACGTAGCTATAGATCGCATCGAACAAATTGATGGCGCCAATATCGCTGAAGACGTAAGAAAAAGGCTAATTAACGAGGCGAAGTTTTTAAGAGCCCTCCATTACTTCAACCTGGTACGTTGGTTTGGTGGCGTTCCACTGGTATTACATGAGCTGAATTCATTAAATCAGGATGCCCTGTATGTAGCTAAATCAACTGAAAATGAAGTTTACCAGCAGATTGTATCGGATCTGCAAGCCGCTGAAAGTTTGCCTGCCACTTATTCCAATGCCGATATTGGGCGCGCTACTTCAGGCTCGGCTAAAAGTTTACTCGCAAAAGTTTACCTGACCCAAAAAGAATGGAAACTAGCGGCAGATAAAAGCAAAGAGGTGATGGAGAGTGGCCAATACCAGCTCTTTACAAATTTTGCTGATGTATTTAACGTGGCCACAAAAAATGGTAAAGAACATATCTTTTCTGCTCAATTTTTAGGCAATGCAGGTTACCAGGGCAACAGCCTGGCGGGTAGGTCTGCTCCAGCAGATGTACCCGGCATCAACGGTGATTATGCCGATGCTTTACATATAGCGGGCGGTTTGTACCAAAGTTATGCGGCAAACGATAGCCGCCGGGCGGTAACCTTTATCACAGAAATTGTGAGTCCGGTGGATGGCAAATTGTACACGCTGGCCAATCCTCAATTCCACAAGTACTACGACCCGGCAGTGGTGGGTAACCAGAGCCAGTCGTCAAAAAACTTGCCGATCATCCGTTATGCGGAAGTTTTGCTGATCCATGCAGAGGCCATTAATGAGCTGGCCGGCCCAACTGCCGAAGCCTATGCCGCCATCGACGAAGTGAGAAGCCGCGCCGGAATCGATAAGCTGCAGGAGTTGAGTCCTGGTTTGAGCAAGGATGAATTTCGAGACACCCTATTTCAGGAACGGCGAAAGGAACTGGTATACGAATACCAGCGATGGTTTGACCTGGTACGCCGGGGACCTGACTATTACATTAAAGTATTGAAAGCTGCCGGAAAAACACTTGCTGTTGCACGACACGTACACTTTCCAACCCCACAGCGGGAAATAGACCTTAATCCTAAACTTACGCAGCACCCAGACTGGGTAGGCTTTTAAACTCAAACTCTAAAAATATACTGGCATGAAAACGCTATTACAAAACATTTCGACCCTAAAACACTGGCTTCCGGTCTTACTGCTCGGAACCCTGGCGCCTGCTTTTGCACAAAAAACAGAGCGGCCAAACATTGTATTGATCCTGGTAGATGACCTGGGTTTTTCAGATATCGGTCCTTATGGGGCCACGGAAATAGAAACCCCCAACCTGGACAAACTGGCCGCAGAAGGTTTGAAACTGAGAGAATTTTATAACAATTCCATTTGTGCGCCTACGCGTGCATCGCTACTGACGGGCCAGTACCAGCATAAGGCAGGGGTCGGTTATTTTAACGTTAACCTGGGTTTGCCGGCTTACCAGGGTTTCCTGAATAAAGAATCGCTTACCCTGGCTGAAGTATTGAGAAGCGGCGGTTACTCCACCCTCATGTCAGGGAAATGGCATGTAGGCGACGATGAGGACCAATGGCCTAATCAACGCGGTTTCGACAAGTTCTTTGGCTTTATCCCTGGCGCCAGCAATTTTTTTGAAGTGGCTCCAAAAGAAAAAGCTGAAGTAAAACTGCTATTGAACAATGAATCTTATTACCTGGAACCCGGCAAATACCTCACGGATGAAATTACGGGGCATGCCTTGCAATTTTTGACGGAACAAAACACCACAAAAAAACCATTCTTTTTGTACCTGGCATACAATGCACCCCACTGGCCGTTACAGGCATTACCTGAAGATATCGCCAAATATAAAGGCCGTTACAGCATGGGCTGGGATTCATTAAGAACCATCAGGTATAAAAACGCCATTGAAAAAGGTGTGATAGCGGAAGGTCAAAAAATAGCGGCAGCCGACCAGCAGTTGCGACCATGGAATAAACTAACCTACGATGAACAGCAATACTGGCAAAGGCGTCAGGAAGTATATGCTGCCATGATTGATCATGTGGATCAGGGAATCGGGCAATTGCTTGATAAGTTAAAAGAACTTAAAAAGGATAAAAATACGCTGATCATTTTTATTTCTGATAATGGTGCGCAAGGTGGTAATGGTTTGCCTGTTTACACCTCGCGGATCACCGGTCCTGTGGGCACTGCAGGATCTTACGAAAGACAAAACAGCAACTGGTCGCAAACCGGCAATTCGCCATTACGCAATTACAAAGATTCGCCCTACGAAGGTGGCATCAGCGCCCCATTTATCGCCTGGTATCCAGAAAAGATAAAGGCAAACACCATTGCCCAGGGTACAGGACACCTGATTGACCTGGCACCTACTTTCTATCAATTAGCAGGCGTTAATTATCCTGCGCAGTACAAAGATTTAAAAACTAATGCTTTGGTGGGAAAAAGTTTGTTACCGGTTTTAACAGGGGAAGCTAACGCGGTAGAACGAGGCACCCCCCTTTTCTGGGAACGTAGCGGAAAAAAAGCGGTACGCGATGGCAAATGGAAGCTGGTAGCCCTGGCGGGACCAACGCCACAATATGAACTTTATGATTTGGAAACGGACCGCGGAGAAAACACAGACCTTGCGGGGCAACATCCGGAAGTGGTGAAAAGACTGGCCGCCGCCTATAAAGAATGGGCTTTAGCCAATGATGTGGTGGATTATGAGAAACTACGTCCGGCAACGGCAGCTTCGGCACCCGCAACAGACAGACGCAACAATTAAACAGGTATTTCTATTTAAAACAGTTTATGAAAAAGTTAATATTAATTATCATCAGCTCCGCTTTCGCCATCGCGGCTTATTCGCAGGCTACAGTAAAAAAGGATAAACCGAACATCATTCTGATCCTGGCCGACGACCTGGGTTATGCAGATCTGGGTGCCTATGGCTCTGAAATCAAAACCCCTAACCTCGACAGGCTGGCAAAAGAAGGCTTGCGACTTAGGGAGTTTTATAACAACTCCATTTGCGCTCCTACCCGCGCATCGCTCCTGACCGGACAATACCAGCACAAAGCAGGTGTAGGTTATTTTTCTAACGACCTGGGTCTGCCAGCTTACCAGGGTTACCTGAACCAGGAATCATTGACGCTGGCGGAAGTATTAAAAGCCAATGGATATACTACCCTGATGTCGGGCAAGTGGCACGTGAATGGAAAGGGACAAAGTTTACCATGGCAACGGGGTTTTGACCATACGCTGCTGTTAGGCAATGGAAGTTATTTCGACCAGGGAGATTACAATGGCGGCAAGCAAATCCCTTATTTCATAGACGGAAAGCCCTACCCTTTGGAGGCCGGCAAATACTACCAGACAGACCTGATTACCGACCATGCGGTGAAATTTTTGGACGCTGAAGGCAAAAAAGACAAACCTTTCTTTCTATACCTGGCTTATACGGCACCCCACTGGCCATTACATGCATTACCGGAAGACATTGCCAAATACAAAGGAAAATATGATATCGGCTGGGACGAACTGCGAAAACAACGCTATGATCGACAGTTAAAATTAGGTGTGGTTGACAAAAATACGCCCCTTTCTGTTAAGGATGCTGATGTTTATGAATGGAACAGGCTTTCGTATGATCAAAAAACCCAGTGGGCAGCAAAAATGGAAGTGTTTGCTGCGATGGTGGACCGCATGGACCAGGGTATTGGCAAAGTGTTGGATAAACTGAAAGCAGAAGGACAAGATGGCAATACCATGATTGTGTTTATTTCTGATAATGGTGCTCCAGCCGAGGAAATGGTGAAATGGTATAATGGCGCCATTAGAAACACGGGACCGGTAGGCACGATAGGCTCTTATGAATCGCAAAGCAAAAACTGGTCTTACGCTTCAAACACGCCATTTTTAGCCTATAAAGATTACCTGTATGAGGGAGGCATCAGTTCTCCATTTATTGCCTGGTATCCTTCCAAAATAAAAGCTGGCGCCGTAGAGAAAGGTACAGGGCACGTCATTGACCTCGCGCCTACCTTTTACGCACTAGCATCGGCAAACTATCCGAACAAGTTGAATGAAGTTACCCTACACCCACTTGCCGGCAAAAGTCTTTTACCAATACTTTTCGGCGAAGAAAAAGAAGTGCCGCGAAATGAACCCTTATTTTGGGAACGCGCAGGTAACCGTGCAGTAAGGGACGGAAAATGGAAACTGGTTTCTACCTATCCTTCTTATACTTGGGAACTTTATGACCTGGACAGCGACCGTGGAGAGACTAATAATGTAGCGCGCCAGCATCATGATATCGTAAGTAAGCTTTCAACAAAGTATTTTGACTGGGCGAAGAAAACAGGCGTGGTGGAGTTTAGCACAATTGAAGACAAGGAGCCACAGAACATGAAAGATTTTAGAAAGAGTAAGGTACAAGAACTGCCGCGCAGTGGTTATGGGGTGACAAGTTTATAAACCTGATATGAAAAAATTTTCATTATTTATAGGGGTGCTGCCGGCAATACTATTGATTTCCTGCAGCGGCGAAAAGCGTGTTGATCGAAAATCGGTGGCGCTCCAGGACACATCAATGGTGGTTATTACAGGAAGCAAAGCCTCATGCTGCGTCTCGAAAGTGCCATCGCGTTTTGCATCTGCTGCTGTGGAAACAGTGGTTAAGCCTATTGATGCTGGCTCCCATGCAGGCATGGTACACATTAAAGGAGGTGCTTTTGCCATGGGTGGCGACAATGATCAGGCAGCGGCCGATGAATATCCCAAACACCAGGTGATGGTAAATGATTTTTGGATGGATGAGACTGAAGTAACCAATAAACAATTTGCAGCTTTTGTAAAAGCAACGGGGTATATTACCACCGCTGAACAAAAACCAGATTGGGAAGTATTGAAAAATCAAGTTCCCCCTGGAACACCTAAGCCTGATGAAAGTGTGCTTGTGCCCGCTTCACTGGTTTTCAAATCACCAGGCACACAGGTTGCCCTGGAAGACCATAACCAATGGTGGGAATGGAAAGCGGGTGCAAACTGGCGCCAGCCCCATGGCGCTGGAAGTAACCTGAAAGGCAAGGAAAATCATCCGGTAGTACACATTTCCTGGTTTGATGCCCAGGCTTATTGCAAATGGGCCGGCAAACGACTGCCAACTGAAGCGGAATGGGAATGGGCTGCCCGAGGGGGATTAAAGGATAATATTTATCCCTGGGGAAATACATCAGTGAATGTGGGTAAACCGCGGGCCAATTTCTGGCAGGGTGAATTCCCTGCGACAAACACATTGCTGGATCAATTTGCCCGTACAGCGCCCGTAAAGTCATTTGCTGCTAATGGCTACGGTTTATATGATATGGCTGGCAATGTATGGGAATGGTGCGCAGACTTATATCACAGTGGTTATTATGCTGACGTAAAGAATGGAGTGTATAATCCGAAAGGTCCGGTAAAAAGCTACGACCCTAACGAACCGCTAGCCCGAAAGAGGGTAATGCGTGGTGGATCTTTTTTATGCAATGACAGCTATTGCTCCGGTTACCGGGTAGCCAGACGGATGAAAAGCACTGAAGACAGCAGTATTGAACATGTGGGATTCCGTTGTGTTAAAGACAAATAAATGGTTAGATTAGTAAATGTTCGATGAAAAACTATATAAAGGTTACAACAGCAACTTCTTGCTAAGTGAAACCGGGGCGCTGCTGCCGGTTGCTATGCCGCAATTAAACAGCGATCAGCTGGAAGATATAGTGACTACCAAAGAACTTGGCGAACCGCTTCTACATTATATTAACTATTCTATCCAATTATCTGCTACACACAAATTTCCTTTTTTTACAGCCGTTAACATCGATGGCAAGTTATTTAAGAATGCACCACGTACAAACAACTGGCGCAAGGATCCAAGAATTAATGATGACGAACAGTGGGGTGAAGAATTGTACCGGGCCACAAAAAGTAATTTCGACAAAGGGCACCTCGCCAAACGCGAGGATGTGCAATGGGGCGAAACTATTGCCCTGGCACGTCGCGCTGCTGACACAACTTTTTACTACACCAATGCAGTACCGCAGCATGCCGGCTTAAATCAGGATATTTGGTTGAGCTTAGAGGATTACATCCTTCATACTGAAACGGTAAACCACGGCTTAAGGGTATGTGTATTCAGCGGTCCGGTATTATCTTATAATAATCCGTTTTTTGTGACGCGCATTCTGGGGGATACTATTCAGCTACCCATTTTATTCTGGAAAGTGGTGGTCTACCCTAAAGCAGATGGAAGACTTTACCGGGTTGGTTTTATGATGAGCCAAAACAGGCTATTTATTGATAGCGGGATTGTAAAAGGCCTGGCTTTAAAGTTTGCAGCAGAAAATCTATTTCTGCAATTTGATGATGCAGCCACCTATCAGGTTAATATATCGCTGATTGAAAGTTTAACAGGTTTAACGATGCCTGCAGCTATAGATAGTTATACTGACGAAAGAAGTACTAAGCTGGTGCTGGAAGAAATAGATATTGATCCAGATGCGGAACGATTGTCTTCTGCCGAAGCTTTGGGTTACGTATTACAGCATTTAAGGCTGTAGTTGGTATCAATCCTTATAAGGGTCATATTCATCGCCCGCCATGGCTACTCCTACAGGAGTTAATTTTGTAATCACTTCTATAGTTTGTCCTATGCCCTGGTATTCCAGCACATCGGTCAACTTTTTGTAACACTGCGGCGATTCGTCGGCACCTGCCCCACGCAGCTGGATCTGAAGGTTACGCATTTCTTGTTGGGTCTCTGCAAAGTTTACGCAGCCACCACCAACCATAGTTGGTATTTTGCGACCAGCTTTTTTATCAAACACCCATTTCTTTTTGCCGGCAGCCTGTGTTCTTGACATAACACGGCCAGCACCATGCACCGTGGAATACAATCCTTTGGCCGAAACCGGCGACTCCAGCCCCCGGACCACGACCGACTGGTCGCGCATGTTTGCACCGATAAAACCAAGTTGATCAGGAAATGCCGGCGTACAACCTTTCCTGGCTACATAGTATTGTTCACCGAAATGTGTTTCTTTCCAGGCGAAATTGTGATGGTTATGTATACTTAAGGTGACCTCAGGATTGCCTAAAATTTCAAGGACTTTGTTAATCACCACATCGCGGCCTGCATAGGCGTAGGCACCAGCGACGGTCATTGCCTCCCAATATTCCTGACCTAATTGCTCATCCAAACGGAGCAAAACTGGTTTTCCGTCCATACTTCCTTCTTTATGGCGCTCACCCCATTTTTTTCCAGATGCCATGGCCATATAGCCTGATGCGATTTTATGCCCGAAACCCCGTGAGCCAAAATGATTGGCGACCCAAATAAAACCATCCTCATCAACCATCACATCAACGAAATGATTTCCAGAACCCACTGTGCCCAATTGATCGCTTGCTAGTTTGGCCATGGCTGAAATGTGTTTCAGAGGATGTTCGCTTATCCTGGCCAGCACTTCATGATCTACCTGCTCGTTGTTCTTCCGCCCCACACCAAAGGAAATCCTTCGTTGAATTTCATCCATAATTTTGGTGATGTTGATATCCTTGAGCGTTAAATCAGTACGTACAGCTTTGTTACCGCATCCGATATCAAAGCCCACTCCTGATACAGATACGTGATTCTTATAGGCAATGGCTCCACCGATGGGGTGGTTATAACCATAATGTCCATCGGCGGTTAAAACGCCAATAGAGTCTTCCAACAAACAATTTTGCAACTGCTTAACGGTTTTATCATCAATAATTTCTTCACCAAATATGTGTACAGGATTCATGTCGCGTAGATTTATAGGTGTGTGTTAGCTTTATTTTAACACGGAAAACGGACATGAGGTTTTTGGAAATGTAGAACCTGACCTTCCCTCAATTTTAAGACACCCTAAACTCGTAAATCAAGACTATTATTGCTTTTTTTCCACATCTCATGAGACGTTAATCCGCCCAAGGAACTATGTGGTCTAAAGGTATTATATTCTGTTGTCCAGGCTTCAACTTTCTCTATGGCATCTTCCATTGATAAGAACCAGTTGGAATTTAAAACTAGGAAGGATGACAAAAGTATGTTTCAATGGTTAAAAGAAAATTGGAAAGATTAAGTTAGATCCTCCTATGTATATTCTGAAAAAATGGAGTAGATACGAAATAGATAAATTACTGTTAGCTCTTAGAAATGCTTTATAATTAACGGTACATTCATAATCAGAAAAGATTTTGAAAAATTATACAACGAAAAATTGAATAAAAATGAAATAATAGATTGTGGTTATCGGAACGATGCTATTTATATGATTATTGGTGGTAAAGATGTTATACATATAGTTGACAAAGATTTTGTAAGCATATTGGAAAAGACAGATGAAGAGTATTACCCTGTACTGCTAGATTTCTTAATGGCAAAATGAGCTAAAAAGAATAAAGGGCTACTGAAATTGGTAGCCTTCTTAATTTTCATAAAATTTCGAAAATTTAGTTAGGTTTGATTCAACCAAATATAAATTTATGAGTGAGAAAACTATAAACCTAACAAAACTAATTAATGTGTTGATCGAAAAGTACGGATATGTACTTAATGAAAAAAGTGAGGGCGGTTACATTTTAATAGGCCACTTATTCCCTGACTTGGGTATTCATACTATAATATTCCAATGTGACGATGATACGAAAGAAATCAAAGAATTCATCGGACAACTGCCAGGTGAAGAAAACCAAAAATTGAAACGTAGCAAAATATTAGAACTAATCGATAAAGCAATACTGCAGACAAAAAACAATGATATAAATTAAAATGGAAGAATATAAAAACTACTAAACAATTATTAAAAACACCACGCAGTTAACCTGCAATCAATTAACTATTTTATTGAATGAATTTGAAAAATATGTACATTCTGAACTAGATAATATTGGTAAAGAATTAAGATTTAGTTTTGATAGTGCACTCAGTTCAATAACAGTCGGAATACCCGAAATTACTAATCGTCAAGTAATGACAATATTAGTTGATGAAGATAATATAACGATTCATAAAAATTACGGTCAGATTCTTTACCCTAAGTTGGTTGAACTTATCAAAAGTAAAATGCAGTAGTCGTAAATATTATTGGATCATTTAAAGGCTGCATTTACATGTAGCCTTTTTTATTGCCTGAGTTTTATAAATTTATAAACTGAAGACTTGATTTTTTTATTTCCTGCACTACCTTAAATAGTACTAATAAATAGTACTAAAATCAACACGCATAAAAATGACTAATTCCTTGCTCCTGATACTTTAGACCATAAAAAAATACCTATATCAGCATCATTTATCCATTTATGGAATAACACCAACGAATCAGAATTAGAGATTATAAGGCTTAAAAGCAGGTAGACACATTAATCAATACTATATCAACCGGTATAAATCATATCAACACCAAGCTTGATAATAACACTCCTAAGGACTTATTAAAGCAATTAGTAAAAGAAATGAAGACACCAAAATCTATTAAGACTAAAGAACTAGGAATTCCTACCCTAGAGAAAATCATAGCTCAGAACATTGAAAAGGACATTTTGAGGAAATCTAAGGGTAAATAAGCACAAATATTTTAGTGCTATTTTTAGTACTATTTAATCAGTTTAGTACTAAAAAACCATTAAAAACGGGTAGTAATTAGTGAAAGTGGGAGTAAAGAAAAGTGATTTACTGGATTGTAACTCATTGATAATCTGGCCTTAAAAAAAAGAAAGGGGTGCCGCATCCACGCACATCCCTATTCTAACCAAATATAAACCTGTATGAACGGGTTTCTCTTAATTCTCTTTAAGCTGGAAAGGTTTTTAACCTTTATACCGCGACTCAAAGCAGACATAAACTTTAACTGTTAATCAGGCTCCCCTGATGTTTGATACTACAAATATGGTAATTATTTCTTAGTGTACAAAATACACAAACAAATTTTAACAAAAATTTAACACATCTTTTCAACATTGACTTAAAATTATATGCTGAACCTATCCAAATTCAAGCCAAACCGAACAAATCATGAAAAAACTTTATTTGAGCCCTATGATAGTCGCCATATTTAATGGTGATATCCTAAGATTCATTTTTTAATTTCATATTTTATCAAACACCTATCTAACGAATTTTATACAAGTTTAGTCTTACATTAATATATCTAACCGGATAAAATTTTTATGCAACCGATTGCATTTTTACAAAATTTACCCTAACTTGCTACAACAAGTACAGTAAATCGAATGCGCCATAAAGAAATCACTATATATGACCTTGCCCAAAAATTAAATATTTCGGCAGCTACAGTAAGCAGAGGGCTTTCTGATCACCCAGCAATTAACAAAACAACAAAAAAGAAAATTTTCGCCCTGGCAAATGAACTTGGCTATCGTTCTAACAAATTTGCAAGTAATTTACGTAAACAACAAACCAATACCATAGGCGTTATAGTACCTCGCCTGAACAGTCTTTTCATGTCATCGGTTCTCTCCGGAATTGAGAAAATTGTAAATAATGCTGGTTACAACCTCATTATCGCACAATCTTTTGAGCAGGAAGCTAAAGAACGTGCCAATACCATCACCATGTTTAACAGCCGGGTAGATGGGCTGATCGTTTCCCTGTCTTCCGACACAAAGGATTTCACCCACTTTGATACCTTTATTAAAAAAGGTATTCCTATTGTATTTTTCGATCGTATTGCTAAAGAAATTGATGCAACCAAAGTGTTGATTGACAATTTCAAAGCTGGCTACACGGCAACTAGTCATTTGTTGGACCAAGGATGCAAAGAAATCTTGCACATTACCGGAAATATTACCCGTAATGTTTATAAGGATCGTTTTGAAGGTTATAAAAAAGCTTTGGAAGAGCGGAAGATAGACTTTGACCCAGCACTTTTTTTCTCAAACGACCTTTCAGAACAAGCTGTTCAACAAACTATTAATGAAGTTTTGAGGCGGAATAAACTTCCCGACGGATTGTTCATCACGAATGATTCGGCTGCTGCCTACGCCCTTACTATTTTAAAACAAGCCGGCCTAAGCGTACCCAATGACATTGCTATTGTGGGTTTTAATAATGACCTTATATCACAAGTAACCGAACCGGCCATCACTACAATAAACTACCCCGGTAATGAAATGGGCGAAACCATCGCCAGAATCATCCTAAACCGGTTAGACGACGACACAGACCCCAGCTTTACTAGTACAGTTACGTTAAATTCAGCCCTGGTAATCAGGGCTTCATCTATAAGAAAAAAAGATAATTAATTATATGAATAAACAAATTGCCATCGTTACAGGCGGTGCCACCGGACTAGGATTAGCCATTACAAAGAAGTTAGTGCAGGAAGGCATTCATGTGGTCATGATTGGCCGTAATGAAGACAACCTGAAAGCGGTTGCTGCAGACCTGGGCGAACTTTGCAGTTACCGGGTATGCGACCTGCAGCAGCTGTCGGGCATCCCTGCTTTGGTAGACGGTATTGTTGCAGAATACCAACAGGTGGATATCCTGGTAAATAACGCGGGTATTAACATGAAAAAGCCATTTCTGGAGGTTACCGATGAAGATTTTGCCTGCATCATTGAAACCAACTTATACGCCGTGTTCGCCATTAGCCGGGAGACTATAAAACACATGGTTAAAGCAGGAAGTGGCTCTGTTGTTAACATCAGTTCAATGGCAGCCCAATACGGTATTCCCAAGGTAATTGCTTATTCGGCAGCTAAAACAGGTATCGAAGGCATGACCAGGGCTATGGCTTCCGAACTTTCGCCTATGGGAATCCGAATAAATTGTGTGGCACCTGGTTTTATTAAAACAGCCATGTCGGCAAAGGCTTTAGACGCAGACCCGGAACGGAAAAACAAGGTTTTTTCCAGAACGCCAATGGGAAAGATGGGAGAACCAGAAGATGTGGCGGAAGCGGTATTTTACCTATGCAGCAATGCAGCTAAATATGTTACGGGAGTAATAATTCCTGTTGATGGAGGGAATTCCATCGGATTTTAAACCTACAACCTAAATTAACCAAATATGTTCCTGTACCTGATCAAAAAACTTGCTTTTTTGCTGCCACTCTGCATGGTGGTGAGCCTGCCCAACCTATCCTATTCACAGCCGGGTTTAAAAGACGTTTATAAAAGCTATTTTCCCATTGGCGTTGCCGTAGGAACCAGAAACCTAACCGGTGATGAAGCAGCGTTGATAAAAAAGCAATTCAATAGCATTACGGCAGAAAATGCCATGAAAATGGGCCCTATTCAACCTGTGGAAGGGAAATTTAATTGGAAAGACGCCGATTCTATTGTCAGCTTTGCCTTACAAAATGGCCTGAAAATCAGGGGGCATAACTTAGGATGGCATGAACAAACACCCAAGTGGATATTTATAGGAAAGGATGGAAAAACGGTAACTAAAACCGTGCTATTACAACGTTTAAAAGATCACATTACCACAGTGGTAAGCCGATATAAAGGTAAAATTTATGCCTGGGATGTTATTAATGAAGCCATTGATGATGACCCATCCAAATCATTGCGACAATCACCATGGTACCAGATCCTCGGTGACGACTTTCTCCTGAAAGCGTTCGAATATGCACATGCAGCAGACCCTGATGCGCAGTTATTTTATAACGACTACAACACCGAGTTTCCAGAAAAAAGGGAAAGAATATACACCATGTTAAAAGATCTGCTGGCAAAAGGCGCTCCGATTCATGGTGTGGGACTTCAGGCGCATTGGTCATTACAGGAACCCTCTGCCGAGAACTTGCGGGCAGCCATTGATCGCTACGCTTCCCTCGGATTAAAAATACAATTTACAGAACTCGACCTATCGATATATCCTTGGGAGAAAGAAAGAAGAGCCCGTAAAGCAGGTGAATCAGACCTATTTACTCCCGAGTTGGAACAGCAACAGGCAGATCGTTATGGAATGCTCTTTAAGGTGTTCAGGGAATACAAAGACGTCATTACGAATGTGACGTTTTGGAACGTTTCCGATCGTTATTCCTGGCTGGACCAATATCCGGTAAGTGGAAGAAAAAATTACCCTTTACTTTTTGATGCCCAGTTGAAGCCCAAAAAAGCGTTTTGGGCAGTGACCAATTTTTAATTTAACAGCCAAATCCAACCAAATTTTAAACGTATGAAGAAATTACTGATACTCCTCCTGCTCGCCACGGGCACGCTCTGCAGCTACGCTGCTGGCGCAGATCCCTTTGTTGCAACAGCGCATAGCCCCGGTAGTTTTACTTTAGCCAAAAATGGCAAGGTAAGCGGCATATTAGTCAGCGACAATGATTTTAAAGGTGTAATGCATGCCGCAAAAAACCTCTTGACAGACATAGAACTGGTTACCGGTATCAAACCAGCGCTCTTAAACGCGAATTCAAAACAGCAAATGGTCATTATCGGCACCATTGGACATAGCCAGGTGATTGACCAACTGATCAGAGATAAAAAAATTCAGGTTGCCGGAATTGCTGGAAAATGGGAAAGCACCCTTATCCAGGTAGTAGCAAACCCGCTACCCGGTGTAGATAGTGCCCTTGTGATTGCGGGTAGTGATAAACGTGGAACCATCTTTGGTATTTACGAATTATCTTACCAGATAGGCGTTTCCCCATGGTATTATTGGGCTGATGTACCTGTTAAAAAGAATGAATCATTATATATTACAGCAGGACGCCATGAAATTGCATCACCTGCGGTAAAATACAGAGGTATATTTCTTAACGATGAAGCCCCGGCACTATCAGGATGGGCCCATAAAACCTTCGGCGGTTTTAACCACAAGTTTTATACTCATGTGTTTGAACTGATCCTTCGTTTAAAAGGAAATTACCTATGGCCTGCCATGTGGGGTAATGCATTTATTGCTGATGACCCGATGAACCCGGTACTTGCCGATGAATATGGTGTGGTAATTGGCACTTCACATCACGAGCCTCTAACCCGTGCACATGACGAATGGCGCAGGTATAAAGGGGGAAAGTGGAATTATGAGCAAAACGAAAAACAGCTTAGGGAGTTTTGGGAAACTGGTTTACAACGGGTAGCCGATAAAGAAGTGATTCTTTCTGTAGGGATGCGTGGTGATGGTGATGAACCTATGACCGAAGGAACGGCCACCAGCTTGCTGGAAAGAATAGTGAAAGATCAACGCAGCATTATTGAGAAAGTAACTAAAAAACCGGCTGAGCAAACCCCGCAAATCTGGGCCTTATATAAAGAGGTACAGGAATATTACGACAAAGGTATGCGTGTACCCGACGATGTGACGCTTTTATTAGCCGATGATAACTGGGGTAACATCAGGAAGTTACCAAAACTGGACGAAGCACCAAGAAGCGGTGGTTATGGAATATACTACCATTTTGATTATGTGGGCGATCCAAGAAATTACAAATGGATTAATACCAACCCTATCCAGAAAACCTGGGAACAGATGAACCTGGCTTATGAATACGACGCCAACCAGGTGTGGATTGTAAACGTGGGTGACCTGAAACCGATGGAATTTCCGATTGAATTTTTTCTTGACTATGCCTGGGCACCCGATGCCTTACCGGCCGAGAAACTTCAGCAATACACCATCAGTTGGGCAGAAAAACAGTTTGGAAGCACCCATGCCCGTGATATTGCACGTTTAATTGACCTAACCCTAAAATATAACGGACGTATCAAACCTGAGTTATTAGATGCGGATACTTATAGCTTAAACCATTACAGGGAATTTGAAAAAGTTGTTGACGACTTTAAAAGCTTATTGGTTCAGGCAGAATTTATTAACAGTAAGCTGCCCGCAGATCAGAAGGATGCCTATTACCAATTGGTACTTCACCCGATTCAGGCGGCAGGAAATTTGAATGAGCTGTACTTCGCTGTAGCCAAAAACAGGACGTATGCCAAACAGCAGCGTAATACCACTAACGAAC
>NZ_JAZQNU010000196.1:0-36723 GCF_045627485.1 Pedobacter sp. | reverse complement strand
CCCTCTCTATTGTCTTCCTAAGACCGCTTGGCCTCCGACTTAACGGACCGGTAGTTCAGCTGGTTAGAATGCCGCCCTGTCACGGCGGAGGTCGCGGGTTCGAGTCCCGTCCGGTCCGCTAGTTAAATTAACAAATCATTTAAAAGCCTGTTATCGTATGATGACAGGCTTTTTTGGTTAAAACCACCGACAAGCTTTATGGCCTGGCAAGACTTGCCAAATGGCATGAGGCAATAAGGCAATTGGGCTTTAAGTCATTCAACACAATCTCAAGGTCTCTTTCAATATCATTGTCAAACCATCTTGAATTAAATCGGTAGCCGTTTCAAAAATCCCTCAGTTGAATCATCCAGTGCTAAAATAAAAGCAATTTGAAGTCAATTCAAAGGAGTAACAGGTATTGTTTTTTTCTTGTACTGTCTAACACAGCTTTTATATGTGAAAATAATCTTGCTCCACATATTTTTAGACTCGATCTCGGGTAATCTGATTTTTTGACGCATCTGTTTTGTGCATGTCGTGTGAGTAAGTTATCAAATATGCCCAGGAGAATTTTGATGATGCTAAGTTCAAATTGAAATACAGATAAAAAAAAAGCGGGTTCCTTTTAGGAACCCGCTTTCGATTAATTTGTGTGTATGAAGATTTATGAGTTTTATTTTGAACGACCAGGATACACGTCGTTGTAAGTCGCGTTTGATTTCCCTATGGTCAATTCATCTACAAAATAAACTCGCTTTTGTACAGATGGGGTAGATTTTTTTGCCCAATCCCATTTGTAAATACCAGTTTTAAAATATGGATAAGTTGCGTCATTGTAGCAGTTAGGCATATTTTTTCGGCTTACCACTAGTTTATTGTTTTTCCATATTTCTAACACACCTGTGTTGTTCCATGCCCACTTCACGTGGATTACCCAGTCATTCCAAACCTCTTTGGTTACAGGGCCTAGGTCGATTCTTGTCATTTTAGGCTGTCCTTTGGTAATCGCATTTGCATCATTCCTCATTTCCAATACAAAACGGTCATTCAGGATGGCTAAAGCTAATGGCGGGCTCCTCCAGGCTTCGCCTTTTTCCAAATCTGGTTTGGAATTAAATTGCGCAATAATTTCTGGAATTGGATCTTTGGTCCATGCTTTTGGAAAGTAATTTGAAAACCCATACCAGCCTTCCTGCTCTTTCCCGGGTTGCTGGCCAAGCTCTGTACGGTAGCCTAATTTCGAATCATTTTTTCTCAATTCAAATCTCAAGGAGCCGTTGCCAGCACGTTTTTTTTCTGTGCTAATGTTTGCGGACCATGATTGCGTAATACTTCTTTCATACCAGCTACCTAGGGAGCTGTTGAAATTGTAATAGTTAACAGCAGCATTACTAACATTTGAAGGTTTTTCAATCGTTACTGGTGGTGTAACTGATCCAGAGGTTGATTTGCGTCCTGGGAAAACGTTATTATATCCTGCGTTACCATTGGCTACAGTAACTTCATCAACATAGTATACTCGCTTTTGCACCGATGGGGTTGATTTTTTTGCCCAATCCCATTTGTAAATTCCGATTTTGAAATATGGATAGGTCGCGTCATTGTAGCAGTTAGGCAGATTTTTTCTGCTGACTACCAATTTGTTGTTTTTCCATATCTCTAAGACACCGGTATTATCCCAGGCCCATTTTGCATGTACAACCCAATCGTTCCATACTTCTTTTTCAACTGGACCCAGATCAATTCTGGTCATTTTTAATTCACCAGTTGTAATTCGTCTGGCATCATTCCTCATCTCTAATACAAAACGGTCGTTCAGAATGGCTAAAGCCAATGGTGGGCTTCTCCATTTTTCGCCTTTGTCTAAGTCTGGTTTTGCGTGAAATTGTGCAATGATCTCAGGGATTGGATCCGAGATGAATTCTTTAGGAAAATAATTCGAGAAGCCATACCATGCCTCTTTCTTTACCACACCTGGTTGTTGCGCTATTTCAGCACGATAGCCATGTTTTGAATCATTTCTTCTTAGTTCAAATCTTACTGAGCCTTTGCCAGCTCGAGTGATCTGATTGTTAATGTTTGCCGACCAAGATGCGGAGATGCTTTCTTCATACCATTTTCCTATTTGAGTATTGAAGTCATTGTAGCTAATGATGCCACTTGAGAGGTTGTTAGTTGCGCTAACTGCACTTGAATCTGTAACTGGTTCCAGGTTTGTAAACTCAAGTTCTTCAGATTCTGATTTTTGACAGCTTTGAATACCGAATGCGAAGAAAAGTGCTAAGAGTAAAATAAGCTTTGGTTTTAGTGTTTTTGTTTTCGTTAAATTTCTCATTTAATTCAGGAGTTTTTTCCAAAACTAAATAAAAAATTTAGTACATATCTAATAATTATTAGGATTGTTTCTTTTTTTATTTTGTAAGACTCTGTTTTTATTACTGATGAATCCTTTTTATTCTATGGAATACTACTGTAAATAATAAGTAAAAATACGTTTTCGTTATCTGTAGGTGGTTTTTAGTTTTGTATGCTACTTCCACTACCAATGTTTAAGTATTCTTGTATAGAATCGATTAAACTTTGGGAAGCAACGCTTTCAATTGCATGTAAAGGTGTGAGTTCGCCACTAAAAAAGTTTGAGATCTTTGCATTCAACTCTTTTTCATCATAAATGACATGTATATATTTCAGTTTTTCTAATACTTTTGCTGTGGCAAGCTGATGATCGTTACGATGCTCGCCCAAGGCAGCGGACCTGGGTAATATGATCGTTGGTTTATTATTTTGTAGTGCTAAAATGATGGTTCCCATACCTGCATGGCTAATAATAAGATCGGCACGTGAGAAATTCTCATTAAAATCCAGTGGTTTCATTGTCGCAACCGACTTCATGTTTTTAACTTTATATTTGGAGTGATTGACCTGAGCAATAATTTCCACGTCTTTGAGTGATGGTGCAATTTCATCCATACATTTAACAAGGCGGTCAAAAGGCGCTTGTGTTCCTGTTATAACAAATATCATGATAATACATTTCCCTTATAATATATCTTATTAGTTGCCAGGTTTGACCATTGTGTGTAAACTCTATCGGCGAAGTACCTGGCAATTTTTCCGCTCAATGATAGTTGTTCCGCGTTTGCAATGCTGTCAATCCAAATGGTTTTAGCCCCAATCAACCGACCGGCAATAATACCCATCAGTCCTGGTGCAGCACCTGTTGTGATAATAGCTTTAGGCCGTTGCCTAAAAACGACCCATGCAACATGGAAAAAGCAATGGATTAATTTAAATTTAGTACCCTTGTTGGCATCGGGTACTCTGTAATAGGTGTAATCTTTAAGTGTAGCACTGATATCTGGGTTGGTAGACATAAAAGATAACTCCTGGCCCTTAAACGCGGGTGTTAATCTTAAAAGCTGTACCCAATGGCCACCTTCTGACGCAATTGCTAAAATTTTCATGGTAGTGATTTTAAAAGTTTGCTAATCTATATGGGGCGTTAATTTTCTATATATATTTTATTTCTATACTTAATTATTTTAGCTGGTACACCACCAACTACTGCAAAAGGAGGCACATCCTTCGTTACCACTGCGCCTGCTGCAATAATAGCACCCTTGCCAATGATTAGTCCGGGCATAACTATGGCATTTCTTCCAATCCATACGTCATCCGCAATAATCACTGGTGATGATTTAGTCGAACCTTGTAGCTTAATGGGAACGATAGCGGAGTCAAAATGGTGGGTTACACTTAATATGGCAACCCTTTGTGCAATCAGGACATAATTGCCTATAATAGCAGATTGTATATAGACGTCTTCATTAATTTGGCTATGGCTGCCAATGATTAAGACGTCCCTGAGACCGAACTTAAAACCTGATTCGATCGTAGTATGGGCACCAATAGTGAAAAGCCTTTTTAATACACCAATTCTTAGTGCATTAAACACTTTTCCCATAGGAAAATAGCTTGACGGCAGGTTTTTTAGGAGCAGATAGTAGGTAACCAGAAAAAGCTTTTTCATAAGACTTCGTTATATATATGTAATACTGAGTTGGCAACCTGATCGGCGCCTAATCCCATTTGATCCAGTTTATGCCTACCATTTGATTTCCGATCTTCAACTGGTAACAATAATATTTTTTTTATGGGTTTGAGGAGTGCAGCAGGCTCAAAGGAATTGATTACATAGCAATTCTGTACATCATGAAGTAAGTCGGCAATGTCGCCTACATTTGTACTAACAATTGGCCTGTTGCAAGCCATTGCTTCTTTTATAATCTGGGGTGATCCTTCTACTAAGGAAGTCATCACTAACACATCGAGACTTTGAAGGTGGAGTAATACCTCATCTCTGGTTAAGTTGTGAAATTCAATGATACGAATATTAAAGGTTTTACGAAGCTCCCTGGTAATTTCATCAAAGAGTTTGAAGTTTTTTTCATTTCTCGTTTTGTTCCCTGGAAATCCAATAATCAATTCCTTGTCTACTGTATGGTTGCCTTTCTCCCGAAAAAAATTCAGGTCAATTCCGCAAGGTAATTTCACTAACTTTTTTTGGTATTTATGTAATAAATTCACCATATCATCATTAAGAACAATGATTTTGGTTGTATTCTTTAAAATAGACAGGGTGATGGTTTTCTGGGCCAGGTGGTTGATTGCTCCTTTTTTTCTGTACAATTCGCCGCTGTGTAATGTGATAATTACTGGGAGTTTTGGTTGATAAAATAGAAGAAATAACGCCGATAAGCCATAATGGATATGAACCAAGTCATAGTTTCCATTTTTAAGCATGTTCCTAATGTTACCGATGCTTTTTAAATAATTCCATTTCTTAGCGCGGCCATTGATAAAGTATATTTCTACTTCAACCCCGTTATGGCTTGCTATGGCTTCTATTTGTTCCTTAACGTGTATACCAAAATAGATGTAGTCCTCAACCGGATACATATTTGTAATATATAGTACTTTCATGCTTTTAGGATTTTTGAAAGCCTAATAAAAAGTTTTTGATTTCCCAGTAGGCGAGGTATGTCAATGCCTGTAGCTTGGTTTCCGCGTAGCCCAGTTCATTCATGGCATTCATTACTGCCTTGTATTTTTCCTTAAAGGTGAATGCGGAGGTAACAACGATTGTTGATATCGTCCATTTAAGTTTGTCGAAGGGTTCCGTTTGGTCAGCCAGGTTGTATTTTATGAAGTAACTATTCACCCATTTTACATGGTTTACATTAGATTTCAATTTCCTGATCACGACATTTTTATCGTTGTTGACCGATGAGATGTTATCGCCGCTAATACGCCAGTAAACTATTCCCGGGATGGTTACGATTCCATTGTCTTTACCAAATTTGATCCATGTGGCATCATCAGAACACCATGCCATGTCATTGTTTTTAAAACCTTTTTTGTCTATATAGACTGTTTTTCTGAATATATATTCAACTACAGAACTATTAAGCTGAAACTTAATTCTCTTAAAAAAAAAATCTGAAACAGACAGTTTCTCGGGAAATGGCGAGCATTTTTTGAAAATCTCACCTGCTGCATTTATGAAATTAATGTTGATATGAAATAAGTCCGCGCAAGGCTCACTTTGGAGACCATTGTAAAAATTCTGAACACAGGTGTTTCCCATCACATCATCATCAGAGAATAACCAAATCCATTCTTCATCTCCTGTAAGGTCTATGCAACGCTCCCAATGTGCCACAAGATCCTTGCCGCCAAGGTTCTCAGGAAATCGCTTGTAAATGATATTGATTTTGCCGTGGTAGGCCGTAATCAGTTTGCCCAGGTCGTCCGGACTAGCATCGTCGCCAATATATAGGTTAAATAATTTACAGGTCTGTTGTGCAATGGAATCTAGCGCATCTTTAAGGTAGCGGCCCTTAAATGCTGGTATCACCAGCGCGAGTTTAATTTTATCAACCATGCTAAACTTTCATTAACGTTGTGGATTGCTTTTGTTCTTTTAATACTTGCAGACTATAAAGCACAAACACATTAGTAAGAATGAAGCTAATCGAGAAAATAGAATCTGAAGTCAGGCAAGTAGCTAATAGATTAAACAAATAGTATTTCAGGTATTGGTATTCTGGTGGAACCTGCATGCGCAAACCTCTGTAGAATATGATGACGTATGCAATAATAGGAAGGATTCCGAACATTGCATACATGCCAACAATCCCTACATCTGTAAGAAAGTAACCATAGTTATCTTCGAGAATTGTTATAAACTTGCCATAATTGGATTTCAAGTTTGGATAACCATTACCAAATATCCTGCTTAGCAAATTAGGGGAGAAGTCGTTCACGAAGTATTCGCTTGCCAGGATTCTTATATTCTGGTTACCTTGCTGCACGTTGTCCCGTTGTGATTCAATGATTCCTCTTGATATGGGATTGTTTGAATTGAGCGTTCCATAAATGGCTGCTCCTGCTAAAATCATAACCAGCACTTTCTTTCCAACCGAGACAGTTCTAAGCAGATGAAATATAGTAATAAGCAATAGTATTGCAATACTCTGTTTAGTCACCTGTAGTACCGTGACAACGATGCCACATAGGATAAAAAGCGCAAAAACCCAGCGGTATTTAATTTTGTCCATTACCTTGTTTAAAGCGATGTAATAAGCAAGTAAAAACACACCTGCACCTGGAAATAGAATTCGTATTACCCCCCTGTCTTCGGCAAATTCTTCTCTGAAGCCAAAATAAACAACATGGCTATGCGTGTATTGGTACATGAATAGCAGGATGTACACCCAGCCATAGAAAAAGGTGATTTTTTCCAGTTTCGCTATGGGGAATCTAATGTGCAACAGATAGAAAAAGACTATCCATAGCAAATAGGGTATGGTACTCGTGAAATAGGTTAAATCTTGTTTCCAGGATATCTGGGCTAAAAAAATTGACAGTAGTACTGAGACGCTAATCAGTTGTACGGGTAATACGAAACCATTGCCAACTTTAAAAGAACGTGGAATGGACAACATGATCGCTCCTAACATGTATGCGTAACAAATATTTTTGAGCATCGAAGTTGTCACGAACCTGGCAAAGAAAAAATTTAAGGAAAGAATGACGAGCAGGAAGATCATAATTCCTTGAAGGCGTTGTTTGTGTTCAGTCACCATCATAAGTTTGTATTCTTTGGCATAGTTAATATTGTCGCGTTATCAAACTTTCCAGATAGACCCTGGCTATACATGGCGTAGAATAGGTTGAATAAAAGCTTGTTGTTGGATTTTGAAAATAAAATATAGGCTGCAGACCTGAAAATGTCGTTAACCAGAAATAAAAAAAGGGGCATGTTCATCCCATTATGCTGCATAATCGTCCACAACCAATTTCGCTTACTGATGAACAACAGCGGATTTATTTTTGATAATTCCTCATATTTTTCTCTCTTGTCATAGTAAAATTGGGATATCGTTCTTTTCTGTTTTTCGTAACTCTTACTCGAAAAGGTTATGGTGTTTGGTTCATTAAGTACTGGCTTCCTACGTGTCTTATGATAGATCAGGGCATTCTTCACCAGGTATATAGGAAAACCGGCTTTAACTATTCTGATTGAATATTCCATGTCTTCCTGAAAGATGTAATAATTGGGATGTGGAAAGTTTATTTCAGTTATAATTTCTCTCTTAATAAACAGCCCGATAAAAGATGCAAAGGATATTTCAACCAGATTGCCTTCTGTTTGGAAGATTTTGTCATTAGTATGAACCTGCAATGGAAATTTTATCTTATCAAAATTTATATATCCCCTGTGCATATGGTCTACCTTGTCCCCCTCTATAACGACCGGTGCAAGTACAATTTTATTATCTGTCAGCAGCTCACTCTCTTTAAGCAGGTTCTCCAGGCAATCCGATTCTGGAAAGGCATCATCATCCATCATCCAGATCCATTCAGACTGGTGTTCGTAAGCCTTCTCAAATCCTTTTTTAAATCCGCCAGAGCCGCCAAGGTTTTTGTTTGTAGTAATAACCTCCAGGTCTGGTTGTGTGTTTAACCATTCTTCAGTACCATCTGTGCTGGCATTATTCACTACAATAATATGATCAACTGGTACCGTCTGACTTCTTATACATTTTATGCACTCTTTCAATAGGTCAATACGATTAAACGTAAGGACCGTTGCTACAGTTTTTTTCATTTCGGTAAACTATTTGTGATTAACACTAAGGCGCAGGCCAGTATTTTAATTTTAAGGCCTGGTAATGTTTTTTATATACTGATAATTTGAAATATTGTACATCAATAGGATTGATATCTTTGCGCCTTAAGACCAAAAACATGGTAATAGCAATGACAAGCTCTGTCAGAACCCAATTGAATGAGGTGGCGAGGTATCCCCATTTTTTTATCGTTAATAGATTTAAAAAAATACTTATAGCAGCTCCACAGGCAGTTATTCTAAAAAAAACCTTATCCATCTTCAGGTTTAGCATAATCTGGATACCCATGAGGTTGCTGAAACAAATAATTAGTGGTAGAAACATTAATATATACAACACCGGTATCGCAGGATAGAATTTATCTCCGTAAAAAAGATTTATAAGGTAAGGTCCCAATAAGAAGATTGCCAGTACGGCAGCACCAGTTAACATCAGCACAATTGGTAATAATTTTTGCACCATTTTTATTCCAGCTTCCTTACTCACTCCAAAAGACTGGCCTATATAAGGATATAGCGCTTGGGATAAAGGAGTAGTTAGAATGGTTTGAATGATGATGATTAGTTTCTGGCCTGCGGAAAAATAGCCCACCTGAGTAGGGTTTTGGTAAAGCCCCAGGATAAATACGTTTGTAGTTGTAAATAGATTCACCACCACTAATGAAAAAAATATCATGCGTTCTGTCCACAATAATTTCAATGTGGTTAGAATTGGAACTTTTACAAATTTCAATTGATACGTCTTAAAAGCCCAGGCAAATGAGGCCAGGGAAACTGCAATCTGAATGCATCCTATAATTAAAGGTTGCAACACATAATCCTCTTTTCGTTTTACTAATAGCAGGATAAAAACCGTAAACAGCAACTTTGTGATTAAATTGAAAACAGCAACTTTAGGCATATCCTGCATCGCAAGAAACAACCAGTTTTGTGTAAATAATGTGCTGAAACATATTAAAAACGAAAAAATCATCAGCAAAGATTCCACCTTAAACTGTGGTATGGTATAAAGCAGCCAGGCGAATATGATTCCAGATAATAATAATAAGATTAACTGAATATAAAACACTTCACTAAAAACCTGGTTGCGGTTCTCCACATTAAAGGGGTCTCTGGCTATCTTTCTGGTTGCGGAGAGATCAAATCCATAGCCAATCAGCAGAACAAAGTAACCGATAAAAGAGGCTGCAAAATTGATCGATCCAAATTTGTCGGGCCCGATAATTCTTGAAATCACCGGAACAGAAAGCAAAGGCAATACATTATTAGCAATTTGGACTACCGATAGCGATAAGACGTTTCGGGTCAAATTTTTCTTTTCTACATTCATAATGCTGCTGGAGTTGTGAACTTAAGCGGGCACAAAGCGATTGGAAAAATTGCTAAATAAAAAGTTTAAAGGTTTTTTCTTAGCTCCCTGGTTATAGTAGCTATAATCGTAGTTGTAGCCATAGCCATACTTAATTTTACTGATGCCATTGAAAATGAACATCATGTTGCTCAGTTGCTGCTGCTCATATAAGTCTTTTATGAAAGCTAATTCTGCTTTCTCGGTATAACCCTGTCTGATAATATATAGGGTAACGTCACTCATTTTAGAAAGTGTAAAACTGTCGGATACCAAGTGTACTGGCGGACTGTCGATAATGACATCATCAAAAGTTTCCCGCAGGTTGGAGAACAGATTCTGCAGACAGTCGTCCTCTAACAGTTCTGATGGGTTTCCCACGGGTGTGCCGCTACAGATAACATGTAAGTTGGGTATGGAATGGTGTTTAATCACGATGTTACTATCTGTTGCATTACCCATTAAATAATCGCTCAGACCAGCCTCGCCCTTGGCTATACCCAGTGTTGCCGCGATCTTTGGTTTTCGCATATCTGCCTCAATAATGAGTGTTTTCCGGCCCGCCAGTGCTAACGCTACGGCAAGGTTACTGCTCACAAAACTTTTACCTTCTCCAGAAATACTTGATGTAACCAGGGTTATCCGGCCACTTATTTTTCGCTTATAAAGATGATGGAGTCGCGATCGCAGGGCCCTGAGTTGTTCGCTCATGGCGCTTGAATTTGACTGGCTTATTGCTAATTGCTGTTTTTCCTCAGAAAGCTCTAACTGACCCACGATAGGAACCTTTAGGTCTCCTTTTATTTCATTTAAATTAACGATACTGTCCTTTACCTTGCTGCGGGCAAAAACTAAACCTGCCGGAATTCCTAAGCCCAGAATGAAAGCACCAGCATAGGTTGCCAGTTTCATTAAACCTCCGGTAGGTACAGCATAAGCTTTGTCGATGATCTGCTCGTCAGACAAGGTAGTGGCGTAACTCACAGACACCTCCTCCTTTTTTTGCAGCAGATAAGTATATAAATTTTCTTTACTCGCTTGCTGTCTTTTAATGCTAATATATTGGCGTTCCTGAGTTGGGATGTTTTTTATAGAGGATTCAAATCGTGAGTTATAGCTCTGTAATTTATTTCGGGTACTATATAAAGAGGATTTAATATTCCGCACATTGTCTCTGATTGCCGATCTGGTGCTTTGAATCTGCATCTTAATAGGCTCAAAATCTGGATTAGTTTCCGGGGTGGTCGCCAATAACCTGTCATGTTGTAGTTGCAGCTGCGTGAGCTTCTCAATTAAACTGCTTAAGGCGGGATCCACAATGCCCAAAGTAGCAGGAACTCTGCCTGTGTTTTGGTTGGCATTAATGTAATCTTCAATCCCCTCAATAACACTGATTTGTACGTTGACTTCATTAAGGCTTTTATCATTGGCCTGCATGTTTTCCAGGCTGATTTTTGAGTCTGCGCTGATATCAGTTATTCCACGACTACTTTTAAAGCCCTCAATTCCCTTTTCGGCCTCTGTAAGTTCTTCTGAAAGTGCTGCAAGCCTTTGGTCAATAAAGCTGATCGTACTTTTAGTCTCCTCATTCTTTTGTGCCTTTGCCGCTTCATTATAGCTGAGGATGAGCTGATTGATGACGTCTACCCCCCGTTGTGGGTGCTGATCTTTAATGCTGATCACAACCGCTGTCGAAAGCTTATTAAGCAGACTGACGTCAATCCTTTTTTGATAAAGTACCGCAGTTTGCTGGGGATTGTTTACCTGAATGTGAATAGGAGCACCTGCATATTGATCGATATTGCTATTCGGACTTAACTTCCAGGTTCCAAATTTATTTCTGAACGTTTTATCAAAAGAGTATTCCTGTTCACTATCCTCACTTGTCGATAATAAAAAGGTATTTTGGTCTTTTATCGTAATGTTAAGTTCCTCGGGGACGAAGTTTTTATTTGCTTGTAAAAGCGTGAACTTAACCGGAGTAGTATTGTATAAATCTTCCTTGCGAAGTTTATCTTCCATGGTATATACAACAGCTAAGTCGAGGTCGTTCACGACCCTGGAAATTAGGGCGTTAGATTTTAGAATTTCGATCTCATTCTCAATGATTTTGGTTGAGTTGGAGAGGTTTAATTCCTTGAGCGCTGACTGTTGGTCAGGTGATTTTTTCTCATCCTGGATCAAAAGTGTGGCCTTTATCTCATAGCTTTGATTTTGAGCCCGAACATATAAATAGGCTAATCCCATTGATACCAGTAATGTGATCAGAAACAGGGGCCAGTAGTATAAATAGCGGTTGATATGTAAATTCATAGCTTATCTGTATAAGTTTGATAACACAATTGCAATTATTGAAAGTCCCGATAAAACTAAGGTTGCTGTTCGGTAGCCTCGGTCTACCGTTGCATATTTAGTGCGGTCGGGTTGTACATAGATTTCGTCGTTGTTTCTTAAATAATAATATGGTGATTGAAAAGCCTTTTTTGAGGTAAGGTCTATAGGGATATATTTTCTAATTCCATTCTCTTCCCTGATCAGGAAGATCCTTTTGCGCATGGCGGTGATATTCAGGTCTCCAGCCAGACTCAACGCCTGTGTGATCGTTGTACGCTCGTTTTGCAAAGTGTATATATTTGGACGGAGTACATCTCCATATACAGAAACTTTGAAATTCACAAGCCATACATTTACCACCGGGTCTTTATAATAGGTTAGCATCATTTCATTTAACTGTTCACGCAAGCTGGCAACGGTCATTCCGGCGGCTTTATGTTTTCCGATCAGGGGCAGATGGATAAAGCCTTCTCCATCAACTTTGTAACCTGTTGCGGGTACATCCTGTGGCGTTGCTGCGGTTATACCATTCACCCTGCTAATGTTGTTGTTAAATATAGACGACGATTCAGGGTTCCTGCTGTTTACATTGATGCCCAAAATATCATCAGGTTGTATCGTGAGTGGAGAATAATTGCCTACACGTTCTTCTGATGGTCCGTTTGTTTTAAGATCCTGAAAATAAGGGATGTCCTGGTAACTCCCACAGGAACAGAAAAGTATTGTGATCAGCAATACCAATAGGTTTGTTCTTTTATTCATATGCTTGATAAGGTTAGGTGTACGCGTTGGCTGGGTGGTCTTTGCATAGCTTCGCCATTTTACTTACAGTAATGCAGTTTTTTGAAGCTTTTTTTGTCTGTTCCTTGTAAGGGGATAGTGGGAAATGACAGTTCGAAAATAGCAAACTTTTTGCCGGACTGTAAGTCGACGCAAGGATTGTGTATTGCCTTGTGTATTGATGTGATATGCCTGCATAAGCTATTTACAATTTATAAAAAGTGCGTTTTTAATGTAATAATCCATGCCAGAAACTCCGTGAATTGGAAAAGGTTAATGAAACATTTCAAAATATTCTAACTGGTGTATATCGACATTCACGCGTGTATAATTTGTCGTGAGTAACAGGTTACATGATGTACTGTCTTGGATAGATTAACATATGTGTTTATGCTGCCTAACCTTTGAATGTTAAAATGATATTAAAAGAATTAACCAAATGTTGTAATTTTTTGGACTCCATTATCGTCGTTAACTCGTTGGTATAATGCGGTTTGACGTTGATGTTTATGTCTTTAAACTAAGGGTTATTAAAAATCATTATAACGTTTAATAATATTTTAAATGTTAATTTAACATTTAAAATATTATTCCTACATTAGATTTTTATCCGAAAAAATCGGCCAAAAAAAGAATAACCAGATATAAACTTATCCTAAATTGACAATTGCCACGTCACCGAATGGTATCGTTCAATAGTATTTACAAACCTTATCTATGGAATATTAAACGGAATTCAACTCCCATAACCTAACCAAATATTAATTAATATGATGAAGTTCAAAAAAAACTTGCCAAGGATTACTTTCTTAAGCCTTTTAACCGTTTTTGCAAGCACATCGCTGTTTGCCCAACAGACAGTAATCGCTATGCGTGCTGATAAACCTTCCAATCAGATAAGCAAACATGTTTATGGCCATTTTGCCGAACACCTCGGCCGCAGTATTTATGATGGCTTTTATGTTGGCGAAGATTCTAAAATCCCTCATACAGCAGGCGTTAGAAATGATATTGTTGCAGCCCTGAAGAATTTGAATATCCCTAACCTTCGCTGGCCCGGTGGTTGTTTTGCCGATCGTTACCATTGGAGAGATGGTGTTGGTACAAAAGTCAACCGCCCGTCTATAGTTAACACAATGTGGGGTGGTGTAACTGAAGACAATAGTTTTGGTACGCACGACTTTCTAAACTTATGTAAGCTTTTGGGCACTGAACCTTATGTGGCTGGAAATACTGGTAGTGGAACTGTACAGGAGCTTGCCGATTGGGTGCAATACGTGAACTTTGAAGGCAGAAGTCCGATGTCAGACCTTCGCGTACAAAACGGACAAGAGAAACCATGGAATGTTAAATTCTGGGGCGTGGGTAACGAAGCCTGGGGTTGCGGTGGTAACATGACGCCAGAATACTATGTTGGCGAATACCGTCGCTTTGCGACTTTTATGGAAGGTCAGGATTTGTTTAAAGTGGCCTCAGGTGCCAATGTAGATGATTATCATTGGACAGAGACCCTCATGAAAGGTATTCCCCTTCGCATGCTAGATGGGATCACCTTACACCATTACTCCTTTCCGACCTGGGAGAAGAAAGGCCCTGCCACCGGTTATTCTGAGCAGGAATATTTTGAAACCATGAAAACTGCCTTGCGTATGGACGAACTTATTATCAAACATACCGCGATTATGGATAAATACGATCCAAATAAAAAAATAGCCCTTGTAGTTGACGAATGGGGTGGCTGGTTCGACGTGGAACAAGGTACTAATCCCGGATTCCTATACCAGCAGAATACCATGCGCGATGCCATGATTGCCGGTGCTACCTTAAATATTTTCAACAACCATAGCGACCGTGTTAAGATTGCTAATTTAGCACAATGTGTAAATGTACTGCAGTCGGTTATTTTAACAGATAAGGAAAAAATGCTGCTAACTCCTACGTATCATGTAATGGAAATGTATAAGATACATCAGGACGCTACTTTAATCCCCGTAGAAGTGAAAACCTCAGATTACGTATTTGGTAAAGAAAAGTTGCCAGCTGTTTCTGTATCAGCATCCAAAAGTACAACTGGTTTAACTCACGTGTCTCTGGTTAACATCCATTCTTCAAAAAGCGAAGAAATAGAAATTGATATCACCGGAGAGGAATATAAAAATGTTAGCGGCAGAATTCTAACTTCGAAAAAGGTAGACGACCACAATACTTTTGATCAGCCTGAACGCATTAAACCAGCGGCTTTCTCTCAGGCAAAATTGAAAGGCGGAAAATTAAAAGTGACTGTTCCACCTTTCTCGTTGGTCGTACTTGCCCTTAATTAACCTAAAAAGTCAACTTAAAGAATAAAAATGAAACAAATTACACTGCCCATCATTGCCATCCTTGCATTCATCCAGTTAAAGGTGGTTGCACAAAAAACAAAGACAATTGACGTCAACCCCGACCAGCTGATTGCCGCCGTGCAGCCAGAAATGTGGGGTGTTTTCTTTGAAGATATCAATATGGGTGCTGATGGGGGGATTTACGCCGAGCTAATTAAAAACCGGTCTTTTGAGTTTTACAAACCCTTAATGGGCTGGTCAGCAAAAGGGAAGAAATACAAGGAGGGCGACCTGCTCGTATTGAACCGTAAGGATAGCAAGGAAAAAAATCCAAGGTACCTGCGTGTGACCTCAAGAGGCAATACACCGGAAGACCTGAGTTTAACAAATGAAGGTTTCAGGGGTATTGGCGTTAAAAAAGGCATGACCTACGATTTCTCCGTTTTGTACAGGGCAGCTGGTCCTCAAGTGAAAATTCATGTGGAGTTAATTGACACCACCGGAAAAGTAATTGGTTCCGGCGTACTTAACCCGTTAGATAACGATAATAAATGGAACAAAGGAACAGTAAGTTTTAAGGCTGTTGAAACACTGTTAAAAGCGAAATTCCGCATGTGGTTTGAAGGACCCGGACAGATTGACCTTGATATCATCTCCTTATTTCCCACTGATACCTGGAAAAATAGAAAGGGTGGCCTTCGTGCCGATATGGTACAGATGCTTGCTGATATGAAGCCTGGATTTCTGCGTTTCCCTGGCGGTTGTATTGTAGAAGGTCATGACCTGTCTTCGCGTTACCAATGGAAAAAGACTGTAGGTCCTTTCGAAGATCGCGAATTATTGGTTAACCGTTGGAATACCGAGTTTGCACACCGACCAACACCAGATTACTACCAGACTTTCGGTTTAGGTTTCTTTGAATATTTTCAGTTGGCAGATGACATTGGTGCTGAGGCTTTACCTATTCTAAATTGCGGTATGGCCTGTCAGTTCAACACTGCCGAACTGGTGGAACTGGAAGATCTTGGGCCTTATATTCAGGACGCTATTGATCTGATAGAATTTGCTAACGGGGGCGTAGAAACCACCTGGGGAAAAGTGCGGGCTGATATGGGTCATCCCGAGCCTTTCAACTTAAAGAAAATAGGTATAGGTAATGAAAATTGGGGTCCTCAATACCTGGAGCGCCTGGCTCTTTTTACAGAAGCCATAAAAGCCAAACATCCGGAAATTAAACTTGTTGCAAGTTCTGGTACCGATCCAGTGGGTGAACGTTTTGACTTATTGAATAATGCACTACGCAAAGCAAATACAGATATCATCGACGAACATTACTATCGCTCGCCAAAATGGTTCCTTGAAAATGCTAACCGATATGATAATTATGACCGCAATGGCTCTAAAGTGTTTGCCGGCGAATATGCGGCCCATAGCGCCGGCGTTGCCAAAGGCAACAAAAGTAACTGGGAATGTGCCCTTGCAGAGGCCGCATTTATGACTGGCCTGGAAAGAAATGCGGCCGTTGTTAACATGGCTTCTTATGCGCCCCTGTTTGCACAGGCCGATGGCTGGCAGTGGACGCCCGATCTTGTATGGGTAGATAACTTAAACGTTTATGGCACACCGAGCTATTACGTTCAAAAGCTGTATTCACTCAATAAAGGAACAAACGTAATCAGCATCCTGGAAGATAATAAGGTGATCTCTGGTCAGGACAGTGTATACGCTTCCGCAGTAATCGACCAGGCAACAAAGGAAATGATTATTAAAATAATTAATGTTTCTGGTACAGAAAAGAGCCGTGATATTAATGTGCAGGGAGGCAAGAAGCTGGCGTCCAAAGGTTCATTAACCATCTTAAATAGTGCAACCATAGATGCGGAGAACTCCTTTGAAAATGCCATTAACGTGAGTCCGAAAGAAGAAAAACTAAGCGTAAAAGGCAGCTGTATTCCTCTTCGTCTAAAGCCTTATTCATTCACCATTGTACGTGTTGGATTGAAATAATAAAGCGGATGAAACTGCAAATTAATTAATAATTCATTTTGCCAATTCATGAATTCGTTTTAACCGTTACACATACCTAATTTACACAAAAAAGGCTACAGCGTCATGAGATGCTGTAGCCTTTTTTGTGTAACACAACTTGTATTTTCTACCAGAACTTTACGTACAAGGCTGCAATAATTAGGAGTGTGATAACGATTAGAACCACCGTGGATGGCTTAACCTTAAACATCTCTGCATCCAGTTCGAATGCTTTAGGATTTACTTTAGGGCCACCGAAGCTTATGGCAATCATAATTATCATGGTGAAAGCAAATGATAGTCCCATACAGATATGGAAAGGAATTTCATATCCACCATTGCCATTCGGATAGGCTGTATAAAGGAAGTTGTCGTTGCCTAATAATGCCGGTGCAAACTCATTGAAAAATACTGAGAGCACGAAGCCGGCAATTACCCCCACCATAGCTGCCAAACCAGTGGTGCGTTTCCAGAACATACCCAGAAGGAACATAGCAAATACACCCGGACTAATAAAACCTGTATATTTTTGGATGTAAGTGAAACCACCTACGCCACCTATACCTAATAAATCGCTCCAGGTAAACATTACCGCTAAAACCAGCGCCAGGAATACTGTTAGACGCCCAATGAGCACCAGGTCGCGTTCTTCGGCATTCTTCTTAAAGTATTTAGAATAAACGTCAAGTGTGAAAATGGTCGATACACTATTTACTTTTCCAGCCAAAGAAGCTACAATTGCTGCGGTAAGCGCTGCGATAGACAAGCCTTTTAGTCCGGTAGGTAAAAAGGTAAGGACGGCTGAATAAGCACCATCTTTTCCACCAACCAGCTGCGGTAAATGGCCGTTTTCGTACAAAACGAAAGCTGCAATACCTGGTAACATCACGATTAAAGGCATGAATAGTTTCAGGATACCGGCAAACAAAATACCGGTACGGGCAGTATGCAAATCTGCACCCAGTGCACGTTGCGTAATGTATTGATTACAACCCCAATAGTTCAGATTGATGATCCAGATCCCCGCAGCGTAGGATGCAAGTCCGGGAAAAGTAAGGTACTTGCTAATTTCATTCTGCGAAGAAGCTTCCGTTGGTTTAGGGATAATCATTTTAAAATGCTCCGGTGCCTGTTCCATCAAAATGTTGAAACCGGCAATCGCATTAGGACCTACACCAAACTTTTCTCCAACAACCGTTAATGCAATATAGGTGGTTACTAACCCACCGAAGATTAAGATGGCTACCTGGATAACGTCCGTATAGGCAACCACCTTCATTCCCCCTAAGGAAATCACCAAAGCAAATACAGCAAGGCCAATCATTATAATATGCAGGTAATCACCTCCGGTCAACCCGTTAATGGCTACTGCGCCCAAGTATAAAATGGAGGTCAGGTTAACAAATATGTAGAGGAAAAGCCAGAATACCGCCATAATCAGCGCCACTGATTCGTTATACCGGGTCTTCAGGAATTGTGGCATCGTGTAAATTTTGTTCTTTAAGTACACAGGAATAAACCACACGGCCACAATAATCAGCGCAATGGCTGCAATCCATTCATAAGCGGCAACGGCAATACCGAGGAAAAAGCCTTCGCCGCTCATGCCGATAAACTGTTCGGCGCTGATGTTTGATGCAATGAGGGATGCGCCAATGGCCCACCAGGTTAAGGTACCTTCTGCAAGGAAGAATGCTTTAGCGTCGTGCTCGCCTTTTTTCCTTTTTCTATAAATTGAATATCCATAGGTAGACACGATGATGAAGTACAAAATAATGACTACATAATCGGTTGTAGCTAAATTATTGCTCATAATAGTTTAGTATTTGGTTTAGGTTAATTTAGGATTAATGCTTATTACTTTGGTAATAAGCTTCGTTCCATTTTAGTTCATTACGGAATTGGGTAATTTTGGTGTCCCTATCGATCGTTACATATTCTAATCCGGCTATGTTGGCAAAGTCACTTAAATGTTCGGAAGAAAGGTTCTGGCTGTAACAGGTATGGTGGGCACCGCCGGCATAAATCCAGGCTGCACATCCATTTTTCATGTCTGGCTGCGGTTTCCACATCACGCGCGCAACAGGTAATTTAGGTAGTTCAGGAGTAGCTTCCACACCGTCAACCATATTCACCAACAAACGGAAGCGATTACCCATGTCAACTACTGAGGCATTAAGGGCTGGTCCGGATGCGGCATTGAAAACTAAACGTACGGGATCAGCTTTTCCACCAATACCTAAAGGATGGATTTCACAACGTATTGGTCCACTCGCAATGGCTTCATCAACCTCCAACATGTGAGAGCCTAAAACAAAAGAGTTTCCAGGTTCAAAATGATAGGTGTAATCTTCCATAAAAGCATTACCGCCTGCTAAACCACTTCCCATTACTTTCATGGTACGAACCAAAGCAGCCGTTTTCCAATCACCTTCACCTGCAAAACCGTAACCTGCATTCATCAGTCGTTGTACAGCGATACCGGGTAGTTGTACCATACCATGTAAATCCTCAAAAGTGTCCGTAAAACCTTTAAAATTTCCGGCTTCCAGGAAATTACGCAGGCCAATTTCAATCTTAGCTGCTTCACGTAATGACTGGTGTTGGCTTCCACCCACACGCAGTGTTTCCGCCATCAGGTATTGGTCGTGATATTCCTTTACCAACTTGTCCACCTCACTATCAAGAGTTTGGTTAATCACTTGCACCAGGTCGCCAATGCCGTAAGTGTTTACAGAATAACCAAATTTGATTTCCGCTTCCACTTTATCACCCTCGGTTACCGCAACATTTCTCATATTGTCGCCAAAACGCGCAAATTTGGCACCTTGTAAATCATGCCATCCTGCTGCTGCACGGACCCAGGTATTTAAGCTTTCTTTAACCTGTGGATCTTCCCAGTGTCCGGCAATTACTTTTCTGTTCAGGCGCATTCTCGACATGATAAAACCGAACTCCCTGTCGCCATGTGCGCTTTGGTTAAGGTTCATAAAATCCATGTCCATGGTGCTCCATGGAATATCACGGTTAAACTGCGTATGTAAATGTGCCATTGGTTTTTGCAAAATTTTCAAACCATTGATCCACATTTTAGCAGGGGAGAAGGTGTGCATCCAGGTAATTACACCAATACAGTTTGCCGTAACATTGGCATCCTGAAAAACCTGGTAAATTTCTTCTGCAGTTTTTACCACAGGTTTAAACACAATCTTCACCGGGATGTCTGGTGAGTCATTTAAGGCTTGTGCAATTTGCATTGAATGGTCTGCAACACTTCTTAAGGTCTCTTCGCCATACAAATGCTGGCTGCCGGTAATAAACCAGGCTTCTAGTTGTTTTAGGTCTGTTGTCATCATAAAATTTTATTGACCATAGTAAGCGTTCTTACCATGTTTTCTTTGATAGTGTTTATTAATCAGGGCGTCTTTCATGGGCATAACTCCGGGCTGAACCTGTTCGGTTAACAACGCCATTTTAGCAAGTTCCTCCAGTACAGCACTGTGGTAAACCGCTTTTTCTACTGTTTTTCCCCATGTAAAGGGGGCGTGGTTGCCCACCAGAATCATCTCCATGTCCTGGTAGCTCAGGTTTAAATCTTTTAGGTGTTCTATAATCTGAAACCCGGTTTCATATTCATAATTGCCGGCAATCTTGTCATCACTCATGGGCGGGGCACATGGAATATTCGCCGTGGTATGATCGGCATGTGTGGTCCCATATAATGGGATCGGCCGTAATGCCTGTGCCCAGGCTGTTCCGTAAGTGGAATGTGTGTGTACAATGCCACTAACTTCTGCCCAGTTTTTGTAAAGTACCGCATGGGTAAGCGTGTCTGAAGACGGCCTTAGGTTGCCCTCAACAGTGTTGCCGTCAAAGTCTACAATCACCATATTATCTACCGTCAGATCCTTGTAGGGTACGCCACTTGGCTTGATCGCAAAAACACCCTGCTCATGATCGGCAGCACTTGCATTACCAAACGTGAAAAGCACCAGGCCTAGCTCTGGTAGCTCCATATTGGCTTTATAGGCCTGTTCTTTGATATCCTGATAGTTCATGCTGTTAATTTTGTTCAATGTATTCACCTAGGGAAGTATAAAGTGGGTACCGTTGCTCATAAAAGCTAACATTTTCCGGTATAGGCAGGTATTCGGCATCAAAACCACTACCCATGCCAACCATAGCATCTTCCACCGTATGGTAAATGCCCGCTACAACCGAAGCAAACATCGCGGCACCCAAAGCGCAGGTATGTTCAAACTGGTGAATACGGATGGGCATGTTTAGTACATCGGCCATCATTTGCATAATGTATGGCGATTTTTTCGCCACGCCACCAATGCCTATCAGACCTTTTACCGGGATGCCCTGTTCAATGAATCGGTTTACTATGTTTTTAGCTCCAAAACATGTCGCTTCAGCTAATGCCCTGAATAAACGTGGGGCGTCACTGCCTAAATCAAGGTTTAGAAAGGCACCTTTCAATTCCTGGTTCGCATCAGGTGTACGTCTTCCGTTAAACCAGTCGATGGCCACCTCGTCGTCAAGCTGTTTAGGCAGCAAGGCAGCCTGCTCACTTAGTACAGGTATAATTTTTCTTAATATTTCTTCTTTCAAGGCTGCGGCGGTATGGGCGTCGATAACAGACGACTGCTCCAGTAACTGGTTTAATGGCCAGGCCAGAATTTGTTTAAACCAGGCATAGGTGTCGCCAAAGGCCGATTGTCCGGCTTCCAGTCCTACCATACCTGGGATCACCGAACCATTCACCTGCCCGCATATTCCTTTGATTAACTTTCCATGGATATCGGTTGTAGGGGCTACAAGAATATCGCAGGTAGACGTACCCATTACCTTACTTAGGTAATAAGGTTCTATTTGTCCGCCCACTGCGCCCATATGGGCATCAAAAGCGCCTACGCCAATTTGAACGTCTGTGCTCAGCCCTAGTTTTTCTGCCCATTCGGCACTTAAAGTGCCGGCCGATTCGTCGGAGGTATAGGTTTCTGTAAATAACCTGGCCGTTACACCATCTAATAGCGGATCTAGTGAAGAGAAGAATTCATTTGGTGGCAATCCGCCAAATTCCTCAGCCCATAACGCTTTATGTCCGGCAGCGCAGCGGCTGCGTTTCATGGTTTCAATATGGGTAGCCCCAGTAAGCAGGAAAGGAATCCAATCGCAGTGTTCTACCCAGGAGTAACAAGCATTGCGAACCTGCTCATCTTCGCGCAGCACATGAAGTAACTTTGCCCAGAACCATTCTGAAGAATAAATACCACCACAATACTGAAGGTAATTTATGGGTTGTGTAGCTGCATGTGCATTGATCTGTGCCGCTTCTTTTACTGCAGTATGGTCCTTCCACAACACAAACATGGCATTGGGGTTAGATTCAAATTCAGGCAGTAATGCTAAGGGAATGCCCGCTTCATTAACCGCAACCGGTGTAGAGCCTGTTGTATCTACCGCGATGGCTTTAATTTCGCTGGCGTCGACACCTGGGGCTTTAGCCAGGCAATCTTTAATGGTTACAGTAAGTCCTTCTATATAATCAAGAGGGTGTTGCCTGAATTGGTTATTTGCGGGATCGCAAAAGTGCCCTTTTTCCCAGCGGGGATAGTTAAAAACTGAAGAAGAAACTTCTTTACCATTTTTGGCGTTTACGAGTACCGACCTCACTGAGTCAGAGCCGTAATCTATTCCTATAACATATTGACCTTTTTCCATATAACAATTAAACGTCTAATTAACGTTTATTTGTTTATTAAAAGAAATAATTTAAGGTTTTTTATGTAATTGATCCGTAGGTGAACACCAGGAATAACTTGTATAATTTGAATTTTAAAACACCAATATAAGCATTAGTATGCCACAGAATACGGGGAAATGGGATGGAACACCGGTGTTTTTAGCTAACAGGCGCATTTAATCTGAAGCTTTTACGAAAGTTTGTGGTTGTTTTATTGCGATGCTGTTAAATCCATCCGTAAATCACGTTTTAAAACTGATAAATCTGCTTAACTATCAGTCTGGTAAATTCAGAATGGGCTAATATGCATTTTTTCTCATCTGTTAACACAATATCTTGATGTCGCGTGAAATATATTGCTAAATACATCATTTTTATAAAAATCATTCCTATTTAATATCTTCTTTACTAATAGTTTGTGGCCAGTGCAAGCGATTGTGTTGATCTTTGTCTAAACTTGGCCAACTCCTGGCCTTTTAAAATAAGATAATATAACTCAAACAAGGATTTAAATCACGGTTAGTTAATAAAATTTCTCTTTTATAGGTATAAATACGGTATTAAGGAATAAACGTATCAAACGTTTGCATTCAGATAGCTCGGCATAGCGATTCTCAATCCTCTAGCTTTAAAGACTTATTTAATATCAACAGACCTTATAATGATTAGAAATTTAAACCAGCTTCTTCTAAAGATGAAGTTAACTACCGTATTTCTTCTACTTGCAATTTTGCAGGTAAAAGCTGCGGATCCCATTACTGTTCGAGGAACGGTGACAGACAACACTGGGCAGAGTATCCCTGGGGTAACGATCAAAGTTAAAGGAACAACACAAGGTGTTGTTGGCGATGTAAACGGAAGATACAGCATTACTGTACCCGATGCCTCGGCTATTTTAGTATTCAGTTACCTGAATTACACAACTCAGGAAATTGTAGTTGGTACCCAAACAACCATCAATGTAACCATGAAAGAAAGCACAGAGGCGCTGGAAGAAGTGGTAGTTGTAGGGTATGGTACACAGAAAAAAGTTAACCTCTCCGGAGCCCTAAATACGGTAAGCACAAAAACGCTCACCGACAGACCAGTAACTTCACTTACCAACGCACTGCAGGGTGCCGTTCCGGGTATGGCCATTCAGGCGCGTCCGGGCGATGTGGGTGGCGATATCGGTACCATCAACGTACGTGGACGTGGTAACCTAGGAGCTTCCAGCCCATTATACGTGGTAGATGGTGTTCCGGTTAGCGGAGGCGATTTCGCACGTATCAACCCGAACGATGTGGAAAGCATGTCTATCTTGAAAGACGCCTCAGCATCAGCTATTTATGGGTCAAGAGCAGCTTACGGTGTGATCCTGGTAACGACTAAGCAGGGTAAAGAGGGTAAGATGGCGATTAACTATAATGCCTATTATGGTGTACAGTCGGCGTTAATTCTTCCAGACTGGTTAGGTGCTTATGACTATGCAACATTAAGAAATGAAGCAGCCACAAACGCAGGTAAAGCAATAGTTTATTCTGAAGAAGCGCTGCTTAAAATTAAAAACCAGAGCGATCCGGACAATTATCCCGATAACAACTGGTATGAAATGACATTACGGGAAACGGCACCAATAATGGAGCACAGCTTAAACGTATCTGGTGGGGGTAGTACGCGGTACTTTTTAAGCGGATCCTATTTCGACCAAAACTCCTTAAACCCGGGTAAAGACTTAAAACGTTACTCGATTCGCGCAAATACCGAATCTCAGGTTTCCGAGAAGTTTAAGGTCGGTTCAAACATCTCCTATATCAAGGATAAACTGAATAACCCAAATGGAAATACCAACTTCATGGAGTTAAACAGAGCGGTACCATTGTTGGTTGCCAGACAGAGCAATGGAGAATGGGGAAGTATGAATGGTGGTAGAGTAGACGGTACCCTTGCCGCCAAAAATCAATTGAGAAACCTTAAAGAAGGCGGTCGTAACAATTATGACTATAACCGCTTCCTGGGATCCATCAATGGAACATATACGCCCGTTAAAGGTTTAGACATCAATGGTATGGTGTCATATAACTATTACAATACAGTAACTTCCGCATTTATCAACCGGATGAACCCGATTAATAACTTCCAAACGGGGCTCCCTATTGCAAGTACAGCAGTTATTGTTAATCAATTAGATGAAGCCTGGTTTACCAGCAGTAAATTCCTTGCACAAGCTACCGCCGGTTACGAAAAGACCATCGGCAAACACTACGGTAAAATATTGGGAGGTGCTTCGTTCGAAGATTACGCTGAGAAATCCATCAGAATCATCCGTAAAAATTTTATAAATAATGATTTAAATGCAATTAACGCAGGTTCTTCTGATCCACTGAATACAACCGGTTCGGGTGCAATAGGCGAAAATGCGTTTCAATCTGTATTTGGAAGGTTTAACTATGCATACGATGACCGTTATTTATTTGAAGCAAGTATTCGTATGGATGGTTCTTCACAATTTGCGCCAGGACATCGTTGGGGCGCTTATCCATCCTTCTCCGGGGCATGGCGTTTATCGCAGGAAGATTTCATGGAATCCGTTTCATGGATCTCAGAGTTGAAGGTTCGTGCATCATGGGGTAAGCTTGGTAATGTGAGCAATGTAGGAAACTACGACTATTTTGACGGTTTAAATCCCATTACCGCAGGTATCTTAGATCAAACAAAGCAAGATGGTGTTGTGCTTGGTAAAGTTTCCAACAAAGCCTTATCATGGGAAAAAGTAAACATGACCAATATTGGTTTAGATGCAAGTTTGTTTAATCACAAGCTAAGTGTTCAAATTGATGCCTTCGACCGCATGACCAATGGAATTTTATTGACTAACCAGAATTTACCTGATGAAGCAGGACTTTCTACCAGCCACAGTCCTTCGGTAAACTTAGCCAGCGTACAAAACAAGGGTGTTGAATTGAGCTTAACGCATACCAACAAGATTGGCGACTTTGGCTATTCCATTGGTGGTAACTTTAGCAGAATCTGGAACAAGGTAACCTATTTAGGTGCTTATAACGATCAGATCAGCGAACCCTGGATTAATCGTGTAGGTGCACCTATCGGATCATTCTACATGTGGGAAGCTGATGGTTTATTTGGCACACAGGAAGATGTGGATAACCACGCATTCCAGTCTACAGCTACTAAACCAGGTGATATAAAATACAAAGACTTAAGCGGACCTGATGGCACGCCAGACGGAATAATCGATAGTTACGACCGTACGATCAATGGAAGTGATGTTCCTTACATTACTTACGGGGTGAATTTAAGTGCTAACTACAAAAACTTTGATTTATCGGTAATCGGACAGGGTGTGTCTGACGTAAAGGTTTACCTAACTTCAGAAGCATCACAAGCTTTCTTCAACGGTGCTGGTGTTAAATCTTACCATTTAGATCGCTGGACCACGGCAAATCCTAATCCTAACGCTGCTTATCCACGGATTTTAGAATCTGCAGACAATGCGCAGAACCTGAAAGCATCGAGCTTCTACTTATACGATGCAGATTATTTCAGGATCAAAGCAGTAACACTGGGTTATACTTTCCCCGAAAGCGTAATCAAGCCATTAAAGATCAGTAATCTTAGACTGTATGTGTCGAGCAACAATTTATTTACCATTCGCGCAGACAAAAGATTAAAAGATTTCGATCCGGAGATGGCCTCTACTCGCGCATCATACCCACAGATGAAGAGCTTTTCTTTCGGTGTTAACTTAACCCTGTAATTCAATTATTTAAAGAGACCAATGAAAAAATTTATATATATACCAATGGTGGCAATGGCTTTAAGCATGCAGACGGCATGTAAAAAAGACGCATTGAACAAAGTACCCCAGGAGTTGATTTCCAGTGAAACTTTCTGGACTTCAGAAAATGAGACCCGCTTAGCGTTAAACGGGTGCTACAGTTATTTGAGTAACGGATACAACTATGTCTATGACGATGCTTCATCAGACAATGCTTATGGCCAGTATCCATGGGAAAGTACGGCTACCGCTGTGAGTGCAGGTAACATTGATGCAACGATCGATTTGGGGTATAAATCAAGCTATACCGCGCTTAGAAACCTGAACTATTTTCTTTCCAATGTACATAAAGTACAGATGGATGAGACGCTTAAAAACAGGTTCATTGCAGAAGCAACGGCCATCAGGGCTTTTGTGTACTTTGAGCTGGCAAAGACTTTCGGTCCTGTGCCTTTACTTAAGGAAGCTTATGAAAACCCTGAAACTGTAGCTGTAGCACCGAACCCGGTAGAGGAGGTGATTGCTTTTAGTTTGTCGGAACTGGAAAAGGCAGCGGAACTTTTACCAGCGAATTATGCCGGTGGAAAGAACAATGAGAAAGGGCGTATTACGGCAGGGGCAGCCCTTGCGCTAAAAAGCAGGATAGAACTGCATTACTCCAAATGGGCAGCGGCAGCAGAAAGTGCCAAAAAGGTAATGAATATGGACTATGCTTTGTTCAGGGTTTCTGCAGCTTCGCCGGCAGACTTGAAAGCAGATTATTCGGCATTCATAAATTTTGCCAATGATGCGGAGAAACAAGCTTTTTACAAAGGGTTGGCCAGTTACGAACAACAGTTCTGGGCAGTGAATGAAAATAGTAAGGAAGTGATTTTAAGTTCTCAGAATATCGATAACTCCTCCTACCTATACGGCAATGGTACAATGACTTTATTTTCGCCTTCAGCTTTAGGTGGATGGAGTTCAGTAACACCTACGCAAGAATTAGTTAATGCTTATTGGGATAGAAGTGGTAAGCCTTTTACGCCGCCAACCCCAGCACAACGTGCAGCCAATTATAACGATGGCAAGCCAAATGCAGCTTACTACAATGAGTTTAAGGATAGGGATACCAGGTTATATGCCAGCATTTTGTTTCCCTCGAATCCATGGGAAAGTATGGAACCGGGTTACAAATTTACCTGGGGCCGCGGTGGTAACAATAACAGTAAAACAGGTTATAACTTCAGGAAACTGGTTGATCCGCTTTACTCGAAGATCGAATGGGACGGTGCGCAGGATTTTGCCATTATCCGCTATGCAGAGGTATTATTAAACTATGCAGAAGCACAGAACGAACTTTCAGGTCCTGATGCCTCAATTTATGCAGCCTTAAATGATATCCGTGACCGCGCCGGAATGCCAGAAGTTGACCAGAATGTGTACAACACCAAGGAGAGCCTACGCCAATTAATCAGGAACGAACGTAGAATTGAGCTTGCTGCGGAAGGTCATCGTATGGCTGATATCAGACGCTGGAACATTGCTAAGGACGTGATGAAAAATACTTATGACCTGACCAACAGCCTTGCACAGGAACGCTTTTGGGAAGAAAAGTTCAAATTAATGCCTTATCCACAAAGTGCCGTAGATAAGAATCCAAACCTTAGGGCTGCACAAGCTGCTAAAGGTTACTAAATCAAGTTATCTATCAATTAGAAGGGCTGCCACATTAATTGTGAGCAGCCCTGTTTTGTTACTGCAAGTTCAGTTAGTAAGCATCATTCAAAGTGAAGATATATGATTCTATTTATTGTTAGACTGTAGGCAATGCCCCGCCATCTATAGAATAATTAGCTCCGGTAATATATTTTGCGTCGGGAGATGCCAAAAAGGCTACAAGATTGGCAATTTCTTCCGGCTCTGCCATCCTGCCTAGCGGAACGCCTACTTTATCCATAACAGCTTTAAAAGCTTCATTAACTGTAATGTTCGAAGCCTGCGCCATATTCTCGATGAAATCCAACATCAACTGTGTCTTTACTACTCCCGGCGAAACTACATTTACACGTATTCCTTTTGAGCCTAATTCATTGGCTAATGCTTTGCTATATGCGTTCAACGCTGCTTTTGCCGAAGAGTAGGACATTGTCATTTCCCAAATAGGCTGTTTTGCGGCACCGGTTGAAATATTAATAATTACACCGCATTGCTGCTCAATCATGGAAGGTAAAAGCAATTTGTTAATTCGTACTACCGACAGAAAGTTTAAATTCCAATCGTTAAACCAATGTTCATCAGACAGCGAAGCGTATCCGCCGCCGGGACTTAAATTAGCACCTGTATTATTTACAATAATATCTATCCTGCCATATCTCTCCAGAATTTCCGTAGCTATTGCTTCTGCATTTTCTGGTTGAGTGAGGTCGCCTGCTATGAAGTGATGTAGGTTTGAGCCCTCTTCAGGCGCATTTCGTGCTGTTATAACGACTTGGGCACCACTGCTACTCAATTTTTCGGCAATGGCTTTGCCGATACCTCTAGTTCCACCTGTTACCAGAGCTACTTTTCCTTTTAATATAGTATCCATAATGTCGTTTATTTTTAAGTCAAAATAAAGTATAAAGCTTTATATTTGAAAGTAGTAACACTTTTGTACAGTAATAACACTAAGTAAAGCCTTGCACAAAATCAACTAGTTATGGGAACAAAAAAAAATGAATTAAACGAAGACAGATGTGCACTTCAGGAAATTTTGGGTGTAATTGGTGGAAAATGGTCAATGTCAATTATCTATGCTTTATTTAATGGCAAGAAGCGGTTCAGTGAATTAGAGCGTCTTGTACCAAAAATCAATACCCGAATGTTGGTAAAGGAATTGAAGAATATGGAAGCAAATGGAATTGTCGTTAGAAAGGTTTTTCCAACCGTTCCCCCCACCGTAGAATATACCCTAACTCAAAAGGGGGAAAAATTAGAACCGATCATTAATGAATTATATAAATGGGGACTTGAATACGTCGGCTAATTCACTCATTTTTTGCTTGCAATAACAATTCCCGTTGCCCAGCATTGCCGTGTTAAGTTTAAATCTGTTCGTTCATCCAACTGTTCAAGCAGCCGCATAGCTTTTTCCTGGTGTCCATCTGGCCAGTTCGATTGTGGTAACATGTCATCAATGATATATAGCCCCCCTTGATTAAGCATTTCTAAAACCTCGTCCAGCATCAAGTATTTTCCATGCCACGTATCGGCAAAGATCAAGTCAAACTTAACGTTTCTATTATTTTGAATCCATTCTCCAGCATCCTGATTAATAAGATTTAGACGGCTGTCTTTCAGGAAACGTTCTGCAATGTTTAAGAAAACAGAATCGTTATCTATGGAAGTGAGTGCGGCACTATTATCCATCCCGTCTAAAATCCATGCAGTAGATAACCCTGTTCCAGAACCTAATTCCAATAATTTACCTCCTGGTTTAGTGCCAGCTAAGGTTTTCAATAAAGCGCAGGTCTTAGGGTCAGATGCCATAGTAAAGCCTGACTGCTTGGTAGCTTTGTCAATAGCAACATAATTGGGTGGATAATTTTGTATTGCTTCGTCTGTCATGATTCTTTATGCTATAGAAATTATTTTTTTTTGCATCGCTGGCCGTAACTTCTCAATGATGTTTAAATCGTCTGGTGTGATAATAATTTTATCTCCCGCTCTTGTTAGAATAAAAACTTTGTTTCTTCTTTGAGTTGCGTAAAATGTCATACGGCCAATATTCGATGCATAATATTTCCCGTAGTAACCGAATAGTCCACCAACACCAAAAGTGCGAATAGCACGCTTCATTTCTGCTTCTTCCAAGGCTCGAACTTCAGCAATATCAGACAGCTTTATTTTTTTATCACCTGCGGCTCTAACAATTGTTAGGTAATCTGCGTTCACTTTGTAAGATTGTGGCGCTAAAAGGTAACAAACAACGATAATAGAAATCAGAAGTAATATTATTCCAGAGTGGATCAACATTGTTTTCCTATCAACTTGGGGTACTGTAATCTCTTTGATACTCGTATACACCAGCAACCCGAATAAAACAAAAGTACCCCAGGTTATTGCTTTGGCTAACCCGTCAAGGGATGCTCTGTAATCCATAATTATTTGTTAATTGATTTATGATGTCTATTATACCTGGTTGAATATAATATTTAAATTCAATGAGGAGTGCTACATGCGAAAAAGACTTGAAATATTAAGGAAAGAGGAGATTTTCAAAATTGTTTTCCCCTTTTATGCTACAATATAAAAATATAAACCTCAAAAACGCTATATATCAAATGGTTGTGTAATTAAAAAAGCAGCTAAACCAACAAAACTTACTTTATTTTGCTGGTTTTAGGTATAAAACTCAACAAATTAGGAAAATTGGTCTTGTATTTTTTACGATCCAGCTTAAAATAGAATGCACCTTTTTTAGAATTTGACTTGTCTTTCTCCGCAAGTTTGATGAGTAATCCGGCAGCGGTTAATTTTCTGATAAAATTTCTATTATCTATCTGAATGTTATAAATGCCTTCATATAAATTCTGCACCTGTGGGATCGTAAATTTCTTTGGCAAAAGTTCAAAAAGGAGGGGGTTATGTGCAGCTTTATTTCTGATATAGGTTTTAGCCGTTTCCACCATTTTGTCATGGTCAAAAATCAGCGCTGGCTTTTCCTTAATCGGAAACCATTCGGCATGAAATTGCTCATTCAGCTGTTTTTCATATTTATTAATATCGATTAAAGCAAAGTAAGCAATAGACACCGTCCTTTCCACCGGGTCGCGGTCAGGGCTGCCAAAGGCGTGAAGTTGCTCCAGGTACACTCCACTCAAGCCGGTTAGGGAGGTGAGGATATGTTGTGCAGCATCGTCAATACCTTCACCCTCCTTAACAAATCCCCCCATTAAGCTCCACTTGTCTTTTTCTGGTTCAAATCCTCTTTTAATGAGTAGAATTTTAAGTAATTCTCCGTCGAAACCAAATATGATACAATCTACTGCAATGAGCATTTTGTATTGTTCTGTATATCCTGTCATTTGTGTAGCTGATAATCCCGAATATTATGATAACCCGGAAACCCTGATCAAATTTAGGATAAATTATTAATTGTTAATTCGACGTTTAATATAATTTTTCTAAATTGGTTCAAATTTAACCAAATATGCACACGTTATGAATAAAGACCTTAAGATAATACTATTTATGCTGGCTTCAGTCGGCGTGTTTACAGGCTGTAATCAAGCAGCAAAGTCAGGAGATGAAGGAAATAAAAATGCTTTAGAAATGAAACAAGCTGCACTTCCTCTTGTTGAGGGCTTTAACAGTAAAGTAGACGGTAAGGAAACCAAACTTTTTGTACTTAAAAATGCGGCTGGTTCCGAGGCTGCCATCACCAATTACGGGGGGCGTATTGTATCCCTGATGGTGAAAAACGATAAGGGGCAACTTGTTGATGTGGTATTGGGGCATGATAGTTTAGCAGGTTATCAAACTGAGGATGAGTCCTTTTATGGGGCATTGGTTGGCCGGTATGCCAATCGCATTGCCAAGGGAAAATTCACCCTTGATAACAAAGAATATAAACTGCAGGTGAATGATGGCGAAAACACCTTACATGGCGGTGTTGACGGTTTTTATGATAAAGTTTGGGATGCTAAACAGCCTAATGATCATACCCTTGAATTAACCTACCTGGCTAAAGACGGTGAGGCCGGCTACCCTGGAAACTTAAACGTAAAAGTAGTGTATGATTTAACCCCGGATAATGAATTGAAAATAAGCTACCATGCCACTACTGATAAACCTACAGTACTTAATTTAACCAACCATGCTTACTTTAATTTAAGTGGGGCCGGCGATTCGACTATCACTGATCACCTGTTGACAATTAATGCCAAGACCTATACACCTGTAGACGCTACCTTAATCCCAACGGGGAAACTGGAGCCGGTAAGTGGCACACCATTCGATTTTACCAAACCAACATTGATTGGTGAGCGTATTGATGATAACCATGAGCAACTTAAAAGGGGTGGTGGTTACGACCATAACTTTGTACTCAGCGATGATAAAGGATTACGCCTGGCGGCAACTTTACACAGTCCTAAATCAGGAATATATATGGATGTGTTAACCGATGAGCCTGGTGTGCAGTTCTATAGCGGTAATTTTATGACTGGAAAAACGGCTGATGGAAAAGGTGGACAGCGTTATGGCTACCGCTCCGCTTTGTGCTTAGAGACCCAACATTTCCCAGATTCTCCAAATCAGAAAAACTTCCCGACAACGGTGTTAAGGCCAGGACAGGATTATAACTCTGTAACCGTCTATAAGTTTTATACAGCAAAATAGATATTCACTATTAGCTATAAGTAATAAAGCCACTCCCAGGAGTGGCTTTATTGTTTTAATTCTCCATTTTTGTTTCTGATCACTACATTACCCCAAAGAAAAAGAGGAAATCAATGAAACCATCAGAAGCAAAATACTCAAAACAACTATCAAGGTGTCTCTGGTATACCCCATATCGGCTACCGCACTCGAAGAAACTCACCTGTGTTTTATTTCTATCGATTTCTTAAAGCTACCTTAAAGGTAAATACCGACTTTATGGATGATCTACTCCTTTTTATGCGGATGAGCTGCAAAGCTCGGAAAGGAAGATGCGTAATCTTACTTTAATGCCGGTTAAAAACCGAGTTACGGTGGCCTTAATAAATTTGCATACCCATTGCCGGGCACTCATGCTCAAAAGTTAATGTAAAGGTTGTTCCCTCATCACAGGCGCTCACCACACTAATCATTCCTCCAATAGCATCAAGTTGCGTTTTAACCATAAACAAACCCATACCTTTTCCTTCTACATGATGATGGAAACGTTTATACAGGCCAAAAAGATTCTTTTCATGTTTTTTTAAATCAATACCTAAACCGTTATCCCGGTAAGTAACAACCAGTTTGCCTCCATTCAACTCGCTGCCTATTTGTATAATGGGTGCCAGATCCGGCTGGCGATATTTGATACTGTTTGAGATAAGATTATAAAAAATACTCTGTAAATAGGGTTTGATGGTCCAAAGCGCAGTGCTTGCTGAAATTCTTAAACTAAAAATTACGTCTTCATCGCTGATCAGCTGTGAAATGCTTAGCCTGATGTCGTTGATTACTTCGCAAATATTAACCGTTTCTTTTTTTTCACTTACCTCCTTTTTTACCTGAAGTACGCTGTTTAAATCAATAATGATACGATCCAGTTTAGTTGCAGACAGCACCAGATAGTCAGTAATACTTTTCACCTCACTAAAACTAAGGTCTTCCCTCAGCTCATCTGCAAGGCCAATAATATTTGCTACGGGTGCACGGAGGTTATGCGATACGATGTAAGAGAATTGTTCAAGGTCGGTATTGCGTTGTCGTAAATCATCCACCATTTTAGAGCGTTCCTGATCGGCCGCTACGCGCTCACTGCAATCCTTGAAATTCATTACAAATGCTTTTACACTTTCATCGTGTAACAAGTTAACGATGGTTCCTTCAGTGTAAAGGTAGTGTGAATCTTTTTTTCTTAGCCGACCTATATAGGGTATTGGAATATTTGGTTGTTCTTTAGCCTGTTGAAATACCAGCCGTAAGTGGTCAAGATCATCTGGATGGGCGTAACCGAACACATTACGATTTAAAATATCATCCAGTTTGTAATCTGAAAGCCGTCCAGCTGCAGGGCTCTGGTATAACCAACTGCCGGTTTCACTAATTGTGGCAATGGCATCATTGCTGTTTTCGATCAGGGCACGGAAATGTTTCTCATTTTTACTGATTTCATCCAGCTTAATTTGGTAGTCGCGCTTTAGCCTGTACTTTTCCAGGGCGTTGGTCATGGCCGATGGTAGACGTTCCAACCTATCTTTTACAATGTAATCATCCGCGCCACGTTTTAAAATGTCTACCGCAAAATCTTCCGATATAGAGGCTGTGATTAACAGAAAAGGGATGTTGAGGTCTGTTTCCGCAAATAAATTTAAAGCTTCATGGGAGTTGAAAGCAGGCAGATTGTGGTCTGAAAGAATAATGTCAGGCTCAAATTCAATTAAGGCTTTGGCATAACTCAGCCTGTTGTCAACAACTAACCTGTCAAAAGTGATTCCGCCTCTTTTTAAGGCGTGGCCAACAAGCTCCACATCACTATGCAGGTCTTCCAGGTGGAGGATTTTTACATTCCCAGTCATATCGTATTAAACTGCAGGTGTTACGTTAACTACTTTCCAAAAAAAGCCCAATTCAGCGATAGTTTTAGAAAAATTATCAAAGCCTACTGGTTTAACCACATAGCTATTGGCACCCAATTCATAACTTGATACCACATCTGTTTCTTCTTTTGATGAAGTCATCATCACCACCGGAATTGTTCTGGTTCTTGGGTCAGACTTCACCGCCTTCAATACTTCTAATCCACTAACCTTTGGCATTTTAATATCCAAAAAAATAACCTTTGGCATGTTGCTCATGTCGCGTCCTTCATACGCTCCTTTGGCAAAAATAAAATCAAGTGCTTGGGCGCCATCGATTAAATGAACCAGCTGATTAGCGAGGTTGTGTTTTTTTAATGCCCTGATGGTTAACATTGCATCTGATTTATTATCTTCTACAAGAAGAATTTGAATATCCTGGTCTAACATCTTTTATCGTTTTATAAGGTTGGTGAAAATGGGGGCGGTGTTGTTGTTCCTGGTAAGGATATAAAAAAGCAGGCTCCCTCATCTTCTATACCTGTAGCCCATGTATTACCATTATGTTTATTGATGATTCTTTTAATGATGGCCAATCCTACACCAGTTCCATCAAATTCAACACTGCTGTGAAGGCGTTGGAAAACACCATATAGTTTATCATAATATTTCATGTCAAAACCTGCCCCGTTATCTTTAACGTAATACACAATTTTATCGCCTTCCTCATAACTGCCAATCTCTATTTTGGCAAATTCTCTTTTGTTGGTGTATTTAAAAGCATTTGATAGCAGATTAATCATAACCTGTCTGATCATGTTTTTATCTGCTTTCATCGGAGGCAAGGGGTGAATCTTAACGATGATCTTTCTGGAAGGTTCCTGCTGTTTCAGGTCTTTGATAATGCTGTTAAGCATTGCCTGGGTATCAATTTCACTAAGATTAACCTGTTGCTTGCCAACACGCGAAAATTCAAGCAGGTTGTCAATAAGCTCCCCCATTTTTTTAGAGTTAGCGATAATCTCATCCATGATGTATTTAGCATCCCCATCCATTTTATCGAGATAATCTTCCACCAAAATTTCTGTAAAGCCATTAATTGCCCTTAATGGTGCCCTGAGGTCATGCGACACAGAATAAGAGAAAGCTTCCAGCTCCTTGTTTGCCATCTCGAGCTGAGCTGTACGTTCAATCACCTTTTGCTCTAGTCCGCGGTTTAGTTCTACAATCTGTTTCTCGGCATTTTTTAAGTCTTCATTAGCATGTGCTAATTCTATAGCCCGGTTTTCTTTTTCAGTGTGCTGAAAAGCTAGTTCCTGATTAGCTAATACCAGTTCAGCTGCGCGGTTTTCTTTTTCCTCGTTTTGAAAAGCAAGTTCTTGATTAGCTTTAACCAACAAGGCCCTTTCGGTAGTTTTGCGCATGGGCAGGGTTTTCCGTAAATGGATCCTTCAAAGATACGTTAATTAATCGTTAAAGAGTTTTATTTAAAAGTAATCAATCGGCTTTTTGTGCTGTGTTTCAATAAGAAACGAGTGGTTGTCCGTATTTACAAACATAGATCCCTAGGCGCTAAACGGAGTAGTCTGTTGTCAAATGGTGACATCATAAATCATGTAAATTCAAAAAAGGCTGCTCTGAAAGAGCAGCCTCACCTCATTAATCTAGTCCTTTTTACTATTGATCGCAAATTCAATGAATTCTAAAACGGTTTTATCATCTTTAACGGTAACTTCTGCAAACCGGCAGCCCTTGTCGGCAGCGCTGCTGGCAAAATATTCGTCGGTTTTTCCACTTAGGTTCAACTTGGCCTCATCCTTAATATCCGTTGCTACGCTTACTGTATTTGCATTGATATCCGCTTTCGCCTGGTCTTCTAAGGAAATACTTAAATGTAACAAGTTGAATTTGCCATAGGTTTTAATGGTACTCTGGTCGGCAGCACTAATTGCAGACAGGTTTTTTACAT
>NZ_JAZQNU010000195.1:0-1810 GCF_045627485.1 Pedobacter sp. | reverse complement strand
AGGCGGAAGCATGGTACCACAGGAAATTAGAGAAAAGTTATTGAACGAATAAGAGGACGAAAAGAAAATGATAAATTCAAGTAAGGAAGTAGCAAGTAATTATGTAAACGTAGGGGTTGGCAAGTGCAATTTGCCAGCAGGTAAAGCAATTGTTCTAGGAATTTTAGCAGGCATGTTTATCGGTCTGGCAGGACTTGGGGCAACGACAGCTGCAGTATCGATTAAACTCGCATCAGTTGCGAAGTTTGTTGGGGCATGTATATTCCCAGCAGGACTTATTATGGTAGTAATTGCAGGGAGTGAGCTATTCACTGGAAACTGCCTGTTAATAATTCCGGTACTGGAGAAAAAAGCCACGATCGGCGGTATGCTTAGGAATTGGCTCTTAGTTTATTTTGGAAACTTCATCGGCGGACTTATCGTTGCCGCAGGAGCAGTGTTCAGCCATCAGGTTTCGCTGTTCGATAACGGAATGGCAGTATCGGTAATTTCGACGGCAGTAGCAAAGTGCAGCATGCCATTTGGCGATGCGCTAATTAAAGGAATTTTCTGTAACTTCCTTGTATGCATAGCCGTATGGCTAGGAATGGCAGCAAAGGATGCCGCAGGAAAAGTTCTTGGAATTTTCTGGCCAATCATGTTATTCGTACTTTGCGGATTTGAACACAGCGTTGCAAACATGTACTACATCGGAGCAGGACTTTTCGCAAATGGAATAGATGCTTACGCCGAAGCTGCAGCTGCCGCAGGAATCGACACAGCAGCACTTACATGGGGCAACTTCTTCGCAGCGAACTTGCTTCCAGTAACAATTGGAAATATCATCGGCGGATTCATGGTGGGCATCGCTTACTGGTTTGCAAACCTTAGAGAAAAGTAGTAAAATATAAAATACAATTTGTACTGACGCCCGAAGGTTTAACTGAGGGGAAAGGCAAAACATACAATAAGCAATTAGTTTTTGTAATGCGCCTTTCGTATAGGCGCATTTTTTAATGAAAGGAGGTAGCTGATGGAAACAAGATTAGCAATAATTGGAATCATCGTAGAGGAAAGAAATGTGGCACCAAAAGTGAATGAGCTTCTAAGTGAGTATGCGAAGTTCATCCAAGGCAGGATGGGAGTTCCCTACGATGCAAAAGATGTATCTATAATTAGTATAGTAATTGATGCACCGATGGATGACATCAGTGCCCTCTCAGGAAAGCTCGGAGCATTGCAAGGCGTCAGCACTAAAACAGTTTATTCGAAGAAATAGGAGGTAAGAAAAATGAAAAAGAAAATATTAGCTTTATGTTTAATTATCTCAATGAGTTTTGTGCTTATATCTTGCGGTGGTAGCAAGCTTTCAGGTAATTTAAGAATCGGAACTCTTGCCGGACCGACTGGCATGGGACTAATCGATTTAAATGATAATTCGAAAATAGATTTGGAGCTTTATCAGGCACCAACTGATGCCGTGCAAAAATTGATAAGCGGTGATCTCGATGCGGCATGTCTACCATCAAATTTAGGTGCGACACTTTATGCCAAGACAAACGGCAACATCCAAATTTTAACTACAGTTGTAAACGGCGTTTTGTATATCGTTGAAAACGGCGATTCGGTTCAGTCGCTTCAAGACCTAAAGGGCAAGACTATAATTGGGTCTGGAAAAGGTGGAACTCCGGAATATGTTTTGGAAACTCTTTTGAAGTCGGCAGGTCTAAAACTTGGCACAGATGTTAAAGTAAAGTGGCTCGATAATCACGCCGATGTTGCACAAAAAGTTGCAAGCAAAAAAGGTGCAATCGGACTTCTTCCAGAGCCA
>NZ_JAZQNU010000194.1:0-42536 GCF_045627485.1 Pedobacter sp. | reverse complement strand
CAGCACATGACCAGACGATGGCGATTGCGCAATGTGGTATCGTACGGACAAAGGACCTGAAAACATGGGAACGACTGGCCGATTTGAAAACAAATTCGCCACAACAAAGAAACGTAGTGTTACATCCGGAATTTGTAGATGGGCAATACGCATTTTATACCCGGCCCCAGGATGGTTTTATTGAATCGGGAACTGGCGGAGGTATTGGTTTCGGTTTGTGTAGCTGTATTGAACAGGCGATAATTACTGAGGAAAGAATTGTGGACAATAAAATATACCATACCGTCTATGAGGCGAAAAATGGCTTAGGTCCTGAGCCAATGAAAACACCGCATGGCTGGTTGCACCTTGCACATGGAGTAAGGTATACTGCTGCTGGGTTACGTTATGTACTGTACCTTTTTATGACTGACTTATATGACCTCACAAAAATTACTTATAAACCCGCAGGTTATTTTTTGGCACCTGTGGGGGAGGAAAGAATTGGTGATGTATCAAATGTGGTTTTTTGTAACGGATGGATACAAGATGACGATGGAAAAGTTTATATTTATTATGCTTCTTCAGATACCAGGATGCATGTGGCAACCAGTACCCTGAAGCAATTGCTTGATTATGTGATGCACACACCCGCTGATGGCTTTAAGTCGGGCAGTTCTGTTCAGCATATCATCAACAACCTACAGAAAAATAAAGAACTGTAACCTATGGAGGTAAACGCCCTGTTAACCACTTATGCATCCGAGCTGCGGCTTGAGTTGGCGAATATTCTTGATTACTGGACGCAGCATACGGTGGATGAAAAGCACGGTGGTTTTGTAGGCCGAATTACCGGGGAGAACCAGGTTGACCAATACGCAGATAAAGGGGTGGTGTTAAATGCAAGAATTTTGTGGGCCTTTTCTGCTGCTTTTAATGCAAAGGAGATAGCAGATTTGAGCCTTGCCGACCGGGCGTACCATTATATTGCCGATCATTTTATAGATATAGATTATGGTGGCGTTTTTTGGACAGTAGATTACCGTGGTGATCCAAAGGATACTAAAAAGCAGATTTATGCGGTGGCGTTCACCATTTATGCCCTTACGGAGTATTTTATGGCATCGGGACTGGAGTTGGCGAAAGAACATGCCATAGCATTGTATAAAGACCTGGTGAAGTACAGTTATGATGAGGAAAATGGCGGTTATTATGAGGCGTTTACCCGGGAATGGGACACACTTGATGATTTGAGACTTAGCGAAAAAGATGCAAATGAGAAAAAAACAATGAATACACACTTGCATGTGCTGGAGGCTTATACAAATCTTTATGCGGTGTGGCCAGATGAGGAATTGAAGGTGCTACTGCAAGAGTTGATTTATGATTTTAATGGATGTATCCTTGATCCGGAGACAAAACACCTGGGTTTATTTTTTGATGAGTTCTGGGTAAAAAAATCTTCGGTGATTTCCTATGGACACGATATCGAAGCCTCCTGGTTGTTGCAGGAAGCGGCTGAAGCAACTCGGGATGACAACTTGATCGTCTCCACGAAAGACATTGCGGTTCAAATGGCAGAAGCCGCATTGGAAGGCCTTGGTGCCGATGGGGCATTATGGTATGAGCAAGGGCTTGATAACCAGCGCCTGAATAAGGAGAAGCATTGGTGGGTACAGGCAGAGGCTATGGTTGGCTTTTTCAATGCCTGGGAACTGACCCAAACAGGATGTTTTTTAATCGCCTCTTTAAATGCCTGGGACTATGTAAAAACAAATCTTTTGGATAGGCAGCATGGGGAGTGGTTCTGGGGCTTTAATGAATATGGGGAGCTGATGAAAGGAGAAGATAAAGTTGGGTTATGGAAATGTCCCTATCATAACTGCAGGGCGTGTTTAGAAATCATCAGACGGATTGGTCTAAAAAATGTCAATCATTGAAGGATTTTCGGAAATTGACATTAAAAGTTTGTCAATCCTAACCCCATCCATATCCACAATTTCAAAGCGGTACCCATCTACTTCTATAAAATCACCTGCCTTAGGGATCGTTTTTAAATGATCCATCATAAATCCCGCAACTGTAGAATAATTATTAATGTCCTCCTGTATCACCGGCATGGAAAAATATTGGTTTAATTCAAAAACCGGGGTACGGCCATTGATCAGGAAAGTCCCGTCTTCTCTTTTTGTAATGTGTGGTTCCTCAGTTTCATCCTCGTCGGGGAGGTTTCCAACGATGGCCTCTATTAAATCGTGTAATGTGATTATGCCCCGTACACTTCCAAATTCATCTACAACAACACCCATGTATTGTTTTTTATCTTTGAATAAATTGAGGATTTTGAATGCTGGCATACTTTGAATCACATAAATTGGCCGCATCAAAATCTGATCCAGGTGAAAGCTAGGCTGGTTAATGTTTTCCAGAACATCTTTGATTGTGACCACACCTTTAGGTTTGTCGATCGTGTGATCTGCAACGATAAACTTTGAATGTGCGGTTTCTTTGATTTTATCAAAAAGCACTTCCTTGGTCCAGTTATAGTCAATCCATTCTATCTCCGAACGATGAGTCATCAGCGATTTCGCTGTTTGATCGGTAAAGGAAAATAGATTTTGCATGGCTTGACTTTCCTCATTTTCCAACACGCCTTGTTTGCCGGCTGTTTTAAGGATAAAACGCAACTCTTCTTCACTCACTTTTTCTTCTTCGTTTTCTTTAACACCGAAAATTCTAAGAATCAACTTAGTGGATCCAGAAAGTAATTTGACGAATGGGTAGGTGGCCAGGGTAAAAACGCGAATAATCGGAACGGTAAACAGCGCAATGTTCTCTGCGTTATTCATGGCAATGGTTTTAGGAACCAGTTCGCCAACAACAATGGTAAAATAGGTGATGCCACCAATAACCAGGATGAGTGAAATGGGGTGAACATAAGCTCCCAGAAAAGAGATCCCTGAGAGAACAGCTACCATATCGTCTGTTAGGGCTGCCCCCCCATAAGCACCTGACACGATGCCAATCAGTGTAATGCCAACCTGAACAGAAGAAAGGAAGTTTTCTGGATTATCAAGTAAGGTAAGGATGGTTTTTGCACGGCTGCTTCCTTGAGAAGCGAGATGTTCTATACGGCCTTTTTTGACTGATACCAGCGCAATTTCAGACAAGGCAAAAAAGCCGTTCAATAATGTTAATATGAAGATGATAAGGATTTCCAAGGTTTTTAGCAGTTTATGTTACAAAGATAAAGTTTTTTAAAATGATATCTTTTGAGCAGGTGGAGGGGGGCATGAAAAGTCTTTTAATCGATATTGTGTGAAGCCATATTTTATTCTGTCAATAGCCTATAGCGCATATATTAGCGTAAAAGTACGCGAAGATGGCATTGTTTTTATTGTATTAGTTAAAGCAACTGTAATTAAATTCTTTATTAAAATAGTGTATTCCAGTTAATTAAAATTATCTTTAGTTTATAACCAAAGAACACTAGCTTATGATAAGCACTAGGGACTTCAAGGAGATATTTAAGGTATTGCCAACTGCGAGTTTGATCATTGCGCCCAATTGCCCAAAGTTTACTGTAACTGCGGTAAATGATGCTTATTTAGCATTAACTGAGCTTTCCGAGAAAGAGTTACTTGGAAAGGATTTTACAGCTGCATTCTCTCACAGTCAATATTTGGATTGGAAAAAGTCGGTAATAAAGGTGCTAAATAGCAAGACTGCCGACAAGATATCAACAGTACGGTATGTAACCCACTCAAAGAATGATCAGGATGTAGTAACCAGGCATGTTGAGATCGCAAATGTACCAATCTTAAATCCTAATAACGAGGTAAGCCATATTGTCTGTTCCTTTGTAGAGATTCCCGATTATAATGGTATGGACGCTATTTCCCAGCCTCAAACGCATTGGGAGAGTGAGCCGGAATTGTTGCGTGCACATCAACAGTATCAAACGATATTAGAAAATATCGATGGTGTGTTGTGGGAATTAAACATAGAAACCCAGGCGCTAACTTTAACCAATGAATATCACAGACCCATTTTGGGATATTCAAAGGCAGAATGGCAATCATCCAAGGAATTTTGGAAACGACACCTTCATCCTTCAGATCGGGAGCTGGTATCTGGGTATTTTGATGCACAGCATTATAAATCTGGGACATTTAATTTCGAATGTAGAATGGCTAATGCTGATGGAAGATACGTATGGTTGAAGAATTTTGTGACTGTAATAGCTGATAACGAACAACCGGTTATTTTACGCGGGTTAATGATTGATATTTCTGAAAACAAGCGTTTAAATAATGTAGAGTATTTTGAGAAAAAAATATTAAAACTGAATGCTAAAAGAGGATCTAAGGTAGAAAACATTTTAACAGCCTATATCCTCGGTTTAGAAGAGATACTTCCAGATTTTAGATGTACTATTCATCGGGTGATGCATGGCCGCATCTATAACTGGGCTTCCCCATCTTTACCAAGATCATATATAAATGCCATCGATGGCCTATTACTGAGTAAAAGTATCGGATCGTGTGGAGCCGCTGCTTACTTGAGGCAGTCGGTAATCGTGCATGATATTAAATATGATTTAAGATGGCAGAAAACAAGCGTTATGGCCCTTGCGACCGGACTTAGGGCTTGTTGGTCTTACCCGGTCATCAACACAGAAGGTGAGGTTATGGCGACATTGGGTTTCTATAGTAGCGAACCAAGATCGCCAAGCGAAAATGAAGAAATAATTATAAAACGCGCTATTGCCTTTTTAAAAGTGATTCTGGAGAGCCGGATCTATTCAGATCAGCTGGAAGGCAATGTAAAGTTATTGGAAGAAGGGCAACACTTAGCAAAATTTGGAAATTGGACATGGGATACCCATACAGATGTAGTGAGGTGGTCTGATTATATGTTTGAAATATATGGACTGGATAAGAACAAGGACAAAATAACCTTTGAAGAGTATTTGAATTTGTTGCACCATGAAGATAAGGAAAGGGTTTCGATAAGTATAGGCGGCGTGTTAAGCACAAAAAAGGACATCGAATATGAAACGCGGATTGTTCGTCCTGACGGAGAAGTAAGACTGCTAAAGTCTTGGTGTAAGCTAAAGATGGGCGAACATGGCGAGGTTATCAGCATGTTGGGCGCATGTTTAGACATTACTGATAGTAGAAAGGCAGAACAGGATGTATCAGCAAATGAAGCCAAGTTGCGTGATTTAGTTGATTCACAAACAAACTTCGTGGTGAGGGTCGATTTAAAAGGTAATTTTACTTATTGTAACAAAAAATACGAAGAGGTATTTGGCTCTTGTACTGAAGGCGCAGATGTTTTTGGCAGTAAGTATGTTAAATCGGTATTTCCCCGTCATTTTAAAATGGTTTTTGATGTTGCCGAGAAATGTTTAATGCAGCCTGGTAATGTGTATCAGGTAGAAATTGATAGTATTACATTAGAGGGAAGGGTTATTCATACGCTTTGGGACATGGTTTGCCTGACAGATAAGCGAGGTGGGCCCTATGAATTACAGGCTATTGGAATTGATATTACAGAGTGGAAACAGAAGAAATCTGACGTGATTGGGGATGTTGCCGGACGAAAAGCTATAGATGCCAAGTCTAAAGCGATGCATGAACGTTACCGCGACCTTTTCTTGCATAGTCCGCAGCCCATGTGGGTTTACGAAGTAGATACGTTGAGGTTCATTGATGTAAATGAAGCGGCTATTAAATGCTATGGATACAGCAGAGAAGAGTTTTTGTCTGCCGATACTGTGATGATTAAACTTGCAGAAGATATGCATCGGTATTTAGAGGTGACAGAGTCGGCGAATCAGGAGAAAAATAGGGTGTTTCAAGGTGTATTTCGCCATCAGCACAAGAATGGGGAGGTATTGCACATGGATATACGAAGTAATCAAATGCGTTTTAATGACAAAGATATTTACTTGGTGCTGGCAAGTGACATCACAGCCAGGATAAACTACTTTGAAGGTATAGAAAGACAGAATGAGAAATTGAAGGAAATTGCGTGGATGCAGTCGCATGTGGTGCGGGCACCTTTGACGCGTATGATGAGCCTGATAGATTTGTTAAAAATGGAGGAAAGCAGGAATTCGGAAAATAATCTGCTCTTCGAATATTTGTTAAGCTCTGCAATAGAACTGGATGAAATTGTAAAGGACATATCGGTTAAAACGCCGAAAGTTTAAAAATCATCATGCCATTGTTTAAATGGCATGATGCAGATATTAACTGAATAATTCCTGAAGATCTCGATCTGCAGTAGGGATTTTTTTTAGAAAATCATCAAATCCTTTTCCTTCCTGTGAACTATACATGCCATAGGCATCCATTATATAACCGATTTGCCCGTTTTTATCTTCCAGCAAGTAAAGCACAGCGTTATCTCCAGGGTCAGAATCACCTTCAAAACGGTATGTTTTAATGATGGTCAAATCTTCTGGGGTATAAATTTGAGTACTCATGGATCCTTGCATTTTGCCGTGATCGGTCATTTTAATTTCATTATCTAAGCCCTTCTGCCTTAGTTTTTCCATGATTTGGCTTAGGGTATTCATTTCTACTGGACGTTCCATAAAGATTTTGTTTAATATGTAACAAAACAATGGCTAACTAAAATGGTTTGACGGGCAGAAAATAAATAAAAAAGAGACCGTCTTTTGAACGGTCTCTTTTTATCAGTTTTTTAAGGATTTTTTACAAATTAAAAGCAGCTTTTACCTGCTCGATGTAATCCAGCTTTTCCCAGGTAAATAGTTCTACTGTAACTTCTTTCTCATCACCGTTAGGCGTTCTGAAAATTTTAGTTACAGTTTCTGGTTTTCTACCCATATGTCCATAAGCTGCAGTTTCGCTATAAATAGGGTTTCTTAGCTTTAAACGTTGTTCTATAAAGTATGGGCGCATATCGAAAAGTCCCTCAACGATTTTTGCAATCTCGCCATCAGTTTTATTTACTTTACTAGTGCCATAGGTGTTGATGTAAATTCCCATTGGTTTGGCTACACCGATTGCATAACTTACCTGCACAAGAACCTCGTTTGCAACACCTGCTGCAACAAGATTTTTAGCGATATGGCGAGTAGCATATGCAGCACTTCGGTCTACTTTGCTTGGATCTTTACCAGAAAAAGCACCACCACCATGAGCTCCTTTTCCACCATAGGTATCTACAATGATTTTACGGCCTGTTAAGCCTGTGTCTCCGTGAGGACCACCGATGACGAATTTACCGGTAGGATTGATGTGGTATTCAATTGTATCGTTAAAAAGGTGGGCGTATTGAGGGTATTTGGTAATGATTCTTGGAATTAAGATGTCGATCATGTCTTTCTTGATCTTCGCGAGCATCAAATTTTCCTCATCGAAATCGTCATGCTGTGTAGAAATAACAATAGCAGCTATACGAACGGGTTTATTATCATTGCCATATTCTAGTGTTACCTGGGATTTCGCATCGGGACGTAAATAGCTGATATCAGTATTTTCCCTTCTCATTACAGCAAGTTCCTGAAGTAATTTATGGGATAAGTCTAACGCCAGGGGCATATAGTCTTCCGTTTCATTGGTTGCATAGCCAAACATCATACCTTGGTCGCCTGCACCTTGTTCTTCTTTGTTTGTTTTGTCTACTCCCTGGTTGATGTCTTGTGACTGCTCATGTATGGCAGATAAAATACCGCAGGAGTTTGCCTCAAACATATATTCGCTTTTGGTATAACCAATTTTCTTAATTACATCACGAGCAATTTGCTGTACATCCAGGTAAGTCTTCGACTTAACTTCTCCAGCTAAAATGACCTGCCCTGTGGTAACCAAGGTTTCACAAGCAACTTTCGAATCTGCATCAAAAGCCAAAAAATTATCAATAAGAGCGTCGGATATTTGATCTGCTATCTTATCCGGGTGACCCTCGGAAACAGATTCTGATGTAAATAAATAGGACATTTTAAATAATTAGGTAATAAGATAACAATTATATAAAATGGAAGATGACCCTGTAGCCAGGCGGTAAAAGGAAGTGTATAAAATGTTAGCACTTTTTTTTACGTGGTTGCAATCCCGCTATTCTAAGAATAACATCGCAAATCAGTCCACTTTAATGCTGCAAAATTACACTATATATTCAGATAGTCAAAAAATATTGATTATTTTGTAGTTTAATTAACCATTTAGCCTTGGCAAAATCTAATATATTATTTATTATAAATCCGATCTCCGGTGGAAAGGATAAATCAAATATTCCAGACTTAATAAATGCTCGACTAGACCATTCTAAGTTTAACGCTAGTTATCGCTTTACTTCTTATGCGGGGCATGCAGCCGAAATTGTTGACGAAACAGCGAGTATGAATTTTGAGGTAATAGTAGCGGTTGGTGGTGATGGAACGATTAATGAGGTTGGTGCTAAGGTAATGGCGCAGCAAAAAGTGCTTGGAATTATTCCCTATGGTTCTGGGAACGGATTGGCGAGGTTTTTAAAAATTCCTATGAGCCCTCGTAAAGCTATCGAGGTAATTAACCTTTACCAGGTAAGTAAGATTGATACCGCAACATTTAATGGTAAGCCGTATTTTAACATGGCGGGAATGGGCTTTGATGCTCATATCAGTTCAATTTTTGCTAATAACAAAAAAAGAGGGTTTTCAGGATACCTCAAAACAGGGTTAAAAGAGATGATAAACTATAAGCCTGAATCCTACCGCATTGTTGTTGACGGCAATAGTTATACCCGTAAAGCTTTTGTGGTCAGTATTGCGAATTCCTCACAGTATGGTAACAATGCTCATATTTCACCTTTGGCATCGGTAAGTGATGGGTTGTTGGATATTTGTATTGTAAAAAACTTCCCATTATATAAGATACCCGCCCTGGCTTATTTTATGCTACGTGCTAAAACTCACCAGACAGAAATGGTAGAAATTATAAAAGGTAAGCAAATTCAGATTTTCCGTGAGCGGGAAGGGGCTATCCATATTGATGGTGAGCCGTTTTTAATGGGTAAAGAAATAAATGTGTCTATTCGACCCCTGTCTTTAGCCGTAATTGTATCTGGTCATATCTAAATAGAAAAAGCAAGCTATGAAAAGCAAGAAAAAAGTGATTAATGATTTTGGTGGCATCATGTATTCGACTGATCCTGGTTTCAGCTATGAAGAGGAAGAAACCAGCCCGGTAGATGTACCCAACAACCAACAAAACCTGAAGGTAATGCTGGATAGGAAAAATCGTGGAGGAAAGGCTGTCACCCTCATTGCAGGTTTCGTAGGTGAACCAGAGGCTTTGGAGCAATTAGGGAAGATGCTGAAGACGAAATGTGGAGTTGGCGGAACGGCCAAGGATGGTGAGATTTTGATTCAAGGGGATTTTAGGGATAAAGTAGTGGAATTGCTTAAGAAAGAAGGCTATAAAGTGAAAAAATCTGGCGGGTGATTTTGTGGTGAAGTCGTTTGTATGCCGCAGGTTATCAAATAGTTAATTGTTAGTGTATGGCAGACAATAAGTAAATATATTTCTGAAAACCGGTGTGCTTTACCTTTTTAACTGGTTACATTTGTACAACTAACTATTATACATATGAGCAGAGTTTTTTTGCAAAAACCAGACTTGGGCTATTTAAATCTACATTCAGTAGATGTACATTACCAGCTGGAAGTTCCGCAAATCGTTGAAGAAGCCCTATTTAATCAAGAAGGAACTTTGACAAATACTGGTGCGTTAGCTATCGACACCGGAATATTTACTGGACGATCTCCTAAAGACAGATTCATCGTTGAAGATGAGACAACCCGTGATACTGTATGGTGGGGTGAGGTTAATAACAAGATTAGTGAAGCGTCATTTGACCGTTTATTTGATAAACTTACCACACACCTTCAGGGTAAAAAAGTATACGTCAGAGACGCATACGCCTGTGCCAATCCGGAGTACAAAACAACCATACGTGTGGTTACGGAAAAGGCTTTCCAGAGTTTATTTGCACATAACATGTTTTTGAGGTTTGAAGCAGATGTTCTCATTGATCAACCCGAATGGACAATTATTGCGGCCTCCGATTTTTTAGCTGATCCAAAAACAGATGGTACACGCCAAGGCAACTTTACGGTGCTAAATTTCACAAAAAAGATCATTTTAATTGGTGGCAGTGCTTATACAGGCGAGATTAAGAAAGGAATGTTTTCCGTTTTAAATTTCATATTGCCAGTACAGCGGAACACATTGTCTATGCACTGTTCTGCAAATGTGGGCAAGGCGGGAGATACAGCTATCTTCTTTGGGCTTTCAGGAACAGGAAAAACTACTTTGTCTGCTGATCCACAGCGGGGTCTGATTGGCGACGATGAACATGGCTGGGATGATAAAAGTGTGTTTAATTTTGAGGGTGGATGTTACGCGAAATGTGTAGACCTTACCAAGGAGAATGAACCGCAAATATATAATGCAATTAAGTTTGGTTCATTACTTGAGAATGTTAATTACTTTCCTGGTACCAGAATAGTAGATTTTTCAAATGTCGAAAAGACCGAAAATACTAGGGTAGCTTATCAAATAGATTTTATAGAAAATGCTGTTGTTCCTTCAATAGCCGGTCCACCTAAAAATATATTCTTTTTAACGGCGGATGCCTTTGGGGTGCTGCCTCCAATATCAAAGTTGACGACCGGACAAGCGATGTTTCATTTTATTTCGGGTTATACGGCTAAAGTTGCCGGCACGGAGACAGGGGTGAGTGAGCCTCAGGTGACTTTTTCTGCCTGTTTTGGCCAAGCATTTCTCCCTTTGCATCCAACAAGGTATGCTGAACTATTAGGCGAGAAACTGGAGCGACACCAGGTAAATGTATGGTTGGTAAATACGGGCTGGAGCGGTGGGGCCTATGGTACTGGTAAAAGAATGAAACTGGCCTATACCAGATCGATGATTACAGCGGCAATGCGTGGGGCGTTAGAAAATGTGCGCTACCAGGTGCATACTATTTTTGGATTAAATATGCCGGAAAGCTGCCCGGGCGTGCCCTCTGAAATATTGAGTCCGAGAAATACTTGGAATGATCCTTTGATTTACGATGCAAAAGCGAACGAACTGGCCGCGGCATTTATTGAGAACTTTAAACAGTTTGAGTCATCGGCTAATGAGGAAATGAGGAGTTCTCTACCTAAAATCACTCAAATAACTACTTAAAGCTTTTTTTTTATCTAAAAATTTGCATTTATATTTTTTTTTAGTTTTAATTGTGAAAGATTGCCTCCGCAAGAGGCAGTCTTTTTTTAATATAGGCTTCGTCTAAGGGGAAATACGCAGAAGTAACATTTTAATTTAGATTGATATTTTATGTTATAATGTCAATCAAAGTTCTAAATTTGTTACTACAACAATTGTGTAAATTAGTCGTTGTTTGTATTAAAAATAAAATTTATCAAATCTTTCAAACAAAACAAGGTTTTAAAAACAAAAAAAACTAAAAAAAAATGGCAAACGCACCAAAACCAACAACAGTTACAAAAGAAAGCTCATCATCAGCTTCTAATTTATTCGCAGTGTTAGTTATCCCACTTTGTATTGCAATCGGAGCAGCACTATTCATGTTCGTATTAGGAGATCCAGCAAATTTCATCGATAACAATCCTGATAATCACCCGGTACCAGGTAACTTTGCAGGTATGGCTTACAAAGGAGGTCCTATTGTTGCGATATTGATAGGTATGCTTTTAATGGTATTTGTTTTCTCAGTAGAACGTTTTATCGTGATTAGTAAAGCTACCGGTTCAGGAAGTTTAGATGCTTTCATCAAAAAAATTCAAGGTTATTTAGCTTCAAGTAACATTGAAGGTGCAATGACTGAGTGTGACAAACAAAAAGGATCAGTAGCAAACGTGATCAAATCTGGTATGAAAAAATACCGTGAGATGGAAGTTGAGCCAAATATGGATACTGATCAAAAATGTTTAGCCATTCAAAAAGACATTGAAGAAGCAACAACATTGGAGATGCCAATGTTAGAACAAAACTTAACAGTACTTGCAACACTAGTATCAGTAGGTACATTAACAGGATTATTAGGAACAGTAACAGGTATGATCAAGGCCTTCTCTGGTCTAGCAACATCTGGAGCACCAGATCAGGCTGCATTAGCGAATGGTATTTCTGAGGCCTTAATTTGTACAGCTACTGGTATCTCTACATCTACTGTTGCGATTATCATGTACAACATCCTTACTTCGAAAATTGACAAATTAACTTATGCGATTGATGAAGCAGGTTTCAGCATCATCCAAACTTATGCTTCTACGCATAAATAAGAATAATGAATTTTTTTTTACCGGCTTTATGGAAAACCGGAAGATTAAACATCATTAGTATAAAAAACATAAGTAATTAAAAGATTATGCCAAGAGCAAAGGTAAAAAGAAGCAGTACTTCGATTGATATGACCGCCATGTGCGATGTATCGTTCTTATTATTGACATTCTTTATTTTAACAGCAACTGCACGTCAGCCTGATCCTTTGGATATTAGTATCCCTACTTCGACATACAAGATTCCGGTTCCGGATGTTGATATTGCGAAGTTGTCTATAGGTCATGGAAAGGTATTCTATGAAGTGGTTGGGAAAGATGTAAAAATGGCTACATTGGATAAAATGGGGGAGCAATACAAGATAAGCTTTACCCCGGAAGAACGTGAGCGTTTTGGTGTTATCCAGTCGTTTGGCGTTCCGATCCAGAACTTAAAGCAATATATTGCTTTAAGAGATGAAGCAGCAAGAACAGCATCTCCATTACAAACTGGAATTCCGATTGATTCTGTAAACAACCAATTGGCAGACTGGATTTTGAATTCCCGTAAAGCGGTTGCAGAATTGCATTCGACGCAGATGAGAATCAGTATCAAAGGGGATGCAGCGGAAGAGTATTCAAATATTAAAACTATTGTTGATATTCTACAGAAACAAAAAATTAACAAATTTAGTTTAATTACGTCTGCTGAAGGCGGCGAATAAATAACAGACAATGGCAGAATTAGATACCTCCAGCGGGGGTGGTAAAAAGGGCGGTGGTAAAGTAAGGTCCAAAAAAGCTAGTACCAAAGTAGATTTAACTGCGATGGTTGATTTAGCCTTTTTGTTGATTACTTTCTTCATGCTAACCACCTCGCTTTCGAAGCCAATCGCGATGGATATTGCTAAACCAGACAAAGATGCTAAAGATGAGAACAGGCTTGAATTGAGGGCTTCTCAGACAATGACAATCTTGTTAGGTAAAAACGATAAAGTTGCATGGTACATGGGTGAAGCAGGTAAAAGCCAACCTAATATTGAAGGATTTGCTGAAATTAGAAAGTCAATACTTGAGAACAAAAAGAAAGTAGCTGATTTGAATAACAATGATCCTAAGAAGACCCTAGTGATTGTAATCAAACCTACGTCTGGTGCGACTTACAAAAACTTTGTTGATATTATGGATGAACTGAACATCACTAAGATTACCTCTGCACCAGCGATCGATGATGAGAACATCCTGGAATCAGAAATAAGTTTCATGAAGCAAAATGGAATTTTATAATAATAAATTAAACATTAAAACATTAAAGCAATGTTCGGTTCTAAAATAGATTTATTCAGAAAAGAGTGGCTTGATGTTGTTTTTGATCAGAAGAATAAAAGCTACGGTGCTTACGAGCTCCGCAGACAAAACGGCTCAAATACAACTAAATCCTTACTTTATGCAGGAACAGTATTCGTACTGTTGTTCATATCGCCTAAAATTATTTCGATGATTAAGGGTGCCCTTCCTGAAGAGGAGATAGTTAAACAAGTAGAAGTTACCGTTGCGCCACCACCGCCGGTGAACCCGGATACCCCTCCGCCGCCACCGGTTGAGCCTCCGCCACCAAAACAGGATCAGGTTAAGTTTCCTCCTCCAATTGTGAAGCCGGATAACTTGGTGCGTGACGAAGAGCCACCTCAGATTGAGGACTTGAAAAAAGCAGATCCAGGTCAGAAAACCATTGCTGGTGATCCTGATGCGGATATTGTTATTGCCGCTCCAGTAGGAGAGGGACCAAAACAAGCTGCTGTAGTGGAAGATACTAAAGTTTACGATTTCGTAAGTATTGAAACACAGCCAAGTTTCCCAGGTGGAATGGATAAGTTTTATGCTTACTTAAAAAAGGCAGTAAAATATCCTCCAATGGCTGCAGAGAATAACATCCAAGGAAAAGTGTTCTTGTCGTTCGTTGTAGAGAAAAATGGTGAGTTAACCGACATCAAAGTAGATCGTAAATTAGGCGGTGGTACGGATGAGGAAGCTGTTAGGGTATTAAAGGCTAGTCCGCGTTGGACTCCAGGTATTCAAAATGGTAAACCAGTGCGTGTTAAATATAACATTCCAATTAGCTTTACATTAAGTCAGTAACGAAAATCAACATGATTGACTTCAATTTTTTTAAACAGAAATCGCCACAACAGCGATTTCTGTTTATTTTAGGGCTTGTTATGCTCTCGTTTTATCTGGCTTTGGGCGCTCTGCTCATCTTTTGGAAAGACATTCCATTTGACATTACACCGACTTACCGAATACTATTTGGTTTGTTATTGATTGCATACGCAATATTGCGTTTTTACAGATTGATCAACAAAAAGGAGAATTAAATGAAGTACTGCGGTTTCATCTTATTAACATTGATGATCTTTTCTTCCTGTAAGGACAAAGAGAAGAAAGGACCACCCGTGTCAAGCACTTCTGGTGATGTATCGATTTTGGTGGATGAATCTTTTGGTAATGTAGTAGACGATCAGATAGCCGTTTTTAAATCGGACTATCCTAAGGCAAATTTTGACGTTATTCGAGGTGAAGAAGGTAAAATTCTTCCAACTTTTTTGAATGATAGTGTTCGTGTGATTATCTTATCAAAAGTGTTAACACCCGCCGAAGAGAAGATTTATGCTAACAGAGGTATACCCGTAAGGGCGTCGCGTTTCGCCATAGATGGTATCGCTTTGATTACCAGTAAGGATAACGTAGATTCTACCATTACAGTAGAGGAGGTGATATCCATATTAAAAGGTAAACAAACCCATGGGCGAGGTTTGGTTTTTGATAATGCCTACTCCAGTACAGTTCGTTATTTTAAAGAGCTAGCTGGGATTAAATCGCTTCCAGAAAAAGGAGTGTATACTTTAAACAGCAATGATGACGTTATTAAATACATCGGATTGCATAAAGATTACATTGGTATTGTTGGTGTGAACTGGTTGTTACAGGGTGACGCCACAAATAAGGACTACATGCAAAAGGTCAAATTATTGGCTGTCCGGAATCTTAAGGGTAAAAAAGGGGATGACCGTTTTTATAAACCTACACAAGAGAATTTAATAAGTGGGAAATATCCATTTTTAAGAAACATTTACATCATCAATGGTGAAGGTAAGCAAGGTTTGGGCACAGGTTTTGCAAACTGGTTAGTGAGCCAACGTGGACAGCTGATTGTATTAAAATCAGGTTTAGGACCACATGAGCTCACATCCCGAGAATTTAATCTTAAAAACTAAAAATAATTATATATTTGAAATAAGTGAAGTTCATACAGGCTTCCTAATGATTTAACGATAACGAACCATGAAAATGACAAAAAAAGCAATAGCCTTAAGTTTAGGTCTAGCAGTAGTAGGTTCTGCCTCTTTTGCTCAAAGCTTAAATGATGCAAAAAAAGCGCTAGACGCCGAGCAGTATCAGAAAGCAACTGCTATGTTAAAGACACTTGTAAACTCTCAGGCAAAAAAAGGTGAAAATTATTATTACTTAGGTGAAGTATATCTTCGTACTGATTATGTTGATTCAGCACGTGCGGTATTTACTCAGGGGGTTGCTGCAGATCCGAAATTTGCCTTGAATTATATAGGTTTAGGCGAAGCAGATCTTGCCTCAAATAATGCTGCATCTGCAAAAACAAATTTTGATAAAGCGCTGGATGTAGCTTCTAAGAAAGATCACGTACCATCGATGTTTATTGGTAAAGCGTATGTTGCTACTGAAAAGCCAGATTATGCTGCCGCATTACCTTTCTTACAGAAAGCAGACGAATTAGATAAAGATGATAAAGATGCGGAGACATTTTTAGCACTTGGAGATTTTTATGCTAAGCAAAAACAAAACTCAGAAGCTTTACAAAATTATTTAAGAGCTTTAAATATAGATCCAAATTTGCACCGTGCTAAAGTACAGATTGGTAGAATGTATAAGGAGTCAAGAGCATTTCCTGAAGCTGAGTCAGCTTTGAAAGAAGTGATTGCTGCTGACCCTAACTATGGTCCAGCTTACCGCGAGATAGCTGAATTATACATGCAATGGGCAAATTTTGAACCTCAGAATTTTGATGCTAAAGCTGCATCTGCTTTAGAGAATTACAAAAAATACCTTGATTTAACTGATAAATCATTTGAATCTAGATTGAGATATGCTCAGTTCTTGTTTTATGCGAAAGATTTCAAAACTTTAGAGCAAGAGACAAGTGCAATGGCTTCAGTAAGTGAAAATGACCCTAAGGCACCTGTAGTTTTAAGGTTACGTGGTTATTCAGCTTATGAAAACAAAAACTATCCACAGAGTTTGCAGTACATGAATGATTTCTTTGCAAAAACTAAAGATACTTCACGTCTTGTAGGGTCAGATTACCTTTATTTAGGAAAAGCATTATTGCAAAGTGGCAATGATAGCTTGGCGCTCATAAACATCACTAAAGCAGTAGAAATGGATTCTACTAATGTAGAATCGTTGACTGAAATTGCTAAAGCGTTTTATGATGCTAAGAAGTATGGTCAGGCTGCAGATATCTATGATAAAGCAATTGCTGCTGCCCCTAATGCAAAAGGTGTTTTATATAGCTACTATTACAATGGTTTAGCACGTTATTTCCAGTATGCAGGAGAATTAAATGCTAAACAAACCCCTTCAAAAGATATTTTAGTAAAAGCAGATTCAGCGATTGCTAAAGTGGCTGCATTAGCTCCAGAAACTACAGATGCTTATTTATGGAGAGGAAGAATTAACAGCTTAATCGATGATGAGGAAAATCCGAAAGGAATGATGGTTCCCCATTTTGAAACATTTATTCAAAAAGTAACCGTAGAAAAACCTGAATTGGCTGAAGCAAATGCTAGAAAATTAGCAGAAGCTTATGATCAACTAGGTGCATTCTATGCTAATACTGATAAGGCGAAAGCAAAAGATTATTTTACGAAAAGTGTTGCTGCTAATCCGGCAGGAACTTTTGCTCCAGCTAAGTTGAAAGAGTTAGCGGGGACTAAAAAATAAAATATCTTTTTTTAATCTATTTGAAAGGCAGGGTTGTTATCCTGCCTTTTTCTGTTATTTTTGTATAAAGACATTTCATGGAAACACAAAGTATACCTTCAGATTTTTTACCTATTATTTTTCAAGTTATTGTGGCCCTCGGTTTTGTGGTTGTAACCCTTGTTGCTACCCACTATTTAGGTCCTAAAAGGAAAACTATTGACAAGCTATCAACTTTTGAGGCTGGTATCAAAGTGATAGGCAATGCACGTCAGCCATTTTCAATTAAGTACTTTTTAGTTGCTATTTTATTCGTTCTATTTGACGTGGAGGTGATTTTTATGTACCCCTGGGCTGTTAATTTTCGGGAATTAGGCATGGAGGGTATGATAGAGATGTTTGTTTTTATGGGGACCCTATTGCTTGGTTTTATCTACGTAATAAAGAAGAAAGCCCTGGACTGGAGTTAGTTATTTAGATCCATTATAAATGAAGTGCCAGAGTCGTTATCTTTCTAAAATATTGTAATTTAGTGGTTCGTTCCGTATAGGAAAGAACCATTTTTTGTTTTATATCATGAGTAACATCAATATAGTAAATGCACCTCCAGGAATTGAAGGATCTGGTTTTTTTGCCACATCCCTGGACAAAGTTGTCGGGCTTGCCCGTTCCCATTCATTATGGCCGTTGCCATTTGCAACCTCCTGCTGTGGAATTGAATTTATGGCAACTATGGGGTCTCATTATGATTTCGGGCGTTTTGGTTCAGAACGTTTGAGCTTTTCACCGCGTCAGGCAGATTTACTGATGGTAATGGGAACCATTGCTAAAAAAATGTCACCTGTTTTGAAACAGGTGTATTTACAAATGGCAGAACCTCGATGGGTAATGGCTGTTGGTGCATGTGCTTCTAGTGGAGGAATCTTTGATACTTATTCCGTATTGCAGGGCATTGACGAAATCATTCCTGTGGATGTGTATGTTCCTGGCTGCCCACCGCGACCAGAAGCTATATTAGATGGTTTTGGTAAAATTCAGGAGCTTGTAAAGAGTGAATCCTCGAGACGGAGAGATTCAGATCAATACAAAGAAATGTTGGCTTCTTATGGGATATTATAATGGAAGAAACGAAGAATAATGAGTTAATCCAGTTATTAAGTGAAAATTTCAATGGTAAAATTTTAAATGTTGAAGAACCTTATGGATTGTTGACATTTGAAACAACTAAAGATGTAATTATATCAGTCTTGAGTTTTCTAAAGGAAAATGAAAAGACCAATTTTAATTTCCTTACAGATATCACAGCGGTACATTACCCGGAGAAAAAACAAGGAATTGCAGTAGTTTACCATTTGCATAATATGGTTAAACGAATCAGGGTTAGGATTAAGGTTTTTATAGACCAGCATGATCCGGTAATTCCAACTGCTACTTCTTTGTGGAATGGTGCCAATTGGATGGAGCGCGAAACTTATGATTTTTTTGGGGTTAAATTCGAGGGTCATCCTGACTTAAGAAGAATTTTAAACATGGATGACTTGGGGGTGTTTCCGATGTTAAAACAATATCCATTGGAAGACCCAAATAGAGTTGACAAAAAAGACGAATACTTTGGGAGATAATAATATGAGTAATCAGCCAGTACATACGGATAATGATCCTCAGAGTGAATTGGTAACCTTAAATCTAGGTCCGACCCATCCCGCCACACACGGGGTTTTTCAAAATGTTCTTCAATTAGACGGTGAACGTATTGTTAGTGGTGTGTCTACTATTGGCTATATCCACCGTGCTTTTGAGAAAATTGCTGAACACAGGCCCTTTTATCAAATTACACCATTAACAGACCGGTTAAACTATTGTTCCTCTCCTATAAATAACATGGGTTGGCACATGACGGTAGAAAAATTGCTGAATATCCAGATGCCCAAGCGGGTGGATTACCTTCGGGTGATTATAATGGAATTGGCAAGAATATCCGATCATATTATCTGCAATACAATTATTGCACAGGATACGGGTGCGACAACCACTTTCTTATATTTGTTCCAATTCAGGGAGCATATATATGAAATATATGAGGAGATTTGTGGTGCAAGGTTAACGACAAATATTGGGCGAATCGGTGGATTTGAACGTGATTTTAATGAGATTGCCTTTACAAAAATCAACAAATTTTTAAAGGAGTTTCCTGTTGCCTTGAAGGAGTTTGAAAGTTTACTTAACAGAAACCGGATCTTTATTGATCGAACTGCGGGAGTAGCTAAAGTAACTGCTGAAACTGCTTTAAGTTATAGCTGGACGGGCCCACTTTTACGTGCTACTGGTGTAGATTACGATGTGCGGATAAGTGAACCTTACTCTTCGTATGGTGATTTTGACTTTGAAGTACCAGTAGGAACAAGTGGTGATATTTACGATCGTTATTTGGTGCGTAATGAAGAAATGTGGCAGAGTCTTCGTCTAATTGAGCAGGCAATGGAGAAAATAAAAAGTGAGCCGGCAGGTATTTTTCATGCTGACGTGCCGGAGTTTTATTTGCCAGCAAAAGAAGAAGTTTACAATAACATGGAAGCTTTGATCTATCATTTTAAGATAGTAATGGGGGAGATTGATGCGCCAAAAGCGGAGGTTTACCATGCTGTTGAAGGAGGAAACGGAGAGCTTGGATTCTACCTGATTAATGATGGCGGGAGAACACCATATCGTTTGCACTTCAGACGCCCAAGTTTTATAAATTATCAAATGTTTGCTAAAATGAGTGAGGGTATGTTATTATCGGATGCCATCATTAACATGAGTAGCATGAATATTATAGCTGGAGAACTAGATGCTTAAAGTAGAAGAACAACAACCTGTAGATTTTTCGTCAGCTTTACTTTCAAAGTTTGAAGAAATAGTAGGTAGATACCCAGAAGGAAAACAAAAATCTGCATTGTTACCTTTTTTACATGAAGTTCAAGCTGAACAAGGCTGGTTAAGTGCTTCGGCAATGGACCGCGTTGCTGCTTATTTAAATATTGAACCTATAGAGGTTTATGAAGTTGCATCGTTTTATTCGATGTATTTCTTAAAACCTTCAGGTAAATATGTATTGGAGGTCTGTCGTACAGGACCTTGCTGTTTAGTTGGCGCGGAAAAGGTAATGTCTCATATTGAACAAAAATTGGGTGTTAAAGAGAATACAGTAACACCAGATGGCTTGTTTAGCTGGAGAGGCGTAGAATGTTTGGCCGCATGCGGTTTTGGTCCAGTTTTACAAATTGGCCCTGATTATACTTTCTATGAGAACCTGGACGAGCAAAAGGTGGATGAATTAATAGAGAACTTACGCAATAAATAATGGCCCGTAAACTATTATTAGAAAATATAAACGTACCAGGCATCAATACTTTTGATGTATATCGTCAAAAAGGCGGTTATCGCGCAGTAGAGAAAGCTTTGAAAACCTTAACTTCTGAAGAAGTAGTTGAGGAAGTAAAGAAATCTGGATTGCGGGGTCGTGGTGGCGCGGGATTTCCTACAGGAATGAAATGGAGCTTTTTGGCTAAGCCGGAAGGTGTACCACGTTACCTGGTGTGTAATGCGGATGAGTCGGAACCTGGTACTTTTAAAGACCGGTATTTGATGACACATATTCCTCATGCATTAATCGAAGGAATGATTGTGTCGAGTTATGCACTTGGTGCAAATACCTCTTACATCTATGTGCGTGGTGAAATGATGCCACAAATCAGAATATTGGAAAGAGCAATTGCTGAAGCAAAAAACGCGGGTTATCTGGGGCAAAACATCCTGGGTACAGGGTATAGCCTGGAGCTTTATGTTCAGCCTGGCGGCGGTGCTTACATTTGTGGCGAAGAAACAGCGTTATTGGAGTCTTTAGAAGGTAAGAGAGGTAATCCGAGAATTAAACCACCATTCCCTGCAATTGCAGGCTTATACGGCAGACCTACTGTAGTGAATAACGTGGAATCAATCGCTGCAGTTGTTCCAATTATAAATGATGGCGGGGAAGAATATGCGAAGATAGGAATCGGTCGCAGTACCGGTACCAAATTAATTTCGGCATCAGGTAACCTGGCGAAACCTGGGGTATATGAAATTGAACTCGGCTTGCCAGTTGAAGAATTTATTTACTCTGATGAATATTGCGGAGGAATTGCTAATGGTAAAAGACTTAAGGCAACAGTTGCCGGAGGTTCATCTGTACCAGTATTACCAGCAAACCTGACGTTAAAACTCGCAAATGGAGAACCAAGGTTAATGAGCTATGAATCTTTATCCGAAGGTGGTTTCGCCACGGGAACGATGATGGGTTCTGGCGGGTTTATAGCCTTCGATGAAGACCAGTGTATGGTTAGAAATACCTGGAACTTTGCGCGGTTTTATTCACATGAAAGCTGTGGTCAATGTTCACCTTGTCGTGAGGGTACCGGATGGATGGAGAAAGTGTTACATCGTTTGGAATATGGTCACGGAAAAATGAGCGACATTGATTTACTGATTAACGTGGCTAAAAATATTGAAGGAAATACGATTTGCCCGTTAGGCGATGCTGCAGCCTGGCCAGTGGCTAGTGCAATCAGGCATTTCAGGGATGAATTTGAGTGGCATGTAAAAGAGCCAGTTAAATGCCTGGATACAAATTATGGTTTGGCAAGTTATGCTGAACCTATAGCGAAAGCAGAAGTTACTACAGAAAATTAAAGAATATCTTTAACAATGAGTGATAAAGTTAAGGTTACCATAGACGGTATAACTGTTGAAGTAGAGCCAGGTACATCGATCTTAAATGCTGCAAGGCAAATAGGTGGTGATATCGTGCCGCCTGCAATGTGCTATTATTCCAAATTGGAAGGCAGTGGCGGAAAATGTCGTACCTGTATTGTTAAGGTAAGTAAAGGATCTGAAAAAGATCCAAGACCTATGCCAAAGTTAGTGGCGTCCTGTCGTACTACAGTTATGGACGGTATGGAGGTGCAAAATATCACCTCACCTGAGGTTATAGAAGCCCGTGCAGGTGTTGTAGAGTTTTTACTTATCAATCACCCGTTGGATTGCCCGGTATGTGACCAGGCAGGTGAATGTGATTTGCAGAACCTGGGTTACGAACACGGTTTACAAAAAACCAGATATGAATTTGAACGTCGAACATTTGAACGCATAGACATTGGTGACAAGATTCAGTTGCACATGAATCGTTGCATTTTATGCTACCGCTGTGTATTTACTGCCGATCAAATCACTAATAAACGTGTACACGGAATTCTAAACCGTGGTGATCACTCTGAAATTTCTACTTATATCAAAACAGCTGTTGATAACGATTTCTCAGGAAATGTTATTGATGTATGTCCGGTTGGTGCTTTAACGGACAGAACATTTCGATTTAAGAATCGTGTTTGGTTTACAAAACCAATTGATGCACATCGCGATTGCCCTACCTGCAGTGGTAAGGTAACCTTGTGGTATAAAGGCGAAGATGTACTTAGGGTAACGGCTCGAAAAGATATTTATGGCGAAGTAGAAGAGTTTATTTGCAATACTTGTCGTTTTGATAAGAAAAAAACAAATGATTGGGTACTTGAACACCCAACGCATATCAGTGATGCCTCGGTAATCGCTTCAAATCATTACGAGACGATGGTTCCATTACCTGTTATTCAGGATAACCCCAAATTACAATTGGCTAATAAGATTGAACTAGAAAAAACCAGTAAATTCTAATGGAGAACTCGTTAATTATAGAAAAATTTATACTTGTCTCCGTCATATTTGGAGTTACGCTGTTGATTGCGATGTATTCTACCTATGCGGAACGTAAAGTTGCAGCGTTTTTACAGGATCGTTTAGGTCCGGATCGCGCTGGACCTTTCGGAATGTTTCAACCCCTTGCCGATGGCTTGAAGATGTTTATGAAGGAAGAAATCGTTCCAACTAATTCCAGCCGATGGTTATTTATGGTTGGTCCGGGGTTATCCATGCTTACGGCCTGTATTGGCACAGCGGTTATACCATGGGGTTCCGATATCACTATTGGCGATCGCAATATACCTCTACAGGTAGCTGATATTAACGTTGGTATACTCTACATATTCGGTGTGGTCTCTTTAGGTGTTTACGGTGTAATGATTGGTGGCTGGGCTTCAAATAACAAATACTCCTTATTGAGTGCCATTCGTGCAGCCTCACAAAACATTAGTTACGAAATTGCCATGGGGCTTTCCATTATCGCTTTATTGCTGGTAACGGGAACGATGAGCCTACGGGAAATTTCAGAGCAGCAACATGGGTGGCATTGGAATGTGCTTTATCAGCCACTTGGTTTTGTTATATTCTTGATTTGCGCATTTGCGGAAACCAACAGGGCACCATTTGATTTACCAGAATGTGAGACAGAATTAATAGGCGGTTATCATACCGAATACTCTTCCATGAAACTGGGTTTTTACCTGTTTGCAGAATACATTAATATGTTTGTTTCTTCAGCAGTAATTGCAACGCTTTATTTTGGAGGATATAACTATCCTGGTATGGATTGGGTGTTATTGAACGTAGGACCTGTAATTGGGCCAATCATTGGCACCTTGGTGTTATTCATAAAAATATTTGCATTTATCTTTTTCTTTATGTGGGTACGCTGGACAATACCACGTTTCCGTTACGATCAGTTGATGCACCTGGGATGGAAAGTGTTGATTCCATTAGCCATTGCAAATATTATTGTCACCGGTGTGGTGATTGCATTAGTAGAAAAATTTTAACGTTCCGCTTGCGGATATAACAGGAGGTTTAATGGAACCATTAACCAATAAAAAGAAAGTATTAGAACAAAAGCCCTTAAATTTTGCAGAGCGCATGTATTTGCCAGCAATTGGGAAGGGATTGGCGATTACTATCAGCCACTTTTTCAAAAAGGAGGCTACCATCAGGTATCCAGAAGTTCAAAGGGATTTTTCAACCAATTTCCGGGGAATGCATTCCTTGAAGAGGGACGAAGAAGGACGTGAACGTTGTACTGCTTGTGGACTTTGTGCATTATCTTGTCCGGCGGAAGCGATTACAATGATTGCCGCTGAACGTAAGCCTGAAGAAAAAGACCTTTACCGTGAGGAAAAGTACGCAGCGGTATATGAAATTAATATGCTACGGTGTATCTTTTGTGGTTTATGTGAAGAGGCATGCCCAAAAGAAGCTATTTATTTAGATGGCCCTATTGTACCTTCAGATTACCTTCGTAAGGATTTTATTTACGGAAAAGACAAGCTGGTGGAAGCACCGCTAGATAAAAAATAATATTGGTGCCTTTAGGCTTTTATTTAAACAGTTTAACAAATTATAAATGGGTACATCTGTATTCTATGTCGTAGCAACATTAAGTATTTTCTTTTCATTGATGGTTATCTTTTCTAAGAACCCAGTGCATAGTGTACTTTACCTAATTGTCACGTTTTTTACCTTTACCATTCATTACATTTTATTGAATGCACAGTTTTTAGCTGTGGTCAATTTCATTGTCTACATGGGGGCCATAATGGTACTATTCCTGTTTGTTCTGATGTTACTGAACCTCAACCAGGAGAACGAACCGACAAAATCTAATCTCGTTAAAGTAATAGGTGTTATAGCCGGAGGCTGTTTAGCAATTACATTAATAGGCTCGCTAAAGGCAACTGCGCTGGCCGATCCATTGGTATTGAGAAACCCAAATTTAGGTTTGGTAGAGAACCTTGGTAAAGAATTATTTGGTCCGTTTATGCTTCCATTTGAACTGGCGTCGGTATTATTATTAACAGCCATGGTTGGAGCAGTATTATTAACTAAAAAAGAAAAAGTATAGTGGAGAACATTACGCAAGAATTGCAGGGAGTACCGCTTAACCATTACATCTGGCTGAGTGCAATCATTTTCACCATCGGCGTTATAGGAGTATTAACCAGAAGGAACGCTATAGTAATTTTTATGTCGGTAGAGTTAATGCTTAATGCAGTTAACTTATTACTTGCCGCTTTTTCTGTGCATCATAATGATGCATCGGGACAAGTATTTGTATTTTTTATTATGGCACTGGCCGCCGCAGAGGTGGCTATTGGGTTAAGTATCATCGTTATGGTTTACCGAAACACCCAGTCTACAGATATTAATGTGTTGAATCGCCTTAAGTGGTAATTATTAAGTATAGAATTATAAGATGATAGATTTAGTTTGGCTGGTTCCTTTGATTCCACTTTTAGGCTTTGTTATAAATGGTCTGGGTAGAAATACATTATCTAAAAACCTGATAGGGTTTATAGGCAGCGGCGTAATATTGCTCTCTTTTGCCCTAAGTATTGGCATTTTCCTTGAATTAGGAGCAGATGCAAATAAGTCGCATGAAATATTCCTTTTTGATTGGATCAGTGCAGGGAATTTGCAAATTCCTTTGTCCTTTTTGGTTGATCCATTAAGCAGTATTATGCTGCTTATCATTACAGGGGTAGGTTTCTTGATTCATGTATATTCTATCGGGTATATGCAACAGGACGCAGGTTTTGGTAAGTACTTCAGTTACCTAAACCTGTTTATCTTTTTCATGTTGTTACTTGTTTTAGGGTCTAATTATATCGTCATGTTCATCGGATGGGAAGGTGTCGGACTTTGTTCATACCTGCTCATTGGCTTTTGGTTTACAAACAGCAGTTATGCAACAGCAGCTAAAAAAGCGTTTGTCATTAACCGTATTGGTGATTTAGGGTTTTTATTAGCGGTATTCCTGATCTATACTACATTTGGAAGCATAGAATTCTCGAAAGTCTTTCCTATGGCCGAAAATTTATTACCAGGTCATACCCCTATAATTCTAATCACCCTATTTCTGTTTATAGGAGCGTGTGGTAAATCGGCGCAGTTGCCACTGTTTACTTGGCTTCCAGATGCCATGGCTGGTCCTACACCAGTGTCTGCTCTCATTCATGCGGCAACCATGGTTACTGCAGGTGTTTATATGATTGCCCGGTCAAATGTATTATTTGATCTTGCACCAGTAATTCAACATTTGATTACTATTGTGGGATTGGCTACTGCAGTTTTAGGTGCATTAATTGCTTTAACGCAGACTGACATTAAAAAGGTACTTGCTTACTCAACGGTATCACAACTGGGGTATATGTTTATCGGTTTAGGAGTAGGTGCTTACGATGGTGCTTTCTTCCATGTTATTACCCATGCATTCTTTAAGGCTTTATTATTTCTTTGTGCCGGTTCGGTAATTCACGCCTTGCATCATGAGCAAGATATGCGCAAGATGGGCGGATTACGTAAAAAACTACCCGTTACGTTCATTACTATGTTAATTGGTACGATTGCTATTTCAGGTATACCTCCATTTTCCGGATTCTTTTCAAAAGATGAGATACTTGTACATGCCTTTGAATACAACAAAATTGTTTGGGCAATAGCAGTCTTTACTGCTTTCTTAACAGCCTTTTATATGTTCAGGATGTTATACCTTACTTTTTATGGTGAGTTCAGAGGTACACATCATGAAAAGGAAAAAATACATGAATCACCACAAAGTATGACCATCCCACTTATAATATTAGCTGTTTTATCGGCTGTTGGTGGTGTAATTGGCATTCCAGAAGTTCTTGGTGGCAACCACTGGTTGTCAAGCTGGTTAACTCCGGTCATTAAACACCATGGATCATTACCTAGTCATGCCACAGAATACATGTTGATGGCTGTATCTGTTATTGGGGCATTGATCGCAATTGGTCTGGCTTATCTGAAATACAACAAAAAAGCAGAAGTTCCAATGGCTGATGAAGCACAAAGGCCTGTTTTAGAAAGTTTGTCTTACAACAAATTTTACATTGATGAAATCTACGATACGCTCATTAGGAAGCCATTAGATGCCTTATCTGTATTCTTTTACAGAATTATCGACACCAAAGTAATTGATGGTCTGGTTAACGGATTTGGATGGGGTACTACTGAAGCCAGTAAAAGCTTAAGGTTATTGCAAACCGGTAATGTGGGCTTTTATATATTAATGATGGTTGTCGGAATCATCTCCTTGTTATTGTATACTTACTTATCTCTATAAGCGATCGATCAAAGAAACATAATGGAACAACTTTTAATACTTCTTATCGTTTTACCGCTGGTAGGCGCATTAATTACCGCGTTTTCTGGCAAATCAGCTAAATATGTAGCTTTGATAGCTGCGCTAGTTTCTTTGGCCTTAACCTCCGTTATCATCGGTAATTTTACACCCGACGCCAGCACACAGTTTACAGTGAACTACCCATGGGTACAAGATCTTGGAATCAATTTTCATGCTGGCATTGACGGAATCAGTTTAATCACTGTTCTCCTTACTAACGTGCTTATCCCTATCATTATATTAGCCAGCTATAAACATGATTATAAAAAAGCGCATGCATTTTATGCCTTAATACTGTTTATGCAAGCAGGTTTGCTTGTGGTATTTACAGCGCTGGATGCTTTCCTTTTTTATATCGGGTGGGAAGCCGCGTTAATTCCAATATATTTTATCTGCGCCATATGGGGGGGTAAAGACCGGATTAAAGTGAATATGAAGTTTTTTGTATATACCATAGGCGGTTCCCTATTTATGCTGCTGGGTATTATTTACCTCTATTTACAAAATCCATTACAGAATTTCGACATACAGGCATTTTATAATTTGAAGCTTGATAATGTTGACCAAGGCTGGATATTCTGGGCTTTCTTTATTGCTTTTGCAATCAAGATGCCGGTATTTCCTTTCCACACCTGGCAACCAGACACCTATACAGAGGCTCCCGCTACCGGAACTATGTTATTAGCAGGTATCATGTTAAAAATGGGTATTTATGGTGTAATCAGGTGGTTATTGCCTATTGTTCCATTTGGCGTACAAGAGTGGGGTGCTACCGCCATGGTTCTATCGATCATCGGTGTAGTTTATGCATCGATTATTGCCTTTACTCAGAAAAACGCTAAACGTCTAATTGCTTATTCTTCAATAGCACACGTTGGTTTAATATCTGCAGGTATATTTGCTTTGAATACGCAAGGTATGCAAGGCGCCATGATTCAAATGCTTAGTCATGGTATTAATGTAGTGGGTTTGTTTTTTGTGCTTGATATTATTTTTAGCAGGTTAAAAACGAACAAGATTGCTGAGCTTGGCGGGCTTGCCAAGGTGGCGCCTCAACTAGCCATCACCTTTTTAATTATTGTTTTTGGTACCATCGCATTGCCGGGAACCAATGGTTTCATCGGCGAATTTTTATTGCTTTTAGGTATTTATGAGTTCAACATTTGGGCCGCTGCTTTTGCGGGTCTAACCATCATATTTAGTGCAGTGTATATGTTACGACTATACCAAAATATAATGCTTGGCAAAACGAACGACCTTACCCTGAGCTTTACTGATATCAAAGGTTCAGAAAAGGTTGTATTATACATTATTTGTGCACTTGTTATTGCAATTGGCGTCTATCCAAAACCAATCCTTCACTTATCTGAAGCAGCAGTACAGCAATTATTAGAGCAGGTAAATTTAAAATTAACATCGGTAAACTAAGGAAATGAATATCATTATAACAATTGCAGTTACAGCTTTAGTCGTACTTTATGCGGGCTTATTTAAAGCCAAGAAAGCATTATTGCCTCTTTCCCTTTTTGGTCTCCTTATTTCTTTAGTTTTTGTAGTCACCTCCTGGAATACGGACCATGTATCATACGGCATGATGCAGATGGATAATTTTGCCTTAGCATTTTCAGGTTTAACCATTACGGGTACGTTTTTTATCTTGTTGCTATCTCAAAACTATTTTGCTAAGAACAGCGAGAACATTGCAGAGTATATTACCTTAATTCTCTTTTCGCTGGTCGGTATCATTATGATGCTGTCTTACAAAAATATGTCGATGTTATTTGTTGGTGTCGAAATCATGTCTGTAAGTTTATATATCCTTGCAGGTATACGAAAGAGCAATTTATCCTCTAATGAGGCCTCCATGAAGTATTTCCTAATGGGAGCCTTCTCTACCGGCTTTTTATTATTCGGAATCACATTAATTTACGGTGCAACCGGGTCGTTCGACATTGACGTAATTAGTGAATATCTGGTTGGAAATTACAATTCATTGTCACCATTGATTTACCCAGGCATCATTCTTTTGATGGTTGGCCTGGGCTTTAAAGTAGGCGCAGCGCCTTTCCATTTCTGGGTGCCCGATGTATACGAAGGTGCGCCAACTTTAATTACCACCTTCATGTCTACTACAGTTAAGGTAGCTGGTTTTGCCGCGCTATTGCGACTATTTGTGGATACCTTTGCGCCATTGCACGACTTCTGGATGCCGCCTGTGATGGCACTTGCCTGTATTACCCTGTTTATTGGCAACGTAACTGCGCTATTTCAAAAGCATTTCAAAAGAATGCTTGCTTATTCGAGTGTATCACATGTAGGTTATCTATTGTTTTCAATAATAGCCCTGAGCGATCAATCTTCAAGCGGGGCCTTGGTTTATTTAACAGCCTATACTTTTGCAAGTATAATTGCTTTTGCGGTCCTTATTTTGGTCAAACAAAATACTGGTTCAGATCACTTCGATAGCTACAATGGCCTTGCTAAAAAGAGTCCTTTCGTGGCTTTTGCATTAACTATTGCCATGTTATCACTTGCCGGTATTCCATTAACGGCTGGTTTTATTGGTAAATACCTTATGTTCTTAAATGTGATGGGCGAATACCATGTATACCTGGTTGCCTTCGCAATTTTAAATGCCCTTGTTGGTTTTTATTATTACTTTAGGGTAATTGTTGCCATGTATTTTAAAGATGGGCCAGAAGTTGATATTCAAACTCCGGCTCAATACAAGTTGGTTTTAGTATTGTCAGTTGTAATTACGGTGCTATTGGGGGTATATCCTTCGCTTATTTTAAATTTGATATAGACGTTTCTCTAATTAATTATTTGTAGTTTTAGGGATATTTGGCCTATGCACGAATTCTGGAATTCATTACAGCACTTCATTGATCCTGAGAAATTATTAAAAGAAGGCGGTTTTTACGTAGTAATGTTTGTCATTTTTGCGGAGACCGGTTTGTTTTTTGGGTTCTTTCTTCCTGGCGATTACCTGCTGTTTCTTGCAGGTATGTTCGTGGCGACGGGCAAACTTGACGTTAACATTTATGTATTGGTTGTTGGATTATTTGTTATGGCGATCCTGGGCAATTTTACTGGCTATTGGTTTGGTCGTAAAACTGGTCCAATGCTCTATCAAAGAAAAGACACTTTCTTCTTCAAAAAGCGGTATTTGAAGGCCGCTGAAGAATATTATAATAAACAAGGGGCATTTGCGCTCATTATGGGTAGATTTGTTCCGATTGTAAGAACTTTTGCACCGATTTTTGCTGGTGTAGTAAAGTTGGATTTTAGAAAATTTGCATTTTATAATATTACTGGTGGATTTATATGGATCACATCCTTAACTTTGCTGGGTTATTTTTTAGGCAAACGATTTGAAACTGAAATTAACGATTACTTATTTTACATAATTACCGGATTTATCGTCATTACAACCATTCCTTTGATCGTCGCATTTGTGAAAGGGAAAGTTGTGAAAGATAAAGACATCAAAAAAAACACTGACTAATAAAAAAATGACAAAAGACGAGCACCACCCGTGGCATAATGTTTCACCAGGCAGCAGTTTGCCTGAATTTGTAAATGCAATTATTGAAATTCCTAAAGGATCAAAAGCGAAGTACGAAATTGACAAAGATTCAAATTTAATTAAATTGGATCGCGTGTTATTTTCCTCCGTAATGTATCCTGCTAACTATGGCTTTATTCCGCAAACTTATTGTGATGATAATGACCCTTTAGATATCCTGGTTTTGTGTTCCGTTGATGTATATCCTTTATCTATCGTTGAAGCGAAGGTGATAGGTGTGATGCACATGGTTGATAATGGTGAGCAGGATGATAAAATCATCGCTGTAGCTAAAAACGATCAGTCGGTAAACTATATTAATGATATTTCAGAGTTGCCTCCACATACAATGAAAGAAATCGTTCGTTTTTTCCAGGATTATAAAGCCTTGGAAAATAAAAACGTTGAAATCGAACACCTATTGGGCGTTAAATTTGCCCACAAAGTGATATATGAAAGTATAGAACTTTACGACAAGACATTTAGAAATAAATCTTAATGGGATTTCAGATATTTTTAACCTTTTTCTTAGTGGTGCTCAACGGTTTTTTTGTTGCAGCAGAGTTTGCAATTGTAAAAGTAAGAGCATCACAAATAGAGATTCAAGCCAAATCAGGCAGTAAGGTATCTAATATTGCAAAGTTTATCACGCAACATTTAGATGGATACTTGGCTGCCACGCAGCTAGGTATTACTTTGGCCTCCCTGGGTCTAGGCTGGGTTGGAGAATCTGTTATGGAGCATTTATTACATAATCTTCTAACTTCATTCGGTTCCACTCCACAATTTATCGCTTCTTTTTCTAGCACAGCTTCACCAATCATCGCTTTTGCTTTTATTACCGTTATGCACATCGTTTTCGGTGAGCTTGCTCCAAAATCAATTGCCATACAACGTCCTGTAGCAACAACTTTGTTTATTGCATTGCCCCTACAAATATTTTATGTAGTATTCAAGCCATTTATTTGGGCTTTAAACGGTTTTGCTAATATCCTGCTTCGCATGATTGGCTTAAGTACCGTAGGCGGACACGAAGACCATAGTACAGAAGAACTCTATTACCTGTTAGACCAGGGAAAAGAAAGTGGTGCATTGGATACTAATGAACACGAGTTAATACGTAATGTATTCGATTTTAATGAGCGTGTGGTTAAAAATATCATGGTGCCAAGAACCAAAATTTCTGGCATTGAATTAAACACGCCCAAGGAAGAAGTTATTGAAAAAATCATTTCAGAAGGTTATTCAAGGCTTCCGGTTTACGATGAAATTATCGACAAGATCATCGGTATTATCCATGCTAAAGATGTTCTTCCACTTTTGGCCAGTCATAAAGATTGGACTTTAAGTGATATTATCCGAAAGCCTTATTTCGTGCCAGAAACTAAGAAAATCAATGAGCTATTAACTGAACTGCAAAAAAAACGTATTCAGATCTGTATTGTAATTGATGAGTTTGGAGGAACCGCTGGGATGGTAACTTTAGAAGATATTGTGGAGGAGATTGTTGGAGAAATTCAGGATGAATACGACGAGGAAAAACCTAACGTAGAAAAGATTTCTGAGAACGAATTTATCATTAACGCCTATGCTACGGTATACGATGTAAATGAATTGCTGCCTCATGATCTGCCTGAAAATCAGGATTTCGACACCGTTGGTGGATTGGTATCTCATGCTTTCGGTAAAATTCCTGAAGTTGGTGATAGTGAGGAATGTTATGGTTACTTGTTTACGATATTAAAGAAAACCGAACAAAATATTGAGACCATTAAACTGGAGCTCGTTATACCAAAAGAAGAAACAATAGATAATCACTAAACGATGTGTTATGCATGTATTTTATACACCTGATATCACATCTAATGAATATACATTAAACGAAGAGGAAAGCAGGCACTGTAACAAAGTGCTTCGCTTGAATCCCGGAGATCAGGTTTTTTTAGTGGATGGCAAAGGAGGTTTTTATGAAGCTGAAATTAGCGTTGCTGGTAAAAAGCTGGTCACTCTTAAAGTTACCCAAGTTCAGCGCGAATATCAAAAACGTAACCATCACTTACATATCGCGGTGGCGCCGACTAAGAACATCGATCGCCTGGAGTGGTTTTTAGAAAAAGCCACTGAAATAGGGATAGATGAAATTACACCCATCATCTGTGAACGTTCCGAGCGTAAGGTTGTTAAGGAAGAGCGGCTTTTTAAAGTCATCACTTCAGCGGTGAAACAGTCTTTGCAGGCTTATCATCCCATTTTAAATCCAGCAATAAGTCTGTCAGATTTCCTGAAAAATGAACAGCAGGGTACCAACCTGGTCGCACATTGTGTAGCAGATGAACCTCGCCGTTTTATCAGCGAATTAATACAACCACACGGCCGGTACACCATTTTAATTGGTCCTGAAGGTGATTTCAGTCCAAACGAAATTGCTTCTACACTATCTCGGGACTTTCAACCAATAACACTAGGAAATACCCGTCTTAGAACAGAAACGGCAGCGCTTGCTGCTTGTTTTGAAGTAAATTACATCAACAGGTAAACAAACTCCAACACATATGTATAAGGTAAAAGTTAACGAGCAGTATAGTTTCGATATCGAAGCAGATAAAGAGGTTAAAGTGAATGGAGAAGCAGTTACCGTTGATCGGATTGCCATGTCACATGGACTTTCTCATGTGCTTTATCAGCACAAGTCTTATAATGTAGAAATTGTTGATCAAGACAAAGAGGCGAAAAGGGTGGAGGTAAAGGTAAACGGGCACTTATACATGGTTTCCGTTGCCGATCAGTATGACCTGTTGTTACAGCAGTTAGGTATGGAAAACCTGCAAACCAATAAGGTGAAGGAAGTTAAAGCACCGATGCCTGGTTTGGTCTTGAGTGTGTTGGTGGCTCCAGGACAGGAAGTTAAAAAAGGGGATAACCTACTCGTGCTTGAAGCCATGAAAATGGAAAATATCATTAAGTCAAGTACAGATGGCGTAGTCAAATCTGTCCAAATCGTGCAGGGAGACAAAGTCGAGAAGAACGCGATCCTGCTGCAGTTTTCGTAATAATTTTTTTATTGCTGTAGAACTAAATTACATTAATGAAAATTAATGTAACCCATGATCGGCAAAAACCTTTTTCAGGCCTTCTTGTTTTATATCCTGCTTTCGGCGTTCTCTTCAAGTACTGCACAAACTATTCACCCCGTAGAGCGACCAGCAGTTCCTTTTTTGCAGATTAATCCTGATGCACGTACCGCGGCTATAGGAGAAGCAGGCGCTGCCACCACGCCAGACGCAAATTCTCTTAATAGCAATTCTTCCAAACTAGCTTTTATTGAGTCAAAGTATGGCTTTTCCCTGGCTTACAGTCCCTGGTTAAAAAGTCTCGTTCCCGATATGTACCTGAGTTACCTCAGTGCTTTCTATAGGTTATCCGACAGGAATACCATAGGTGCTTCCGTCAGGTATTTTTCCATGGGTGAAATTCAGCTTACTGATGATAATATGCAGAGTCTGGGCAGCTATCGGCCGAACGATATTGCAATCGATATCACCATGGCCAGACGTTTCGGCGATTCCTTTTCTTTGGGCGGTTCTCTACGTTATATTCAATCCGGTATAACCGCAACGCCATTAAATAATGGCCAGTCTGGTCAAACCCTTAGTGCATTAGCCGTAGATTTCTCCGCTTATTACCAACAACAGCGCCAGCTCTTTGGTAAAACCACCAAACTTTCCGCAGGACTCGCTTTATCCAATGTTGGCACCAAAATGAATTACCCGAGTGGCGACACCCCATATTTCCTCCCCGCTAACGCAAAGTTAGGCTTTGCAGCAGGCTTTGGCTGGCTTGAAGACAGTCAGTTCACCCTGGCCTTCGATTTAAACAAACAGCTGCTACCTACTGGCACTGATGACCCGCTAACAACTGATGTTTCTGTGGCTTCTGCAATTGTGAAATCTTTTGGTGATGCACCAGGGGGATTTAAAGAAGAATGGAGTGAGGTGAGCATGGGCGGTGGAATTGAATATCTTCACAAACAACAGTTCGCAATAAGAGCCGGTTACCTTTATAAGAACCCAGAAAAGGGCGATTTCAGTTACCTTACCGCAGGTGTTGGCTTCCGCTATCAATTCATGAACATAGATTTCGCCTATATTATTGCAAACCAGCAAAAGAACCCCTTGGGTAGTTCTTTGAGATTTACGCTGCTGCTAAATTTTAACTAAACAATGTACTCAGAGCCCTATGCAGGCATTATAATTGTATCTTAGTGCCTTTGCATAAATAAGTTAAAAAACATGAAAATAAAGATAGGATTTGGATTTGACGTTCATCAATTGAAGGATGGTCATCCATTTATTGTAGGCGGCGTGAATTTAGCCCACCACCGTGGTGCTTTCGGCCATTCAGATGCCGACGTATTACTTCATGCCATTTGCGATGCCTTATTGGGTGCGGCTAACCTTCGCGATATTGGATTTCACTTTAAGAACACAGATCCCCGATGGGCAGGCATCAGTAGCATGATCCTGTTAAAGGAAACCGTGAAATTAATTAAAGAAAAGGGTTTTGCTATCGGTAACATTGATGCCTCGCTATGCCTGGAAGCCCCAAAAATTAATCCTCATATTCCAGAAATGCAGAAACGTATTGCCGAAGCTATGGATCTTTCCATAGAGGATATTTCAATCAAAGCAACCACTAATGAACAGATGGGTTTCGTAGGCAGGGAAGAAGGTGTGGTGGCTTATGCAGTATGTTTATTAGAGAAGATTTAAAGACATTCCACCTTTCGCAAACAATTAAGTGCCTTTCATCGTTAATAAATCAAAACAATTTACGATGAGAAACTTGCTTAAATTCATTACGATCGGTACTACAGCAGCATTATTCACCGCCTGCACTTTTGGAGATAAAGGAAGCGAAAAAGTTCCTGATTCTGTACGCATAGACACCAATATGCATGGTGGTGGTGAACAAGGTGGATATCAAGGAACAGGAATAAGGGACAGTGCTGTAAATACAGGTCGCGGTACAATCTCTAAAGATACCACTGGCACCGATAGTATACCGCGACACTAAATTTTACTCTTCCAGGTAACCAAATTTACCTTCGTTATAATCAGCAATAGCTTGTTGTATTTCTTCGGGTTTGTTCATTAGAAATGGGCCATAACTAACAATAGGTTCGTTAATCGGTTCACCGCTAAGTATTAATACAACCGTTTCTTCTAGTGCTTCCACCGAGAAATCTGTCCCTCCATTTTCAAAATAAACAAATTGGTCGGCCAGTGCTTTTTCTTGATCATTAACCTTAATGGCACCCTCAATTACCATTATGCCTGTGTTGTAATGTGCCGGGAGGCTTAGTGATAAACGGGCCTCAGCTTTAAGCCTTAGCTCATACATTTCAATCGGACTAAAGGTAAATGCTGTACCATCAACACCATTAAAATGGCCTGCAATCACTTTTACTGAACCCTGATCTTCCGGCAAGCGAAACTGTTTTATATCCGAAGCTTTTATGCCCTGGTATTTTGGTGTTGTCATTTTAAATTTAGCGGGCAGGTTTACCCATAACTGAACCATTTGAAAATCGCCGCCTTTTAGGCTGTATTCCTGTTCATGATATTCTTTATGTAGAATACCTTTGCCCGCAGTCATCCACTGAACATCACCCGGAAATATAAGACCACTATTACCAGCACTGTCATGATGTGCTACAGCGCCCTGATAGGCAATCGTCACGGTTTCAAAACCCCGATGGGGGTGGGCGCCCACCCCCCGTGGTTGTTGCCTGGCAGAAAAATTTACCTTAGCGTTGTAATCCAACAGGTAAAAAGGACTCATTTTTAATTTGTTGCCACCAGGGAAAAAATTATGCACCCTGAAGCCATCACCTACCATATGAGGAGCCGGTGGGTTTAATACCGACGCCACTTTTTTTATCGTTATATCCATTAAATTCCTCTCTATAAAGAAAGGGTGTTACTGTTACGCTTTTCTCACAAATTGCAGCTCACCCAATATTCGTACGTCTTCACTTACCATTACACCACCGGTTTCCAGTGCAGCATTCCATGTTAAGCCAAACTCGTTTCTGTTAATTTTACCTTTTAAGTTGAATCCGGCTTTTACATTTCCCCATGGATCTGTAGCAATACCGCCAAACTCAACATCCAATGTTACAGGTTTAGTTGTGTCTTTGATCGTTAAATCGCCCGATAAAATATAGTCATCACCTTTTTTAGACAAAGAAGCACCTTCAAATTTAAGTGTAGGATACTTTTCTGCGTCAAAAAACTCTGCACTCCTTAAGTGATTATCTCTGTCCTTATTGTTGGTGTTAATTGAGGCAACCTGTGCTTCAAAACTTACTTTTGCATCACTGAAATCTTCTGTTTCGGTGATAAGTTCGGCAGTAAAATCATTGAATGATCCTGTTACTGTAGTAATCATTAGATGTTTTACTTTAAATTCCAGTTCGCTGTGGGTTGGATCTAATGTCCATGTTGTTGTAGCCATAGTTTTGTTGTTTATTTAATGTATAACAAAGGTACGGCCATCTTGCAACTGGCGCATTGATGTAAGATAAGAAATGCCTATGGACGGAAATGTTTGTGCGCAAGGTCTTTACGTACCCGGCTCAAAGATTCTGGAGTAATGCCGAGGTAAGAAGCGATCATCCACTGCGGTACGCGAAGGGTAAGGTTAGGGTAAAGTCTGATAAAGTCAAGATACCTTTCTTCTGCCGTTGCACTCAATAACATATTGATCCGTTTTTGCATAAAACGGATCGAGTTGTTCAGCATGGATGCATTTAGTTCCTGCAATTTGGGAAGAAAGGGAATAGCATTGTTAAAATAATCTTTGGGAATCATCAGCGCTTTGGTCTGTTCAATCGCATCAATATAAAAGTCAGATGGTTCGTTAAACAGTAATCCATTCCGTTCAGAAATCCACCATAATTCTGGTGCAAACTGAATAACATGCGCTTTTCCTTTGCTGTCTACCGAATAACTGCGTAATAATCCCTCACCCACAAAGTATGTCCTGTTACAGATGTCTCCCTGGCTTAATATAATTTCATTCTTCTGGAAGGTTTTGACTTGTAAATCTTTAGAGATCAGGCTAAACTGTTCGTCTGTAATGGGAAGGCTTTTTTCCAGATAAGCCCTAAACTTATTTAACATCCTTAAAGTCTACTTTACATTGACTGCCATTACATGATCCACAACTACCACCTTTATTGGCAGCTGAACGAAAAACTAAACGGCCTATATAAAACAAGGCGGTAATAAAAAGAAATATGACTAATACAGTTTGCACATCCATGTTCAAATATAAATAACACACCGCCTGGAGACGTCTTTAAAATGTAAATTTACTTTTCCAGAAAGCCAATGGTACCGCCTACCCAGTCGAAATCTTTATTGTAACGTACCCCGATCATTTTGCCACGGCTCATTCTGGCCAGATTAATGCACAATACCGGGTCTGCACCATCAGCCCATAAGTACATCAGCCTGATTTCAGTTTTTACGCCACCATCTAACGCTTGTACTACAGGTTCATACTTTACTTTCCGTTGTAGAATCCAGTTCTCCGGATCCTTTACGTTGTGAACATCTTCTGGCGTAACATCGATAATAACCCCCTGACCGGCAAAAGAAAATAGCGGTTTTAATACATAGTTTTCAAGATCTTGCGGCAATACCGCTACGTCCTTTAAAAAGCGTGTCTCCGGAACAAAATCGCCCTTTAAGAAAGGCATAGTATATTTGCTCAACCTGTAAAACCAGTTCGGATGGGTTATCCATTCCAAGTCCATGTCTACACGTGGATCAAATCCTTGTTTAAAGAAAGCTTCCGGATTGCAGATTTCGTCAAATATCAAACGATTATATATTCTTTTTATTTGAATCTTTTTACCGTGCTCCTGATAATACAACTGTTTTCCTTCCTGGATCAGATCTGTCGGACTCATAACTTTAAAGCCCAATTCTTTTTGGGTTAAGTAAAAGTCGATAGCCGTTTTTTGGTTTGGCGCATCTAAATCCAGCAGCACTACTTCCTGTGGGTCATAGTTTCCAATGATAATGGCCTTTAACAAATTAAAATAAGCTGTTTTGTCTAATTGGTCAAAATATGGGGTCAATTCACCGAATTGAGATAGGGAGTAAGCTTTTTCGTAATGTTCGGCTAAATGCGATTGAAAACCATACAATGACGGAAACCCCTGCAGTTCGATCAGTTTAGGAACGAGTGCTCCTGAGTCATTCTTACAGATGGCAAAATCAAAGGTCAGGAAATGGGGGTGTTCATTTTCTCCAGGTACGTTCCGGGCATCCGGTATGGCACGCTGGGTTAAATCTTTAAAATCGGGTCTTTTAATAAACTGGATAATTTCATCACCTGCTTTTACCAGCTTATCTGCCAATTCCCTGGGGATAAATAAAGGTGTTTCTGCAATCCGGAAAGAAATAGGGGGTAAATTATGGGCGAGATTTTCTAATAACTTCTCATACTTTTTGTGCGTAAATTCCCCGTTAAATTTCCTTCTATAACTTGCAATCATGTTTATATAGTTATCTGTTGATATATAGCTTCAGTTAGAAAGTTTGGTAAGATCATTTTTTTAGTCAGCAGAATACGCCCCGGATCGTCCAGACTGTTAATCATATCCTCATACTTCTCTTCCCCATGAAGCTTAATAATCCTTGCCTTTGTATCCTTTTGTAAAAAATACGACTTCATTCCTTTAGCATCAGCTTCAGGGTGGAATTGAGTGCCCATTACGTAGTTTGAAAAGCGGATAGACATTATGCAGCGCTCCAGGTTTACATCGGGACGATACTTTTCTATAGCCGCTATTTCCGCACTGGTATAGGCAAAACAATCCTCATCTCCAGATACAACCTGCCAGTCGCGGCTGTCTACTGCATAGAACGGATTAGGCAAACCACTAAATACAGGGTCTTCCTGGCCAGCAACGGTCATGCTAATCGGAAAAATTCCAAAGGCTGGCGACTTCCGATGGGTCACTTTACCCAACTTGTATTTCCTGCAAGCCATTTGAAACGAATGGCAAATCAGAAATACGTATTTTTTTCTGCCCTTTTCATTTTCATTGTGTACATCTATATCTTCAAGTAGCTTAAAAAAGGCCAACTCCCAGTCCTTACCTCCCCCATCATAAGGGCTGCCTGGCCCGCCGCTGGAAATATAGATATCATAACTGGTATCTGGTATTTCGTTTTTTTGCCTTAAATCAAATACTTCTACAGAAAGATCCGCTTCATTTTCTACACTATATTGGTCTAATACATCCAATATCCCCCTCAAGCCAAGGTTTGGTGCGCCGTTATTCATGTCGATAACAGCTACCTTCATCTTCCTTTGTTCATTCATATGTTATTTTATAGTCCTGTTAACGTTTGGGTAGTAATATAATCCACCACAGACTCGTAACTGCCGGTTTGTCCATAAACAGCGAGTTGCCGGTCGGCGCCTGTACCGCCCGCCAAAATTTTATGGACATAGTTAATTTCATTCCTGCTACCTAGTTCATCGACTACATCGTCAATGAAATCAAGGAGTTCCAGCACTAAATTACGACAATTTACTTCCATTTCTTTACCAAAGTCTATCAGATTTCCGTCAATTCCGTAACGGGCAGCCCGCCACTTGTTTTCATTGATCAGTGCCCGGGAGTAACTGATGAAGTTTAGGTTTTGTAAACGCAGCTTATATAATTTTGCGCATAATGCTTGGAAAAGTGCCGTAAAAGCCATTGTCTCATCCACTAACATAGGGCAGTCACAGATTCTGAATTCTATGGTTTGAAAGAAGGGATGCACCCTGATATCCCACCATATTTTCTTGGCATTATCAATACAATTGGTCTTAATCAGCAGTTTAACGTAATTATCGTAATCTTCAATGCTGTTAAAGATATCTGGAATACCGGTTCTTGGAAATTTATCAAACACCTTTGTGCGGAATGATTTATACCCTGTGTTGCGTCCTTCCCAAAAAGGAGAGTTGGTTGAAAGTGCGAATACATGAGGTAGAAAATAGCGTACCTGGTTGGCAATGTGTATGGCAAGTTCCCGCGACTGGAAGCCTACATGCACATGGAGACCGAAAATAAGGTTGGAACGTGCAGCTTCCTGCAACTCATTCACAATCTCACTGTAACGCGGATGTTCTGTGATCAGCTGTTTTTCCCAGTGGGAAAAAGGGTGGGTGCCTGAGGCACCGATTCTTAATCCCTGTTCTCCGGCCAATTGAGCAACCGTTTGCCTCAATTGGCTGATCTCCTGTCTGGCCTGATCCGTGTTTTTGCAGATGCCTGTTCCAACTTCCACTACCGCTTGATGCATTTCTGCTTTTACCTGGTCTTTGTGGATCTTTTGAGCAGCTTCTACAATTTTTTGATCATGTGAGGTTAGCTCCCTTGTTACAGGGTCGATAACCATATATTCTTCTTCGATTCCGAGCGTAAAATCATTCATTTTTTATGTCCTAAATTGTTCCTTTAGACTTTTTATTGGCAGGTTCTTTTTTTGTTTTCACAGCTACTTTTACTTTGTCAGCTGCCAAAGGTTTTACTTTACGTTGCGCCTTAACTAAAGGGTCAGGTTGTTGCAAAGGTACACCGGAAACCGATCGTTTTACATATTCACCCCAAGTCAGGTTATCTTTTCCTTCCTGTTGTGCCTGCGCACGCTCAATCGCGTAAATTGCAGCCTTCTCTACTACCCAGTCAAAGTTTTCTTTACCTACACTTGTTACTTCAGCATCAGGGGCTGGGTTGCAAAAATCAATAGCATACGGTATACCATCCCTGACCGCAAATTCTACAGTGTTAAAATCATAACCCAGGTAATCGTTTAATTTAATCACATAGTCATGAATAGTTTTTAAAAGCTGCGCATCAGCAGGTTGCTCTTCTACCTGATATCTTAAATGGAAAGGATTTCTAGGTTCATAAGGCATAATGCGCACGTGTTTGCCTCCAATGCAATAACAACGGAAATATTGATCAAAAACAATCTCTTCCTGCAGCATCATTACCGTCTGTTTGGTCTGGCGGTGTTTATCATAAAAATCTTCTATATCATGCAGTTTATAAACTTCTTTCCAGCCACCGCCATCGAAAGGTTTCATATAAGCAGGGAAGCCGGTATAATTAAAAATGGATTCCCAGTCCAACGGAAAGGCCAGGTTACTGAAAGAATCTGCTGAAGTATCTGACGGCCGGTCGTAGGACGGAATCAGTGCTGTTTTAGGAACAGGAATTCCTAGTTTGACCGCAAGCGCATTATTAAAAAACTTCTCATCGGCACTCTGCCAAAAAGGATTGTTTATTACTGCCGTTCCTGTAATGGCGGCATTTTTAAGTGCGGCCCTGTAAAAAGGAACACCCTGCGATATGCGGTCCACAATCACTGCATAGCCTAAGGGTTCGGCTTGCACGATTTTATCCAGGGTCACAAATTCTGCGGTGATGCCCTCAGGGGCCA
>NZ_JAZQNU010000193.1:0-19554 GCF_045627485.1 Pedobacter sp. | reverse complement strand
GCTATTGAATCTGGATTTAGGGATAGTCAATGTAAAGGTTGACAATGGGCTTTCACTCTAACCGAATCAGCTTCGCCCAACGATCAACTGGAAAAAGGGTCACCTTTAAAAGGCCCAGCGGCTTCCATCTTTTTACTGGCTAAACGAGCCGCAAATGTACCTGCCTGCTTCACATCGGCTCCTTTGCAGCGTTGGTATAGGTAGCCAGCCATATAGGTGTCGCCGCAGCCGGTAGCATCGACAATGACTTGTGGCGGAAAGGCAGGGATGGTGTAAAATACGCCTTCAAAATAGATTAAGGAACCCTGGCTGCCATTGGTAATAATTACTTCTTTTACGCCCCAGTTGGCCACCATTCTGGCGCCTGTTCTCACATCAGTGCATCCGGTGAGTGCAGCAAGCTCCCCTTCGTCTGTTTTTAAAATATTAACATATTGCAGGGCCTCAATTTTTTCGGGCCAATCTCTTGGATAAACTTTCTGGTCGATTACTTCCCTGAGGTAGCCTTGTGCATCAAGGCTTATTTTGCCTTTGAGGGCCAACATTTTGATCAGCCCCACGGATATGTCATCGGGTAATAAGGGGCCTAAGTGAAAGATTTTTGACTGTATAGGAAGCAGGAAATCTTCGCAAAAGGGATCAGCTAATTGTAATACATTCTGTGTTCGGTAATCCTGATTTTCACTGTAAATGTTTTCAAATTTCACCGTATGTGCACTTTGTTGTACCACCACTTCTATCCCGTGGTCGCGGAGATCAGTCACATAGTTCATTTCTTCAGGAGCCAGTGCGGTTACCAGCAGATAATTTACATCGAGTTTACAGAACGGATAAGAAAAGTAATAGGCGGTACCTCCGGCCATATACATGGTTGAATTTGTGGTAACCACTTTGTCGGCCGTAACGTGCCCTATACAACAGATATCGATCATTTTAGAATATATTCTGCAAGTTAATATTTAGAAATTAAAATCTCTGCTGCTCATGGTGCCCTAAGGCCAGGTACTTGATGAGCAGTTCAATTTTGAAGGGCTTGGAAATGTATTGGTTCATCCCGGCTCGCTGGCAATTTTCCTGGTCTTCGATCATGGCATTAGCGGTCATCGCTATGATGAAGGGCTGCTCCATTCTCAAATCGGCCCGAATCCTGCGGGTGGTTTCCAGTCCGTCAAGTTTAGGCATCTGTATATCCATTAAAATTACATCACAAGTGTTCACGGCCAGGTAGGTTAACACCTCCTCCCCGTTTTCTACCAGTGCAGGATCATAACCCAGCTTGGTCAGAATTTTGTGGATTAACTTCTGGTTAATCAGGTTGTCTTCGGCTACGAGAATCTTTAAGGGATGCTGCTTGGCAAAATCCTCGCTGATGGTGGCTGCAGGTTTTTCTGCATATACGGTGGGATGTGCCTGGTGTTTAAGTTCGGTTTGAATGGCTTGATGTAGATAATGACGTTTTACCGGTTTCGTTAAAGTAGCATTAAATAAATGGGGATAGCTGTTACGTGTGGTATCATCAACCGAGCTAAGCAGGACAATGGCAAGCTGCGGGTAGGCTGTTTTAAGTTGTCTACTAAACTCAATACCATCCATGTCGGGCATCTGCATATCGGTAATCACCAGGTCTACCTGCAAACCTTGTTTTAGCATAGACAGGGCCGCAGCACCAGAACGCGCCAGTATAGCCTCCAAGCCCCAGTAGGCCAGTTGCGCATCCAGCACTTTAAGGTTGGTTTCATTGTCATCGACAATTAAAATACGTTTGCCGCTCACATCGGGCAGGCGACTGGCATCAATACGCTCTTGAGGAGGGATGTGGCAGGGGATGTGAAAACTAAAAACCGTGCCTTCCCCTACAGTGCTGGCTACCTTAATTTCACCACCCATTAACTTGATCAGCCTTTCGCTGATGGCCAGGCCAAGTCCTGTGCCTCCGTATTTTCGGGTGGTTGATGAATCCAGTTGAGAAAAAGGTTTAAATAAATTGTTTAGTTGTGTGGCTGAAATACCAATACCAGTATCCATCACTTCAAAAAATAAAGTAGCCACCTTCCCGGTTTCTGTACGCAGGCTTACATTTAAAAACACCTCACCTTTTGGGGTAAATTTTAAGGCATTGCCCACCAGATTAATCAGAATTTGTCGCAAGCGCATACTATCAGCGATCAGAAGCTCGGGAGCCTGGGGGTCAAGCTGGTAGATAAGGTCTATCTTTGCTGCCGCTGCTGCGGGACCAAACAGGTCTAGCACCTCTTCGATACACACCCTCAGGTTGAAATCATGCACATCCAATTCCATTTTTCCAGATTCGATCTTCGAAAAATCAAGGATGCCATTAATGATGTTTAACAGGGCCTCACCACTATGAATGATGGTGGTGGTATAATCGGCTTGTTCTGGGGTAAGTTTGGTGTCGTTAAGCAAGGATGCCATGCCTATTACGCCGTTCATTGGGGTGCGTATCTCATGACTCATAGTGGCCAGGAATACACTTTTTGCCTGGTTGGCTTGTTCGGCGGCTTTATGGGCAAGCTCTGCATCTTCACGTGCTTTTTGTTCCTGCAAACGTTGTTGTTCCAGGTCGTCATTTAAGCGTTGTAATATGGAGGTCTGGTCCTGCAGCTCTTCCGACTGCATCTGAATCTCTTCCGCAGTAGCCTGAAGTTCTTCTGATTGCTTTTGAATTTCCTGAGTTCTTTGCTCTACTAAACGTTCAAGCACCAATTTTTGAGCCCTGATGGTTCGGATCCGGTAGTGGTAAATGCCATACAATATCAGGGCGACCGTTGCCACTAGAAGTGATCTAAACCACCAGGTCATATAAAAAGGGGGCTTAATATCGATATGAATGGCAACGCCAGCATCATTCCAAATGCCATCGTTATTTGCGGCTTTAACCCTGAAAATATATTTTCCCGGATTGAGGTTGGTATAAGTTGCCTTGTTAACGGGGCCCGCCTCATTCCATTCTGTTTCAAAGCCCTCCAGCTTATAAGCATACCTGTTCTGTTCGGGAATGGTGAAATCAAGGGCAGCAAAAGTAAAGGTAAGAACAGACTGTTGATGATCCAGTTTCAGTGTGTCGCCATTGGCCATTGGGCCCTGTGATTGGTTGAATAACTGGAAGTCGGTAATGACTACAGGAGGGATGTTTTTATTTTCAGAGATGTCGTCAGGTCTAATGACGTTAAATCCGTTAATGCCACCCAGGTATAGTCCGCCGGTACTCGATATAAAACCAGCATTGAGGTAATATTCCTTGTTTTGCAAACCATTTTGCAGGCCATAGTTTTTAAATTTCCGAGTATCAGGGTGGAAACGGCTTACGCCATTGTTTGTGGTGAGCCATAAAAAGCCATAAGCATCTTCAGTGATGCTGTTGATGGTGTTGTTTGGCAGCCCATCTGAGGTGGTAAAATGACTGAAAGTTTTACTTTTTGGATGGTATTTGTTCAGTCCCCCACCCAGTGTGCCCACCCAAATAACACCTTTGCGATCTTCATGGATATTGTAAACGATATCGTTTGACAACTTACTATTTACCTTGTCGAGGTGACTGAAGGTTTTAGTTTTCGGATGATACACACTTATGCCTGCATTGTAGGTGGCTATCCAGATGTCGCCATTCCGGTGTTCATAAAAGTCACGGATCACGTCGTTGCCAATGCTATTATTATCCAGCTCATTGTGCTGGTAGACTGTAATTTTCTGCGTTGCCAGGTTTAGAACGTTTACACCCCCGCCATTGGTACCTATCCAAAGCTGGTTGTTGCTGTCTTCCATTAAGGCAAATACATGGTTATCGGTTAACCGAAAGTGACCCATGTTTTTGTTAAAACTCAGAAACTTTTTCGTAGCCGTGTTAAAAAGGTTTAAACCGCCTTCATAGGTGCCTATCCACAAATGATTATTGTTGTGTTTACTTTTTAAAAGGGTTATAACATGGTTACTCGACAGGGAATTGGGGTTTCCAGGCTCATTGACATAGCTGGTATAGGATTTGGTTTTTTTTTCAAATAGTTTGAGCCCTGATCGGTCAAGGCCGATCCACATATGGTCAGGTCCGGCATCGGCAAAAGAACTTACAATCTTGTAAGCTTCGCTTTCCCGGTTTTCATTAAGCTGTTTGTCAAAGAGCACCAAATTTTTATCATGTTTATTGATCCCTCCCAAATAAATGGAAACCCACATGATACCTACGTCATCTATGTAAATTTTACGTACAGAGCCCCTTGTTAAGCTGGATTTTTCTTTTGCCGAATTTGTGTGGCGTTTAAAACTGTTAGTTACAGGATTATAAAGATCTAAACCATTCTCTGTGCCAATCCATAACGTTCCGTTATTTAAGGCTGTTATGGTATAAGTCAGGTTATGGCCGAGGCTTTCTGGGTCATTAGGGTTATGTGAAAATGTTTGGAAGGTACCGGTCTGGGGATTAAACTTTTGGATGCCATCGCCCTTTGTAGCCAGCCACAGGTGTCCACGACCATCATCGGCGATCGAATGAATGTAATTATTGCTTGTTAAATTAGCTTTTGTGGCTTTTTGTAGAAATGTGGTAAATTTACCAGTATCAGCATGGTATAAGTTAAGTCCAAATCCTGTGCCCACCCACATACGGCCTTTTGTGTCTTTTATGATGGCGGTGATGTTGCTGTGGCTAAGGCTTCCGGCCTTGTTCGGCGCAGACATCACCCGGGTTATTCTGCGGGTCTTCAGGTTAAGCAGGTTCAGGTTTTTAAAGGTGCCCACCCATAGGTTGCCATTCTCATCTTCCTGTAGGGTAAAAACAAAATTGTCACTGATGGTTTGCGGATTGCTGAGGTCGCAATAATAATTGATAAATTTATTATTCTTTCGGTCGTAAAGACTTAGGCCTTCGTTAGTGCCCACCCACAAGTCACCATTTTTATCCTCATAGATCACGTTAATGGAGTTGCCGGAAATACTGCCAGGATCTCGGTCATCTTTATGATATATGGTAAATGTCTTGCCATCATATTTGTTCAAACCATCACCGGTTCCGAACCACATATAGCCTTCCTTATCTTTTAATATGGCATATACGGTGTTTTGAGATAAACCGTGGTCAGTATTGATATAGGTGAATTTCGTAGGGGATTGTCCGAAACCCTGCTGGTAGCTAAAGTTAACTGCACCAAGGAGGAGCAGATAGAGGGCGATGGTTGCTTGACGCATAAACGGCATTCAGAAGAGTTTATAATTGGTATTAGGCTAAGCTAATTAAATTATTGATAATATCGTGTAAATTAATACGTTGGGTATGGGGCCTCTTCGTCTAGCCTGTATTATTCGTTAAGTTTGATGGTTAGCAGCGCTGCTAAAACTTGAATTTATTCTTCTTTTTGATCCAGATAATAAAACCTGTAATTGGCAGGCTGGTACAGATGATACAAACCAGAAATGCGATAATTTTTGTCCAGATTCCACCAATGGAACCTACATGCAAATCATAATTGATGCGAAGTAATTGATCGCCGCCATTGGCAGCAGAGAATGCGGGTGGGCTGGCAAGAGGTTTAAGCGACCGTTGCTCATAATACTGGTACCTTTCGAGGTAACGGGTACCGGGTTTTGGGTTAATGCCTATGCCCCATGTACCCTCTTTTCCATAGGGATAGGAAACACTCAGGATTTGAGTTTTTATATCGGTGCCCTTGTTAATCAGGTCCTGGTACAGAATATCCTGTTCAGGTAATAAGTGTATTTGGTTGAGTGTGGTATCGGATACCGTTTTTTCATAACTTTGTTTTTTACCTCCGGAACCTACATAGTAAGTGGCGTCAGAAAACCACTTCATGCCATAAACCATGCCGGTAAGGCCAAATATCAGGGCAACAAGTAAGGAATAAAAGCCAAGCACATTGTGTAAGTCGTAATTTAATCTTCTAAAGCGTGCTTTTGTTTTAATATAAAAGCTGGCTTGCCTGGATGTCTTAGTCCACTTCCTTGGCCACCATAATACCAATCCGGAGATTAAAAGCAGCACAAAAATAAGGGTAGCATACGCCACAATGGGTTTCCCTATGGCACGAGGTAACCATAACTGATAATGTCCTTCAACCATAATCCGGTAGAAATCATCGTTTAGTCGCTGGTAATGTAATATATTGGCCGTGTAAGGGTTAATGTAAACGACAACTAAGTTTTTCCGGTCGCCGTAATAAGGAACAATTGCACTGCGGCCTGCGCCCTGATAAAATACACCTGCCACGGAGGGTAAGTTATACTTTTGTATAACTTTTTCGCTGAGTTGTGATGGTGCTAAAAAGGGGCGGTTTTCTTCCTTAACAGACTGATAAGGTTGAAATAATACGCGCAGTTCTTGTTCGAAAGTTAAAATCGCTCCAGTAAGACTAACTATAACAATGACGATTCCAGAAATCAGGCCCAGCCACAAATGTAGCCAGGCTGATATTCTGTAGAATAGCGATCGGGGGTGTTTCTTCTTTTTGCGGTAACCGATCATATTTTTAAAAGTGGTGCTTATTTTAATCTTGCAATGCCACCAAGGAATGTACCTTCAATCTCAGCACCTTTGGTTGCTGTTGCAGTAGCGATATCGGTCTGGTAGATATGGGTTACACCCTTATCGGAAATGGCCGAATACACTTTTCCGTCTTCTAATAAGGCAGCAAAACTTCTTCCACCTTCTCCTTTATAAACAGGTGCGTTTGCAACCCGGGTAATGGTTTTAGCATTTAAGTCTACAATAGCATATCTTAAATTATTGTCAGCCCATTTGTCGGTCAGAGTAGGCGCAACGGTAGTTACCGCAGCAAACAATTTGCCGTTGCCAATGTAAATAGCATGTGCAATTTTACCGCCATTTGGCGCTGCATCGGTATTAAAGTAGTAATCTTTATCAAACTCAGTCGTGCCGGCTTTGATTTTTAGGATCCCTGCTGGTTTAGTCGACTGGCTGTAACCATTGGCAAAACTACTGGTAGATACGGTAAACAAATCGCCACTCTCTGTTTTAAAAATACCCGATCTTGTATTGAATGCTCCAGAAGGACCAGTACGGGTGTCAGTAATTACTTTTTCTAATTTGAACCCCGGATAACTGTAAATAGCTACATAGTTGGCATCTGTGTTTTTAGTGTCGTAAGTAGTGTAATCAGCCGGATAAAAAGTTTGGAACAATTGGGCACCACGAACTTGCATGCCAGAATGGAAAAACCAATCCTGATTGCTTGGGTAAATAGTAGTCATGGGAACTTCTGCCTTGTTGCCTATAGTGTTAGTAGCGATGTCTACGGTATAGAATTTTGCATTCAACCCTTCAGTAGGGCTAACCGGGATAGAAACACCTACCATCGTTTTTCCAGTGCCATCTACATCAATGAATTCATTGTTTGCAATATCGAATGTTAATCCGGTTCTGGTTGTTAAGTTGTTTGTTGCATCAACAGTTATGGCATTAACGTCGGTAACACCTAACCCGCCTATGGTGTAAAATGTTGAACCGCCAAATGCATAATCACGGTACCCATCCTGTAGCAGGCCTTTACCTGTTACTGAAATTTTACCGGTCATTAAGTCACTTGCCTGGACTACATAATTAGTCGTAGCCGTTGATGTAGTAACGCCAATGCCTAGGGCGTACACCTTACCTTCGACAGGTAAAACAGGGTTGTTTTCATTTTTACTGCAGGATACCGCAGTAATTGCCAGGCCTGCAAAAAGCGTGGTTTTAAGTAGTTGTTTTAAGGAGTTCATAGTAATATGTTTTACTGTTATTGATTAATAAAATACCTGAGTTTTAAGAATACCGAGCGTCCCGGCTTTTGTAGTCTGTAGCTGTCAAAAAGATTATTGTCGGCCAGGTTTCTGCATTCAAGCGAGATGTTATATTTCCCTTGCTGTACAGCATAGTTGGCCATGATGTTATGGGCAATTTGTCTGGGTATGTCATCCTGGTTGTTCAGGCCAAGGTGATTAGGTGTTAAATAATATTTTTCTACGTAGTTGAGGCTGTAATTAAGACTTAATGCATTTTTTCCAGCGCCACCTTCGTTGAACGTATAACCCACATCAGCATTTCCAAATAAATAAGGCATGTTCGGAATCCGGTAGCCATAACCCAGGTTCGGTGAAACGGTTGTTCCCGTCAGGTTGGTGCTGGTCAGAAACTTCTCTTTATCAATAATGTTCTGGTAGGTCAGGTTCACACTTGCATGGAACTTGTTTTTCCAGTTATACCTGATTTCACCCTCCACGCCATTGGTAGTTACATTACCTATATTGATGTATTGCCTGTCCACTGGCTGTGCTTGTGCCTGATCCAATCTGATATAGTCTTCTGCATTTCTAAAGATATAATTGGCTTCCACACCAAATTGATGATCATTTTGCAGGTTAAAAGAGAATAGGGCACCAACGTTTAAATTGTTGCTGCTTTCAGGTTTTAAAGCCGGGTTTCTGCGTGTATATAAACCATCACCTAATAACTCTACAGCCTCTGGCATCCGATAGGTATGTTCGTATGAAGCTTTTGCCTGTAGTTGAGGTAAAATAAAATAAGCTCCTGCTACACCGTAACCTAATTTGCTTGTGCTTGTCGATAATGGCTGATAAGTAGCCACTGCAGTTCCATTAGGCACGCGCTCAAAGGAATTGGCATCTAATAGGTATAGCTTAGAGAATGCGGTAGCCGTGAATTTATCATATGTCGACTGCCAAGCCAATCCCATCACCTGTTTGTTTAGTTGCTGAGGGTATAAGAAAGTCACATTTTGCGGGTCTTCAACATCACTTGATTTCCTTCTGAAATCGGTCATCACGTAGTTATACGACAGCGCATGGTTTTCGTGAAGCTGATAAGCAAGGTTTGCTGTTATCAGTCCCTCTTTGTCTTTATTTTTTAATTGTGATCTGCTTAATTCAGCGGTGCTGGTAGGTATGGTTTCCTGTAGCCAGTTATATTTTAGGCGTGTGGTATCAATAAACCGATTCTCACCCATGTTATAGGCCGTGTACAGACTAAGGTCTAGTCCGTTGATAAATAAGTTTGATTTTTTGTATTTTAAGGTCGGTATCACTGAACTGGATTCAGCTGTTCTTCCTCCAAAAACCTGGTCCATGGTTACACCAGTTTGAATATCACGTTCGTTACCAGAAGCAATAACGCCAAACAACAATTTGTCGGCATATTTTTTTCCTGTTACGCCTAATTCCAACTGTACAGTTGCCGATTCGTAGCCATCATGAAAACGGTTAACCTCCTGTTCCGGCCCTCTTTGTCCGGCCTGTGGTCCTATGAGGGCTATTGGCCTGATATTAACCTTATAGTTGTTGTCAGAGAAATTGTAAAAGGCATTTGTACGTACAGTAAAGCCCGTTTTGGCATGGGTGTAAGCGTAGTTTAATGAGGCTTTATGCGTGTTAAAAGACCCGTATCCGTAAGAAATATCGGTAAAGTTAGGGTTACTGCGGCTCACCAGATTGATTGCCCCGCCCAGTGCATCGGCACCTAAGCTAATTGGAAGTACACCTTTATAAACCTCAACTCTTTCGGCCATGTTTACAGGGAAATTATTGAGGGCAAGAGATGACCCAAAATTATCCATTGGAATACCATCCAGAAAGAACTTAACCTGCTTACCGGAGAATCCATTTAGCGAAAAGCTGAAATTAGAACCTAAACCCCCGTCTTCCCGAATACGTACACCAGAGGTTTTATTGAGTGCCTGGTTTAAATCCGCAGATGTATTATATAATTGTTTGGCATCTATCACATTAACGTTAAAAGCTTGCTCCTTTTTTTCTCTTACCTGTGTTTTTCCCTGTACTTGCAGTTCTTTAAGGTCGTTATCGCTGTTTCCAAGTGTAATTGTGCCAAGTGAAAGTTCTTTGCCTTGTTCTATCGTAACTTTAATGCTTTTCCTGTTATGTCCAACCAGGCTTACCCACAATTCATAATTTCCCGGGGCTGCGGATATGATAAATTCGCCGTTGGAGTTTGTCGTCACGTTAATAGTTGTTCCTTTCAGACTCACTATCGCGTTCTCCAGGGCCATGTTTTCATTATCTGTTATTTTACCATAAACAGTTCCTTGTAATTGCTGGGCATGCGATAAAAACACATGGCATAGTAATAAAACGAATACAAAAGATGAAGCCGTGTATTTGCTGATGTTATATTTCAAATTAGAGTTGGTAAAAGCCATATTTTATTATTGAAATTCTGTGACCGGGATGACAGTTCTTCGGGCATGCAATGATACGGTTTTTATATTAATTAGAATTAATCTAAATAGAAATTATAAAAATTAAAAGATCTTGTTGTCAAAAAAATCCCTGTAATAGGTTGATAATTAATGATTTTTGGAAACTGATCTGTATATTGGTGTTTAGAACGATTTTAAATAACTACATTCGTTGCCAATAATCGCATCATGACTTCAGATGTGAATGGTAGTTTTATAATGATGATGAAAGCACAAACAATCAAATCCTGGTTTAATATTCATAAGTGGTCGAGCCTGATATGTACCCTGTTTTTATTGATGTTGTGCATCACCGGTTTGCCATTAATTTTTACGCACGAGATTAATGATTACCTGGGTTTTGGAACAGAACCACCAGCAATTCCTGGGGCTAATAAGAGTTTAAATAAGGACGTTATCCTGCAGGCTGCTTTAGCAGAGAAGCCTGGGAAAGTAATTAAATATATATTTTGGGATGTGAAAGAACATCCTTACCAGATGTTTCTTACCCTGGCCGATTCTACGGAAGCGCCTATAGAAGAAGACCACTACCTAACCATGGATGTGCGAACGGCTAAAGTTCTGGATGCCATACCTAACGATTTAAATTTTATGCGCGTCATGTATAACCTGCACGTAGAGATGTTTGCGGGTTTACCAGGCAAGTTATTTCTCGGGTTAATGGGGGTTATCTATGTCATGGCCATTGTTTCGGGTGTAGTGTTGTATGCGCCGATTATGAAACGTTTTAATTTTGGGATGATCCGTACAGAAAAGTCTAACCGCGTCCGATGGTTGGATATGCACAATATGCTCGGGATTGTTACCCTGGCTTGGGTTACTGTGGTTGGGTTAACTGGCGTCATTAATACCCTTGCGGATCCTGCATTAGAGCTATGGCGAGAAGGACAGTTGGCCGAAATGGTAGCGGAATACAAAGATAAACCTGCTGTAAAGGGCAATTTGGTGTCTATTGAGGATGCAGTAGCACAGGCCAAAAAAGCAGCCCCTGATTTAGACGTATCTTTTTTTGCTTACCCGGGTACGATGTTTTCTAGTAAACACCATTATGCGGTGTACATGATTGGAACAACACCTTTAACCTCTCGTATTTCACAACCCGCATTGATCGATGCCAGCACAGGGGAACTGACAGACATGAGGCCGATGCCCTGGTATTTAAATGCCATTAATCTCTCGCAACCCTTTCATTTTGGCGATTATGGGGGCATTCCCTTAAAAATTATTTGGGCGGTTTTCGACATAGCCGCTATCATTGTATTGATCTCAGGGCTTTACCTATGGTTTGCCCGGCGTAAAGCTAAAGCGGCACAATTAGCAAGATTTTTAGAAAATAACGAATCGATGGCCCTATCAACACATCCAGAAAATGTCAATTAAAAACAATGAATTTCTTAAACTCTGGGGCATGCCGATCTGGATGGCTGTGATTACGTTAATCGGATTAATCTCAGCCATTCTGGGTACCGGATTTTGGCATGTTTTATCCTGGATCGTGTTAACCATCCCGGTGTACATCATGATCAAACACGGAAAAAAATTCTTTAAAAGCAAAACACATGGACCAAACGGATAGACTAACGATTGCCCTTGCTAAATTTGATGCCTACAATCAAAAGGATCCTCATCGTATCGTATGGGAAGGTGAAACCTACTCCAGAGAATATTTCCTGGCCTTGAAATTACATGAATGGGTATTGAAAATCAAACCTGAAGCCAGCGAAGCCCTGGTGCTAGCCTCCCGGGCTCAGCATATTGGACGATGGGAAATTCCGCGCGACAGTTATGCGCCAGGTAGGGAGCCCTACCTGAAATGGCGGCGTGACCTGGCACATTACCATGCGCAACTTGCAGGCGAAATGTTAAAGGATTCGGGTTACCACGAGCAGGAGATCAGCCGGGTGCAGGAAATTATCCTAAAGAAAAAGATAAAGGTAGATAGCGATGTTCAAACCATGGAAAACGCGCTTTGTCTGGTTTTTCTGGCCTTCCAATACGAAGACTTCCATCCCTTACATGATCAGGAGAAAGTAGTAAATATCCTACGAAAGTCCTTGCTGAAAATGGACCAAACCGGCCATCAGTTTGCCTTAACCCTAGACTATTCGCCTCAGGGACAAAGTTATATTGAAGAAGCGCTAAGCCAGCTATAGTAACAGCTATTCTTCTTTTTTCTTTTTATAAAGCACAAAACCTGCAATAAGGGCAACGAACAAAATGCCGACAACGATAGGTATAATCATAATAGTGAATGTTTTGATACTTAAGAAAAACAAAACTTGAGACATTTAGTTCCTGAATGAACTACGGAAAATAGTTGCGTGTATTACCGTTATATAAGCGGGATGCCGCAATTAGCGCAGAATTTATCACGTGAGGTATGAATAGCGGCCTTGCAGGCAGGGCATCTGGCTTTAGCCTCTTCAGTTGCTCTCGCCATTTCTACCGATACGATACCTGTAGGCACCGCAATTATACCATAACCAATTATCATCAGAATACTCGCCAAAAACTGTCCCAGGGGGCTTTGTGGCGATATGTCTCCGTAACCTACCGTAGTAATGGTAACGATAGCCCAATAGACAGAAACAGGTATACTGGTAAATCCGCTATCATTTCCTTCAATGATATACATTAATGTTCCGATGATGATGACCAATGTCACTACGCTAGCCACAAAAACCGTTATTTTATGTAAACTCGCTTTGAGAGCACTGGTTAAAATATGTCCTTCAGACATAAACCTGTTAAGCTTTAGTATTCGGAAGACCCTCAATAACCTGAAAGCACGAATAACGATCAGGTAATGGGTGCCGGTAAACAGTAAGCTTAAATAAGTAGGTAAAATAGCGAGTAAATCAATGATCCCTAGGAAACTAAAAATGTACTTTAATGGTTTATCGCTACAATAAATGCGTAAAGCATACTCAAGGGTAAAACACACGGTAAAAATCCATTCCGCAATACTGATATAGGGGCCATAAGCATTCCTGATCCTGGCTACGCTCTCCATAAAAACACTTGCAATACTTAACAGGATAAGCACCAGTAGGATGATGTCAAATATTTTGCCGGATCGCGTATCAGACCTGAAGACTACCGTATAGATTTTTCTGCGTAGCAGGTCGTTTTCTCTTGTAGCCATGAGTTATGGAATTTTCTAAGCACTAAAGTACCATTTTCAACACAATTTCAGGCATCAGTTTCTTTGCAGCATATTATCAATCTTTGCATTCCACTTGTCCTGGGCCTGGCGGTTCATGCCATGGCTGGTCTCCTGATCATAGGAGGTTTGCATAGTGTGATGATCACGCAAAGAATCCAGGTACTGCATGCTAAGGAAAGCTTCAAACGTATCGGGTGTCAGTTTAGCGTCAAGTACCTTTTGCTTAAACTGATTGGCAATAATTTTGGCTATGTCAAAGTGCCTTTGTTCATGGTTTAACGTATAGTCATTTTTATTGCCCTCGTTTACCCAGGCGGCACTTTTGGGCAGGAAAGCTTTCATGGCAATGTCTACCAGGATTACACCTTTTACCATTTTTGCTTCTTGCACATAACCAATGCTTGGGAAGACCACGGCACCGTAATTTCCCCTGGGTTTGTTTCTCGATTGGAAGTCATTAAAGGTTAAAGGCCGGTTGCGCGCGTAATAAATAGTATCTCCTTCGGGCAGCTCTTTGTAATCGGTAAAGTTAAACTTTACAGCAGTAGCCAATTTCTTGTTTACGGGCTCGTTGTCTTTCACCCAGTCGTTAAAATAACTTAAGGAGGCAGTTATTAAAGGTCGAATATAGCGCTCAATACTTGTTTTGTCCCCTTGATTTCTTTTGAATTTTAAACCTCCTCGGTAATCTACCAGGTGCTCAAATCCGTAATCCTTTTTCAATCCAAAGGATAATTGCAATTGAACCTGCCCATCCGTTTTACCTTCTTTATTATTGGTTTCAGTTAAATGCAATTCCTTAATCTTAATGATCACTGGTCGTTTAGTTACCTGACGGGGAAGGTTACGTTTAAGGTAGTTGTATAAGGATGTTGCTCCGCCACCCTGTAGGTCTTTACCCTGGATGGCTGTTTTGTTGTTCCGTTCATCTTCCACGCCTGCGATATAAAAGCCCGCCGGTGTAAGTGGTATAGGTTCATCCTGCAAGATCACTTGCCCGAAAAGAGGCAAGGAAAACAACAGCAACAGGGGGAAAAAGAAAAAGGTTTTTGTCATAGTCAACATCGGCTAACGTGGCGTATATAGCTGTAGTATAAAAATGCCTTATGATTTAGGTAACATTTAAGATACTAGTGACTAGCAATAAAATAAACAAGTACTTTCACTCTACGTACTCCCACCTAAAATTTCTTTAATTGTTCTCAGTTTCAACGCATTTATGAGCAATATTTTACCTGCAGTTTTTAAACTTGGATTGATGTGGATGTTGTTGTGCACTACTGCCAGTGCACAGCAGACTGATTTCCATAAAGCGCTGGAACAACAATCCGGAATCTATAACGGAAGAGAGTTTGAGTTTTATCACCCCTCCATAGAGGGTAGTGCTTTTTTTCAGGATGCCACTTTTTTTAATAACGGTTCCATCGTTTATGGTGGTTTTGAATATCACGATGTTCCCTTGATGTATGATATGCATAAGGACCTGGTGGTTGGTCTTTATCATGACGGTTATTCGAAATACAGCCTCATTAGTGAACAGGTGAGTGAATTTAAACTTTTGGGGCATCACTTTGTGCGAATCGCCAAAGATAGCACCACTACTGCTATCAACACTGGTTTTTATGACCAGATTTATGACGGGAAGCTAAAGGTTCTGGTTAAAAGGTACCGGGAACTTAAAGAAGAATCCAGTATTCAGGACCTTAAAAACATCTTTAGGGCCAACAATAAATATTATATAAAACGAGATCAGCAGTATTTTAACGTGGGTAGTAAAAAGGCTTTTATGAAATTATTTAAGGAAAGAAAAAGCCAATTGCAACGCGTATTAAAAGATGCTAATGTCACTTTCCGTAAAGAACCTGAGCGTGCATTGGTGCTTTTAGCTACTACTTATGATAACCCATCAAATTGATATGAGGTCATTTAAATTATTGCTTTCCCTACTCTTCATTTTACCAGTTCAAATGCTTTTTGCTCAGCAAGCCGACAGCTTGTTATTCAGTGTCAATTACCAACAGACACCTATAAAAGATGTGGTAAATGACCTGGAAGCCAAGACTGGCTATCAATTTTTCTATGACCCTGCAGTAATGGACAGCCTTCAGGTTAGCCTGACGGTCAATCAAAAGGCCTTATCCCAAATTTTAGATCAGGTATTGCCGAAAGGGCTTTATTTTTATGCCATCAGCAAAAATAAAGAGGTATTTTTAACCAAAGGAAAAGCCATCAGAACAGAACTGGCTGCGGCCTATTATCCAGATGCGGCTAACAGACCAAAGCCTGAAAAGGCAGTAGAGACAGGTTTTTACGATCAGAAAGCTGATGCCGTTCCGGAAGCCACCATCGAGAATAAGGTCTATGAAGTAGGCATAAAAACCAATGCCATTACACCGGGGCAAGCCACCATGGCCGGTTACCTGCGCGATATGAAGTCGGGCGAACCTGTGATCGGTGCAAATATCTTTGTAGTCGGTTCCAAGGTCACGGCTGTATCCGGTGCATTTGGCTTCTACTCCATCACACTACCCCGTGGACCTCACCGCTTGCTGATTAAAGCGGCTAACTTGCGGGATACCAGGCGACAAATAATCCTGTATTCAGATGGGAAGTTGAACATCGAATTGCAGGAGCATATTTTATCCCTTCGGGAAGTGAAGATCTCGACCGAAAAAGTGGCCAATGTAAAAAGCCTGGAAATGGGTGTAAACAAACTTGATATCAGGAGCATCAAACAGGTGCCTTCTGCATTTGGTGAAGCCGATATCCTGAAGGTCGTATTAACTCTGCCTGGTGTACAATCGGTTGGTGAAGCCAGTTCTGGTTTCAATGTGAGGGGTGGTTCTTCAGATCAAAACCTGATCCTGCTTAACGACGCCACCATTTATAACCCCTCACATTTCTTTGGTTTCTTTTCCGCCTTTAACCCTGATATCGTCAAAGATGTGCAGTTATTTAAAAACAGCATCCCTGAACGCTTCGGCGGACGATTATCGTCTGTACTGGAAGTGACCAATCGCGAAGGCAATAAAAAGAAATTTACGGGTACCGCTGGTATTGGTTTAATCACCAGCAGGTTTAATATCGAAGGGCCAATAGATAGCAATAAAACATCATTTATATTAGGCGGCAGAACCACCTATTCTAACTGGTTAATGGATCTGCTTCCAGACAGTTATAAAAATAGCAGGGCTTCATTCACTGATGTTAACCTTGGGATCAGCCACCAGGTTAACGAGAAAAACAATATCTACCTTTCTGGATATTACAGTACCGATAACTTTAAACTCAACAGCGATACTACATATGGTTACAACAATAAAAATGCATCCATCAAGTGGAAACGAGTGTTTAACAATAAATTCATTGGGGTAGCATCGGCAGGTTTCGACCGGTATGGCTATGACATCAATAGCGATGTCAATCCGGTTAATGCCTATGATCTAAGTTTTAACATTAAACAGTACAACTTTAAAACAGATTTTACTTATTACCTGGATAGTAAGCATACCTTAAACTTCGGGTTAAGCAGCATTTATTATAAACTACAACCCGGCAGTTTTCAGCCCATTGGTAATGAATCTTTAGTCATACCAGATAAAGTAGCCGATGAACAAGCCCTGGAAAGTGCAATCTATTTCGGTGATAAGTTTGATATCACCGATAAATTGTCTGTGAGTGGTGGTATTCGTTATTCCCTGTTTAATTTTCTGGGCCCGAATACCGTGAGCAACTATGCACCAAACCTTCCAAAAACGGATCTCAACCTGATCGATACCACTGGTTTTGGTCAGCATGCGTTGATTAAAACCTATCACGGTCCGGAATACCGTTTGTCGGCCCGTTATAATTTTACGGATAACTTCTCTGTAAAAGCGGCTTACAACACCTTGAGGCAATACATTCATTTGTTGTCAAATACTACCGCTATTGCACCAACCGATATCTGGAAATTAAGCGATCCAAATATCAAACCTCAATATGGAAACCAGGCATCCCTGGGCCTATACAAGAACTTTAAAAACAATACGATAGAAACATCGGTAGAGGTCTACTATAAAAAACTGAAAGATTACCTGGATTACAAAAGCGGGGCGAATCTAGTAATGAACCACAACATTGAAAGGGATGTAGTGAATACCCAGGGCAAGGCTTATGGTGTAGAATTCTTTGTTAAAAAGAGCACAGGAAAACTAAATGGCTGGATGAGTTATACCTACTCCCGTACATTTTTGAAGTTTGATGATCCTACAGTAGGAGTAGCGATCAATAGAGGTGAATATTATCCGGCTAATTACGATAAACCACATGCCTTTAATTTTACCGGCAATTACAGGTTTTCTCATCGCTTTAGCACCTCCCTGAATGTTACCTATAGCACCGGGAGGCCAATTACGCTTCCAATTGCCAAATACTACTACGCCGGTGCTGAGCGTGTTTATTATGTTGACCGGAATGCTTACCGCATACCTGATTACTTTAGAACGGATTTCTCTATTAATATCGACGGGAACCATAAGGTTCACCAACGTACACATAATTCATGGACAGTTGGGGTATATAACCTCACGGGCCGTCATAATGTTTATTCTGTTTACTTCGATAATGAAGCAGGTTCTATCAAGGGATATCAGCTCTCTATTTTTGCCAATGCCATACCTTTTATTAATTACAACATCAGATTTTAACCTATGAGATTTTTAAAAATAGGCTGCCTGTTCTTCTGTTTGGCTGTGGGAAACACCAGCTGCAGGAAACCATATGAACCGCCTGTAGAGACCATAAATAGTAATTTCCTTGTGGTGGAAGGATTAATTAATACCGGAAAGGATTCAACGGTAATTAAACTGAGTCGCACGGTTCCAATCGCTGAAAAAGGGACTTTGAAACCGGAACTGCGGGCACAGTTGGTAGTTGAAAGTGAAAGCAATGCCACTTATCCTTTGAGGGAACTAAAAGGGGGTACATATGGTGCAGCACCGTTAAACCTTGATCCTAACCAGAAATACAGGTTAAGGATTACTACCACTAATGGAAGTAGCTACCTTTCAGATTTTGTAGAATCTAAAGTATCGCCACTGATTGACAGCATTAGCTGGGTGGTGAAAGATGATGGCGTGCAGATTTACAGCAATACCCATGATGATGCTAAAAAATCTGTTTATTACCGTTGGGAATATGAAGAATCCTGGCAATTTACCTCGCAATATTCAGCATCGTTTATTGCTGAAGTTGATGGCGTAAAACTTCGCAATCCTGAAACCCAAGACATATACCGTTGCTGGGGTAACAATAACGCCAGTACCATCGTGCTTGGCTCTTCCGAGAAGTTAGAGGAAGATGTCATTCATCTTAATCCGATTACATTTATCCGTTCCGACTCAGAAAAAGTGATGACTAAATACAGCATTCTGGTTAAACAGTACGCCTTAACCAAGGAAGCTTTTGATTTCTGGCAAAGCCTGAAGAAGAACACGGAAAGCCTGGGCTCTATTTTCGACGCACAGCCTTCGCAATTAACAGGAAACATCAAAAACGTCGATAACCCTGCAGAGCCGGTATTAGGTTACTTGTCGGCCGGTACGGTAAGCCAGAAAAGAATATTTATAGCAGAGCGGGAACTGCCAAACTGGAGAACAGCTTATCCTTATGCTTGCAATCCATTAGACACTATATGGCTGGACGGCAGGCCGGGCATACCCAAAGTCCCTAAAGGGGAGACACAAAAATATTTTTGGGAAAAGACACTGAATATGATACCTGTTGATGCCATAGTAAGTCCTCAAAGCGGCACCGTACTCGCTTATTTGGGGGCTTCAGTGCCATGTGCAGACTGCACAATTAGAGGAACAAATAAAAGGCCCGAATACTGGCAATAAGAAATAACAATATGAATAAGCCCTGGTATAAATTGTGTTTACTAGCCTTTTTATTGGTACTGCTTCCTTTTATGGGGAAAGCACAGGTATTAGAAAGCATAAAGCAATCATTTAACCTCCATAATCAAACGGTGCCGAAGGAGAAGCTCTATGTGCATACCGATAAAGAATTTTACCTCACCGGTGAACTGTTGTGGTTTAAAGTCTATGAACAACGGGATGGGGCATCGGACATGTTTAGCCAGGTCGTGTATGT
>NZ_JAZQNU010000192.1:0-36429 GCF_045627485.1 Pedobacter sp. | reverse complement strand
TGTACAGAGAAAGGAGCCTTCATTTTAAAAAGTTACGCCGTTCAATCGGTGGTTTGCTTAAACGCGTCCCAAAGGTTAAAAATAAAAACGCCAGTCTATTTTATGATATGGAGCTTCGTAGTATAGGGAGATGCCTGAGCTCGAGTAAGGGAGTTGACCAAATGCATGACTGTAGAAAGCGGATAAAGGTATTGCTCTATAATCTTCCGCTGGTGCGTAACAAAATTAATGTGCCTGTCAATGAAGACTATCTACAGCAGGTACAAAATGCTATCGGCAATTGGCATGACCATGTGCTGGCAGCAAAACAGTTTACCGCTTTGGGAGATAAATCTGAATTGTTGATGCAGGAGGTGAATAAGCTTACCAAAAATTTTTACGAACGTACAACTACGGTTGCTGAAGCATTAACCGAAATAAAAGACTAAACGATGGGGATAGAAATAGAACGTAAATTTCTAGTAAAAAAGGAACTTTGGCAGGCGCTGGATAAACCTGAAGGTATTTATTATCGGCAGGGTTATTTAATGAATAAGCATGATTGCGTGCTTCGCATTAGGATTGCAGGTGACCAGGGCTTTATTACAATCAAGGGTGCTGCAGAAGGGATTAGCCGGTTAGAATATGAATATAAAATTCCTAAAGCTGACGCCGAGGAGATGCTGGACAAGTTCAAACCGGAAGGGACTGAAAAGATCAGGTATCGAATACCGGAGGGTAACGGTGCTGTTTGGGAGGTAGACGAATTTCTCGGCGCAAATAAAGGTCTCATCGTTGCCGAAATAGAACTAAATTCTGAAAATCAGGAGTATATACGCCCAGAGTGGCTGGACAGGGAAGTCACCAGCGATGCGCGTTATGCTAATTCCAACTTAGCCTTGAAGCCAATACAATCTTAAGCCATGATTAAAATTAATTAAATAATATTTGTATCGTACGAAAGTTATCCTACCTTTGAATATGAAATCTACGTCAAAGGCAAATAACATACCAGATCCTACGAAAGCAGAATTGGAGATTTTACAGGTATTGTGGGAATTCGGTCCTTCTACAGTACGTTTTGTGAATGATAAATTGAACGAACAGCGGGACGTAAATTATACATCCACGTTGAAGCAAATGCAAATCATGGCTGAGAAAGGAATCCTTAAGCGTGATGAAAGCCAGATGAAGCACATCTATATTCCGGTTGAGGCGGAGCAGAAAACGAAAGGACAGCTTCTGGACCGTTTTGTAAATACTTTATACAAGGGATCTGCTAGTCAGTTAATGATGCAGCTTCTGGGCAACGAACAAACTTCAAAAGATGAACTGGACGAGATTAAGAAAATGCTCGATCAGCTCACTGACAAAAAATAAAAACCTCAACCTAACCGAATGACCCATGGAAGCTATTATTTTCAAAACTTTATTACACTCTTTATGGCAAGGAGTATTATTGGCTGTGCTCGCAGCATTAATCGTTTCCGTTACGACAAGGGCTAATGCAAAATTACGCTATAATTTATTTGTAGGCTGTTTAGTACTGTTTATTGCAGGAGTAGGAACCACCTTCTGCTTAGCGCTAAACAACTTTATACCTTCATCATCGGTGAATATGATGTCTTTCGGCAGTCCTGTTTTTGGTGATACCCTGATGCAGCCCGGCGCAGCAGAAATTGCAAGGCCGGCAATCTTGGGTAAGCTGATCACTTACCTGAATAACTACTCATCATCAATTGTCTTGATCTGGTTTTTAATTATTTGCGCAAAAAGCATACGCTTTCTGGTAGACATTAGAACGCTCATGCAGATCAGGACCAGCCAGGTTTACGATTCCGGCACCAGGCTTTCGGAAAAGGTGCAACATTTAGCATTGCAGTATGGAATAAAACAAAAAGTAGAGATTTTACATTCTGGGATCATCAAGGTGCCCATGGTATTAGGTCATTTTAAACCGCTGATCCTGCTTCCCTTAGGCCTGATCAACGGCTTGTCGATGCAGGAAGTAGATGCGATACTAAGCCATGAAATTGCCCATATCAAGAGAAGGGATTACCTCGTGAACGTCCTTCAGAGCGCTGCAGAGATTCTGTTTTTCTTTAACCCAGCAGTGTTATGGGTTTCGAATATGATTAGAGCAGAGCGTGAACATTGCTGTGACGACCTTGCAGTAGCCAATGTAGAAACTAAATTGGATTATATCAAAGCGCTGGTTGCCTGCCAGGAATTTGCTACGGTAACACCCGCTTATGTGATGGCAATAAATGGTGGTAAAGGTAAGCTCGTTTACCGTGTACAACGTTTGATTTCCTCCAGAAACCAATCTTTAAATAAGCTGGAGAAAGTGATCATTGGCTTGGTATTAATCTCGGCTGTAGCCATCACTACTGCATTTTCAGTGAAGGACACTGAAGTTGAAAGGCCTGTAACAAAGGAAAGAAAAACAGATGGGGATATTCCAAAACCTGTACAGGCACAAAAACAGGTAACAAGGATGGAGAAATCGCAAAGCCAGGTGCGGACTGTCTCAAAGAACAAACTGCCGGCAGCAAGCGCTGGTGGAAAAAAGCCAGCTGTTAAAAAAGAGACGACCACGAAAGACATGACCCAAGACTTGATTGCAGATGGACTGATCAGAGATAAAAAAAATCTTTCTTATGAGCTGGATATGGATGAGTTGGTCGTAGACGGCGAGAAACAGCCTGACGTGATTCATAAAAAATATACCAGTAACTACCTAATCACAATTAATCAAAAGATTACGGTCAGGGTGAGTACCAACTAAACTACTTTCTAACAGCACTTCATCCATAAACTTCAGAAAATGACCTATAAAATCATGGCTATTTTAGCCATATGGCTCTTTATTGCCAAAAATCCTGTGCGCGCACAAGGCATTTCCACTATCAGCGGAACAATAATAAACAAAGAAAAAGCACCTTTAGATCTGATTACCGTTGCCTTATATATTGAAATGGATTCGACCTTGGTTAAAACCACTTTTTCTGAACCGGATGGTAAATTTCAATTCAGCCAGGTAAAGCCAGGTCGCTATTTAATCAGGTTTGCGGCGGTTGGTTATACAAACATGAGCAGTAATTCGATCACAGTAAAAGAAGGTGAGCCTATGCTGCAGTTGCCGCCATTTATATTGGAGTCCAAGGTGAGCGAGCTGAAAGAAGTAAGTATCACTGGCAAAAAATCCTTTGTAGAGCAAAAGCTGGACAGGGTAGTGGTTAATGTGGATGCATTAATTGCCAATGCAGGTACTACGGCGCTTGATGTGCTGGAGAAATCTCCCGGAATCCAGGTAGACCAGAACGGAGCGATTAGTTTAAAAGGTAAACAGGGGGTTATGGTGTATATTGACGATAAACCAAGTTATTTATCAGGTGCCGATCTCGAGAGCTATTTAAAATCCCTGCCGGCCTCATCACTTGAACAAATAGAAATCATGAGCAATCCCCCGGCTAAGTACGATGCTGCAGGCAACGGTGGGGTGATCAATATTAAAACCAGGAAAGGTTTGTTAAAAGGCTTTAACGGAGGCTTAAACCTCAGTTTAAACCACGGACACAGGGGACGTTCGGCCAATAGTTTGAATTTCAATATCCGCGACAATAAATTCAACTACTTTGCTAACCTGAGTCATAACTATAATAACAGCTTCACGGACCTGGATATTAACAGGACTTATAAAAATGAGGATGGCAGTCCAAAGTCTTTTTTTAACCAAAACTCCTTTTTTGATCGGAACGGCAATGCTTTTAACGCGAAGGCAGGAGCCGACTATTATCAGTCGGAAACCACGACCTGGGGAATTGTACTCGCTGGGATGGACCGGAAGTCTGTCCAGTTAAATAACAACATTAGTAATTTGTTTAATCCGGCAAGGGTGCTTGATTCTGTGATAAAAGCCAGAAATGAAGATAAAATAAATTTCAGGAATGGGGCGGTAAACCTTAATTACCGGCACCAGTTTGATAAAAATGGACATCAAATCACCGCGGATGCCGACTACCTCACTTACCATAATAAAACAGACCAGCGTTACATAAATAGGAGTTACTATCCGGGTGGGATACTCAAATCTGAAGATATATTAAATGGTAGTTTGCCATCTGGCATCAACATTTATGCAATGAAAACGGACTATTCTCTGCCCTTGCAGGATGCCTGGAAGATGGACGCGGGCTTAAAATCCAGTTATACCAAGACTGATAATATAGCCGATTATGCTACAACGGCTAACTCAATTACGATTCCTGATTATGATAAGAGTAATCACTTTATTTATAAAGAAAACATTAATGCCGCTTACCTGAACTTGAACCGGGAGGGAAAACGATTATCTATACAAGGTGGTTTACGAGTTGAAAATACCGATTCTGACGGTAACCAACTTGGCAACATCATGAAACCAGATTCTACTTTTAAGAGGAATTATACAGATGTGTTTCCTACGCTGTACTTGCTTTACAAACTAGATACCATCTCCATGCACCAGGTTGGTTTGAATTATGGCCGCCGGATAGACCGTCCTTATTATCAGGACTTGAATCCCTTTCTCTCACCTCTGGATAAATTCACTTATTATGTAGGTAATCCTTTTCTCAAGCCATCTTATACCAATGGCGTGGAGCTTTCGCACGTTTATAAAAGTAAATATACCACCACCCTTAGTTATTCCAATACCAAAGATGATGTGGGTGAAACCATCGAGATCGTGGATGGGATTTACTATAGCAGGCCTGCCAATATTGGCCGGAAGATCGTTAAGAGCATATCTTTTAACGGGAGCTTTGACCCTGCCGCCTGGCTGAACGTCAGCTTATATACTGAAGTGACTAACATTAAAACGACCAGTGATTTTTACACGGGAAAATTAAATTCTAGTGGCACCTATGTGTATGTTGGTCCTACCGCCAGTCTAAAATTGGGTAAAGGATGGGACACAGAGTTGAGTGGAAATTACAGAAGCAGGTTAGTTAATGCGCAATTTGTATTGCAAAGTATATGGCAGGCGAATGTTGCTGCCCAGAAAAAAATATCTACCAAAACCACCTTGAAGCTGAGTATAAACGACCTTTTTTACACCAAGATCAATAAAGGCACGATCAATAACCTGGCGCAGACAGAAGCAAACTGGATTAACAAAAGCGATTCGAGATACGTAGTGTTTTCCTTAAGTTATCGTTTTGGAAAGGCTTTTTCAACCCCGAATAAGCAAGATGGGTCTGGTGCCGACGACGAAAAAAACAGGGTAAAAAATTAGCGAGCCAAAGATTATCTTTAAAAAGTTTATGACCGGTGCAACATTCTGTCATCACCTGCGACTAGATTATAGAAACCCAATTAAAAAACAAAAAACGCTTCTAATTGCAGCCAAAAGGAAATAAGATAACAGATCAGGAATTGATTGAGATGTGCCTAAAAGGTAAGGATTTCGGCTATACTCAATTGTATAACCGGTATGCCAGAGGGGTTTATAATTCCATTCATCGTATCGTTTCTCATACAGGCGAAGCCGAGGATATCCTTCAGGATACTTTTAGCCTGATATTTGGCGACATGAAGAAGTTGCAAGAGGTAGCTAGTGTGGAGGGTTGGGTGAAACGCATTGCTATTAACCGGTCAATCTCGCATTTGCGAAGAAAAAAAATAACCTTCTCTGATTTGGGGGATATGGAGATTAAGGAGGAAGAACCTTATTCTGCAGGAGATGATGAAATTTTCAATTGCAGGGTAGAGGATGTGAAAAGAAGTATTGATGCACTCCCAACAGGATATCGAACGGTGGTTAACCTATACCTATTTGAGCAGATGTCACAAGTGGAAATTGCAGCGTTATTGGGGTTGTCGCACAGTACGGTAAGGACGCAATACCACAGGGCAAAAAATAGAATATTGTTATCTCTAAAAGACAAAAGTTATTATGAATGATCCGATAAAAGATTTCGTGGAAAGGCACAGGGAGGAATTTGATCATCTTGATGCGCCAGTTTTTAAACTCGATCAGTTGAAACCTAAGTTCCAACCGACCCCAGAGGTGCGAAAAAGAAGTTTTTCCATCTTAAATGGAAATAAATGGCTGGTTGCCGCTTCAATTCTGGTCACGCTGACTTGTGCATGGTTTTTCTTCTATCAAAGGGATGGAAAAAAGCCTGAAGTTCAGCTTGCCGGGCAAAACACAAAGAGCAGCCCAAAAAAGGTGGTGGATGCTGATAGTGCCAGGACAGAAATTGCGCCTTCAGTTGCTGCTCGTATGGAACAGCAGGCCAAACAGGAAGCGCCTGAAATGAAGAAGAAAGCCCCGGAAATTATTACGCCGGCGCCAGCCCGATTTGCAAAGCTTAAAGATAGTACCTCTGCCAGTAGGAGGCTCCTTGCCATTCTCGAAATAGAAGAAACAGGAAAGATAGACCGGAAGGTTATAGACATGCTTGCTTTAACGCTTAACCATGACGGAAATACCAATGTAAGGCTTGCTGCGCTTAGCCTGATGCAAAAGTACAGCGATAATGAACATGTCTCTGCATTGTTAGTGAGTTCATTATATGCGCAAGGCGATCCAATTGTACAACTTGGTCTGGTCACTACACTTGGAAAAATGAAGAACATTGAAATCACCGACAAGCTGGAGTCGCTTGTCAATAGTCCGGAAACCTTTGCTGCAGTCAGAGATGAGGCCTATCGTATTTTACTTAACCAAAACAGATTGTAAAAATATTTAACACACACACCAATGAAAAAGCACTTTATATTACTACTCTCTATCATAACGATGTCCATAACTGTATTTGCACAGCAGGAATATAAGCTGACGGCAACTTCCGGACAGCTGAGGCTGAACATTCCAGAAGTAATAATTGAGGGCTACAATGGCAATGAGATCGTGTTTTCAAAACCTGCAACTGAAAAGGAGGTTGTTGACGAGCGTGCTGCAGGGCTGAGGATGATTAATGGAACTAGTTTTTCCGACAATACTGGTCTCGGGCTGTATGTTAGCCAGAATGGTGATGAAATCACAGTAAAAGCTGTGGGGATAGAAAGTAGCGGCATACTGACAATCAGGGTGCCCCAAAACATAAAAGTAATTTTTAAAAATACCAGTCCCATCAACCAGGGGGAAGTTTTTCTGAAAAACCTGAGGAATGAAATCGAAGTTTCCACCAGTTACAACAAAGTGAAATTAGAGAACAATACTGGCCCCATGAATGTCAGAACGCTTTATGGATCTGTAGATGCAGTTTTTGCAAATGACATGAAAGGTCCTGTATCGATTGTCTCTGTTTATGGGTATGTTGACGTTTCCCTTCCAAAGGCCGCTCATGCTGATGTCAAGCTATCAACAACCTATGGAAAGGTATATGCTGCAGAAGGTCTTAAAATTGCATTAGATGTGCGTACCGATGCAAAAACGGATATTAATGTAAACGGCCTTGCTTTTTCAAACGATGGTTCCGGGATCACAGGCAATGGATTTAGGTCCACCCTTCAATCAAGTGGTGTCAATGGGAAGATCAATGGTGGCGGTGCCGATGTAATCTTAAAATCTACTTACGAAAATGTGTACCTAAGAGACAAATAGTCAATAGCCATACGGCAGCTTCCTTATTGACGGTCTATACGGCGGGCGAAATTAATTCCTTTCATGGTTTCAGTTGGCAAAACATCTGTTTTCGAGATTGTACCAAATTCAATTACCTTTACGCCTGAATTTAACACCCGAATTTTGTGATTAATGTAAATAACATTTCCGTTTCGTTTGGCGGAACCACTCTTTTTAGCGACGTCACCTTCCCGATAAACGAGAATGATAAGATTGCCCTAATGGGTAAGAATGGCGCAGGCAAGTCCACCATCCTGAAGATTATTGCTGATGTGATTAAACCTACGTCAGGTAGTGTAACCGGGCCAAAGGATGCCATAATAGCCTATTTGCCGCAGCATCTGCTTACTCAGGATAAGTGTACCGTCTTTGAAGAAACGATGAAAGCTTTTGCAGAGGTAAACCAGATGAAAATAGAGCTGGAGGAGCTGAACGAGCAGCTTACCATTCGTACGGATTACGATAGTGATGACTACATGAAGCTGATCGAACGCGTATCGGAACTGAGCGAGAAGTTCTATTCGATCGAGGAGGTTAATTACGATGCTGAGGTAGAAAAGGTGTTAAAAGGTCTTGGGTTTGTGCGTAAGGATTTTACACGCCAAACGTCTGAGTTTTCTGGCGGATGGCGCATGCGTATTGAGCTGGCTAAAATTTTGTTGAAGAAGCCTGATCTCATCTTATTGGATGAGCCTACTAACCACATGGATATTGAGAGTATACAATGGCTGGAAGACTTCTTGATCAATTCGGCAAAAGCGGTGATTGTAATTTCTCACGATCGCGCCTTTGTGGATAACATTACCAATCGAACCATTGAGGTAACCATGGGCAGGATCTATGATTACAAAGCTAAGTATAGCCATTACCTGCAGCTCCGTGCCGATCGCCGGGTACATCAATTGAAAGCATACGAAGAACAGCAACGTTTTATTGCCGATAACCAGGAATTTATAGATCGCTTTAGAGGAACCTACTCTAAAACCTTACAAGTGCAATCGCGGGTGAAGATGCTTGAAAAACTGGAAGTAATTGAGATTGATGAAGTTGATACTTCTGCGCTAAGGTTGAAATTCCCACCATCGCCACGTTCTGGTCAGTATCCGGTCATTGTAGAGGAACTGACGAAAGCCTATGGCGATCATGTGGTCTTCGAAAAAGCATCTATGGTAATCGAAAAGGGGGAGAAGGTGGCTTTTGTAGGTAAAAATGGGGAAGGTAAATCGACCATGATCAAAGCGATAATGGGCGAGATTGACTTCGAAGGAAGTTTGAAACTTGGTCACAATGCTAAGATCGGCTATTTTGCGCAGAACCAGGCGGCATTGCTTGATGAGAACTTAACGGTATTCGAAACCATTGACCAGATTCCATTAAGCGACGGGTCTGTGAAAATAAAAGATCTGTTAGGGGCATTTATGTTCAGTGGCGATGATACCACTAAAAAAGTAAAGGTACTGTCTGGGGGAGAGAAAACCCGTTTAGCCATGATCAAATTACTGTTAGAACCCGTTAACGTGTTAATTCTGGATGAGCCAACGAATCATTTGGATATGAAGACCAAAGATATTATTAAAGACGCTCTTAAGGATTTTGATGGCACCTTGATTCTGGTATCCCATGACCGGGATTTCCTTGATGGGTTGGTAGAAAAAGTATTTGAGTTTGGGAACAAACGTGTACGCGAACACTTTGAGGATATTAAAGGCTTCCTGGCATATAAGAAAATGGATACTTTAAAAGAGATAGAACAAGGATAAGAAGTAGACGTAATGCCAAATTTTTACATTGAACTGCCCTAATTGCCACAACTAATTCGTTATTTACAGTTTTTTAGCAAAGCTGATAGTTAACCGCTGAATTTGCGTGCCATGTTTAGTCAGTTATCATTTACTAGATTACAATTAACTAATAGAAAATAAAATGAATAAAATTTTAGTGATAGGGCTGATGGCCTTCGTGTTCTCTTCATGCCAGTCTGAATCAGGTAAAAAGGAAAATCTAATTACACCAACGCCTAATGGGGTAACAACCACAAGTAATACACCTGCCGGAGAAAGACCAACGGTAAACCCTGCTCATGGACAACCTTTTCATGATTGTGCACTGCCAGTGGGTGCAGCGTTAGCAGCATCAGATGTGCCTGCGCAACCTGAAGCTTCTACAGCACCAGCGGTTTCACAACCGGAAGTTCAGCAACAAACAGCACCTATGCAACAGGAAGTTAAGCTTAACCCAGCACATGGTGCTCCAGGTCATAACTGTGCACTACCTGTGGGTGCACCATTAAGCTAGAAAAGAACCTCGTCTACAGTATCCATGTTGCGCACTACAGGTATCAGAAGCTGATTCCTGTAGTTAAAAATCTTTACTGTCGTGGCTCTTTTATGGTTTTGTTAAACACAGCAGGCATTGTTTCTGTAGATTAATTAATCTTTTTGGGAGATGATAAAATTTAATACCCTTATAAATTAATGTGTTATCATACGTCCAGTACCGGAACAGCTAATGGCTTAAAACAAAAGTTTAACCTTCCCATTGTTGATGAATCTTTACATACTATTTATTACCATGCAAACGGTTATACACACCCATTGTTGCCGGTTATTGCTAACGACAAACAAAAGGCTATACATCATTTTCGCTGGGGATTAATCCCATCCTGGGTTAAAACCCTGCAAGAAGGCGTCAGTTTAAGTAATCAAACACTGAACGCTAAATCAGAAACCATCTTTGAGAAGCCGTCATTTCGTGATTCTATTCTGGAAAGACGTTGTGTAATACCAGTAACCGGTTTTTTTGAATGGAAGCAGCAGGGAAAGGAAAAAGTACCGTATTATATTCACCCGAAAGACAAACAGTTTTTTTTGTTAGGAGGCATATTTAGTCATTGGATGGATAAGGAGCGTAACGAGCTAATCACCACCTTCAGCATTTTGACTACTGCAGCAAATGAGTTGATGGCGGATATTCATAATACCAAAAAAAGGATGCCCTTAATGATCGAGCAACGGAATATGGATTCATGGATCGATAATAGCTTGTCCAAGGCATCAATTATGGAACTGATGAATCCCTGTGATGACAGCAACATGGCGGCTTATCCGGTGTCTAAGTTGTTAAGTGCTAAGAACGGTAATAGCGATGCTCCTGAAATTTTACTGCCCAGCAAAGACATAACAATCCAAACCTCCTTGTTTTAAGGTTTTTCCTCTTGGATGCGGTTAAATGCAACACCGTGGAAAACACCTGTTATAAAAAAAAATCAAACCTGTTTTATAGTGAGTTGTAGTTTAAGTACATCTAATGATTAACTAACAGGAACATTATGAAAAAGATCTTTTTATCAACAGCAATATTAGCTATAGCTTTTACAATTAACACGAACGCGCAGACTTCTGGAACTGGTAAAACTGGCACTGTGACAACAGGTACCGGTACAACTGGAACGACCGGAGCAGGAACAATGGGTACAGGGACGACGGGAACAACGGGGACCATAGGAACTGGTACAACTGGAAATGGAACCATAGGAACAGGAACAACAGGTAACGGAACTATGGGAACGGGAACGACAGGAACGGGTACCATTGGAACAGGAACAACTGGCGTAGGAACAACCAACGGTACGGCGATCACACCTCCGACGGGTCCAGGCAGAACTGGAAATGATAAAGGAACGAAAAGACCTGGTATTAGAGGTGCGGGTACCACAAACAGCACGACTACTCGACCAGGCACAAACGGAACAGGAGCAATGGGTACCGGAACTACCGGCACAACTGGAACTGGCACAACTGGAACCGGAACAACGGGCACTACAAGAACTGGAAACGATGTAACTAATACTGCAGCCGGTTCCGGAACAACCAGCACTGGTACCACTAACACCACAGGCGCTGGGTCCACAGGTAATAAGCAATAGTTTCGACTAATAGTTGTATTATTAAATAGCGTTAAAGGCGGTGATGTAAATTTATTTTACTTCATCGCCCTTTTTATTTTGTCTTTGCTTAACTACCAATTGAAGCCAACATGAGAAAGCTTGTGATTACAGCTCAGGGTATTTATTACCTGATAACAGGGGCCTGGCCTATCTTACATATGGAAAGCTTCCTGGAGGTTACCGGCCCTAAAACGGATCTTTGGCTGGTCAGGATGGTCGGGTTGCTAACTATGGTGATCAGCATCGAACTGCTTGCCAGTGTGAGAAACGACCGGACGTCATATTGGCTCCCCTTTGGTGCCGCACTCAGTTATCTGATCATTGATAGCTACTACTCACTTAATGGCACAATCTCGCCAATCTATCTTGCTGATGCTGCGGTTGAAACGATATTCCTTATGCTGTTAATTATCAGCTGGAGAAGATCTGTGTCTGGTAAAGAGACACACTAAAAACGGCAGTATTCCTGTTATTATTTACTAACTATATTAGTTGCTGCAGATGTATTGTTAGTAATATGTTTATAAAATGCTAATATAATTAGCTTAAATTTGCGGTCGAAATCTAATTTATCAGGCATGTCGACAGAACAGCAAATTATACACATGGATCAGGATGCCTTTTTTGTTTCGGTGGAAGTAAAAAAAGATTCAGCCTTAAAGGGTAAGCCGGTGATCATCGGTGGAACCTCTGATCGTGGGGTAGTAGCCTCGTGCAGCTACGAGGCCAGAAAATTCGGTGTGCATTCTGCTATGTCCTCCCGGATGGCAAAAATGTTATGCCCACATGGGGTCTTCCTTAAAGGTAATATGGATGAATATTCAAAAGCATCGCATGAAATTACAGCCATTCTCCGCGAGCGCGTTCCTTTAATTGAGAAGGCAAGTATCGACGAGCACTATATTGACATGACGGGCATGGACCGTTTTCACAGTACTCATAAGTACGCGCAGGAATTAAAGGAGCTGGTATGGAAAGAAACTGGCCTGCCCATTTCATTCGGACTGTCGGTTAATAAAACTGTTTCCAAAATGGCTACTAATGAATGTAAGCCTAATGGCGCGCTTAACGTAGTACAAGCAGAGGTGCGTCCGTTCCTTAATCCACTTTCCATAAGAAAGATCCCCGGCCTTGGCGAAAAGACTTTTATTAAACTTAGCGACATGGGCATCAAAAAGATATTCACGTTGTCGCAAATCCACCCCGATCAGATGAACTTCCTGTTAGGGAAGTCTGGCTTATCCTTATTGCAGAAAGCGAAAGGCATTGACCACAGCCCCGTAATTCCTTATACGGAGCAAAAGTCCATCGGCACACAGTGTACCTTTCATTCCGACTCCATAGATATAGAAATGATTAATAACCTGTTGATTGCTCAGGTAATGGATGTGGCCTTCCAGTTAAGAGAGAAAAAAAAACTGGCTGCTTGCGTCACCATTACCATTCGTTACGCCAACTTCGAAACAGAGACCAAGCAAGCAACTATTCCGTATACGTCGCTCGACAGCGTGCTGATTGCTTCGGCAAAGGACCTGTTTAAAAAAATGTATAACCGCCGTATGTTGCTCCGGTTGGTGGGTGTTCGTTTATCTAACTTAGTTACTGGATTTGAGCAAATTGATCTTTACAGCGAGAGCCAGGAACAATATAGCCTGGTACAGGCCATGGATAAAATCCGCAGGCGCTTTGGACAGGATGCCGTGATCCGGGCATCGGTGATGGATATCAAATTATAGCCCTCATGTATTTGAATGTACATTCTCATTATAGCCTGCGTTATGGCACCATGTCTATTAAAACATTGGTAGAAGAAGCGCAAGCCCGTGGCATTACCCAGATGGTGATGACTGATATTAACAATTCTACCGGCATAATGGAATTTATGCGCGAATGCCGGGCTAACCGCATTAAACCGATTGGAGGTATTGAGTTTCGAAAAGATAAAAAGCTGCTTTATATTGGGATAGCCCGGAACAGGGAAGGGATGAAGGAATTGAACGACTTTCTGAGTTTGCATAACCTTGAGCAAAGGGAACTCCCTGATGAACCTTTTCCTTTTAAAAACGCTTACGTTGTTTATCCTTTTGGGCATAAAGCAACGCTTAAACCGAATGAATTTATTGGTGTACGTTTCGATGAGCTTCATCAGTTTTATCAAAAGGATCTGCAGGAACTGGAAACTAAGCTGCTGGTGCTGCAGCCTGTGTTTGTAGCCAGTAAAATAGGCTATCGACTGCATGAATATTTAAGGGGCATTGACTTGAACACCTTAATCACCATGGTGGAAATGGAAGACAAGTGCAAGGAGACCGATGTTTTCCTGAAACCCGGAGAATTAGAAACTAAGTTCGTTAAGTACGCTTTTATCCTCGACAACACCCGCAAATTGATGGATAGCTGTACCATGGATTACCCGGTGGGAAAGGTTAGTTTGAACCGGAAAACTTTTACGGGTAATCGAAAAGACGACAAAGCGCTATTGGAAAAGCTGGCGATGGAGGGTATGCGCTATCGCTATGGCAGTAAAAACCGGGAAGCTTTACAGCGGGTAAAAAAGGAACTGAAAGTGATTGACGAGCTTAACTTCTGCGCTTATTTCCTGATCACCAATGATATTATTCAATACTCCATGCGTCGGGGATATTACCATGTGGGCAGAGGCTCGGGTGCTAACAGTATGGTGGCTTTTTGCCTGCGTATTACGGATGTGGACCCGATTGAACTCGATTTATATTTTGAAAGGTTCCTGAATGCAGAACGTACCTCACCGCCGGATTTCGATATAGACTACAGCTGGGACGAGCGGGAGGATGTGCAGGATTACATTTTTAAGCGCTATGGGCGAGAGCATACCGCACTACTGGGTACCATGTCTACTTTTAAAGACCGGAGTATTATCCGGGAGATCGGTAAAGTGATGGGGCTCCCAAAATCGGAGATCGACGGTTTTTCAGATGCCAGCAAGGCCGTAGAAAACCGGGATAATAAAACCTTCAAAAAGATCATGACCATCTATGCGTTGATGAGCAACATGCCTAACCAGAGGAGCATTCATGCTGGCGGCGTGCTGATTTCCGAAGAACCAATTACCTATTATACCGCATTGGATTTGCCACCGAAAGGGATGCCCACCGTACAATGGGACATGTATGAGGCAGAATTGATTGGTTACGACAAGTACGATATTCTTTCTCAACGTGGGATCGGCCACATTAAAGAGGCTGTGAAACTGGTAGAACAGAACCAGCATAAAACAGTCGATATTCATCGTGTGCATAAATTCATGAAAGACGGGAATCTGAATAAACGTCTAAAGTCAGGCAACACCATTGGGTGCTTTTATATTGAATCGCCCGCCATGAGGCAGTTGCTAACCAAGTTAAGCTGTGATAATTATTTAACGTTGGTTGCCGCCAGCTCCATCATACGGCCAGGAGTGGCGCAGTCGGGCATGATGAAAACATTTATCCAGAATTTCCATCACCCGGATGTGGTTAAATATCTGCATCCGGTAATGGAAGAACTACTCAAGGAAACTTTCGGGGTTATGGTCTACCAAGAGGACGTCATTAAAGTCTGCATTCATTATGGTGGCATGAGCGGTACCGATGCCGATATCCTGAGAAGGGGCATGAGCGGCAAGTACCGCTCCAGGGTGGAATTTGATCGGCTGGTGGAAAAATTTCATGAAGGCGCTGCGGCTTTAAACCGGCCCGGCGACATTACAAAGGAGGTATGGCGCCAGGTATCAAGCTTCGCCGGATATAGCTTTTCCAAAGCCCATTCAGCAAGTTTTGCTGTGGAGAGTTACCAGAGTCTATACCTGAAAACTTATTACCCCATGGAGTTTATGGTTGGGGTTTTAAATAATTATGGAGGTTTCTATACACGCTGGCTTTATGTACATGAACTTCAAAAAGCAGGTGCAAAGGTGCATTTACCTTGTATCAATAAAAGCGAACCTGTGGTGTCAATCAGTGGCACCGATGCCTACTTGGGTTTTGTGGGCATACAGGGGCTGGAAAACAAACTGATGGAGCAGATTACAGAGGAGCGCAGGCAAATGGGGCCGTATCTTGATCTGGAGAATTTCCTGAGGCGTACGGAAATCAGATTGGAGCAAGCCGTTATTCTGATCCGCTGTGGGGCCCTGCGTTTCACCGGTAAAAGTAAAAAAGCCTTATTATGGGATGTGCATACGCTTTTAGGTAAACAGGCCAAGCCAGTTAACCATGCTGAATTATTTCATGTTTCGGCTAAACACTATGTATTGCCTGACCTGGAAAATACCAAATTGGAGGACGCTTATCATGAACTTGAATTGTTGGGTTTTCCCCTAAGTCTTTCGATGTTCGACCTGTTGAAAACAACCTACCGGGGCGACGTCCGTGCAAAGACGCTGAAATCCTGTGTGGGCCAGAGGGTACGCATGGTTGGCTTGTATGTCTGTGAGAAAACCGTTAACACAAAGAACAGCAAAAAGATGTGGTTCGGTACCTTCCTCGATGCAGACGGAGATTTCTTTGATACCACACATTTCCCTAATAACACGCCCGCATATCCTTTTCGGGGAATGGGCTGCTATTTAATTCTTGGAAAGGTCGTCGAAGATTTTGGCTTTCCAAGTATTGAGGTGCAAAAGTTTGCTAAGCTCGATATTGTCGATAACCCGGTAATGGTTTAAGTAACTACACGGCCACAAAATAAATTAAATTGATCATCACCATTTCGGTAAGTTTAAAGGCAACCCCAAATAAAATGAGGATTGTGAGAATCTTAGCGTAAGTTCTTCTTTTACTGCGTTGGTAAAAAATTATTAATGCCTTATACATATACCAAAGCATAAAGAAAAAGACTGCTAGTCCAATAATACTACTAAAAATCGATTCTTCGCCAAAGACATGGTGTATGAAGGGTTGTGTGAGAATTTCTATAATGAAGTACGCTGTCATTCCATGGATAGTGAAAATCAGGTGGTCGAGGTAATAGATGTGATTTCTTCTGAAATTGATCATAATAAACCAGGCTAATAAAGGCATCAGGAGAAAATACTGCTTGGGCCTGTTGCGTTCGAGTGTTTCCTGAATAACTTCAGATTTTTCACCAAGGGTGATGGCTCTTTTTTCAGCCATTCTTTCCATCCAATTGTCGCGTTCTGAAAGCGGTAATTTTTGTTGGCGTGCCAGGTAAGCAGCGTATGTGCTGTCATTTTTCTCGTCATGAATAACGCTAAATTTTGATATCAATGTTGCAAGAGAGTCTGAGGGGTTAACGCGATGCTGTTCCTTTAGCTGATTTAATTGTTTAGCCTGCTCCTGAAAACTTAGGGTGCCAAATTCCTTCCTGGTTAAAAGATCCCTGGCTACTTCTTTAGCCTTCTTAGTAACGGTTGAGCCCTCATTTTGCAGGTTTAAAGATTTTGAAATGTAGTCTAAGCTGTCAATTGCGGCATGCTCCTGTTCTTTTGTGTCAACGTTTTCTATGTTCACATGGCTCACTTCTTTATTCTTTTGCTCAGGAGAATAGACCACCAGAAAATAGACAATCGACACAAAAATATACATGCTTACCGGATTGATGTATCGCGCTCGTTTCCCCGAAAGGTAATCGAGGGTTACTTGTCCAGGATTACTTAACAATGGAACCAGAGTATGAAAAAATTTATTATCAAAGTGGAAATAATGCGCAATGCTATGACTTATAAAACCCCAGAAACTCTCCTTTAATTCTAAATTCTGTTGGCCGCAATTGCTGCAATAGTGCTTCTCTACATGTTCACCACAGTTTAAGCAATTGTGTTCTTTTCTATATTTTCCAGTTGACATACTTTATGAGCGATTTGAGCGTTCGTCTATTTCCTTTCGTAAAGATAGTCTTGTAAGTGTGCATTGCAAATCAATATTTCCAGTTTTTATGATTAAGATAAATGAGTCTATACTTCTTAGGAAACTTATGATTTCCGTAAACAATCAGCGCCGTGTTTAACATCCATCCCTTACTTCAGATTTTTTTCGTACTATAAGCTTTTATTAGTCTCATTACTAAGTGTATATAAAATATGAAAGCGTATCTTATAGATAAATATAGCAAAGAAAAGCCAATGCGACTTTCTAATGTTCCTACGCCGTCTCTAAAGGATAACGATCTATTGATCGAGGTGCACGCTGCAGGGTTAAACCCGTTGGACGCAAAGATAAAGTCAGGGGAATTGAAACTTTTATTGTCTTATAAAATGCCGTTAATCCTAGGGCATGATTTGGCGGGAATAGTGATTGAGATAGGGAAAAATGTAAGGAAATTCAAAGTAGGTGATGAGGTTTATTCACGTCCACCTGATCTGCACATTGGTACATTTGCTGAATTTATTGCAGTGAATGAAGAAGATGTGGCGCGAAAGCCAAAGAATCTATCCATGGAAGAAGCCGCATCGCTACCCTTGGTTGCCTTAACAGCATGGCAGGCATTAGTAGAAAAAGGGGCGGTTAGAAGAGATCACAAGGTGTTCATTCAGGCAGGCTCAGGAGGGGTTGGGACTATTGCAATACAGCTTGCCAAACATTTAGGTGCATATGTAGCAACCACCGCTGGAGCCAAAAGCTTCGATTTGGTTAAGGGGCTGGGCGCCGATGTTGTGGTAGACTATCGAAATGAGCGATTTGAGAAGCGGTTGTCTAATTATGATCTGGTATTAAACAGTCAGGACAAAAGCACGCTTGAAAAATCAATAACTATCCTCTCCCCGGGAGGAAAAGTAATATCTATTTCTGGACCCCCAACTCCTAAATTTGCGATATCGATGCATGCCCCATGGTTTCTAAGGTATATTATGTTTTTTATGAGCCTGGGAATTCGCAATAAAGCTAAGAAAGCAAAAGTGAGTTATTCTTTTCTGTTTATGCGAGCACAGGGAGAACAATTGAATGAGGTTACAAAATTGGTAGAATCAGGCTACATCAGACCTGTAATAGATAAGATTTTTAGCTTCAATGAATTTAATAAGGCGTTGGAATTTATGGAAAGCGGCCGAGCTAAGGGAAAGGTGGTCGTAAAAATTAAATGATTTGGTGATGTGTTCACACCTGGGCAATGTTATACTGCTGTAATAGCTATTGGAGCTGAACTTCATAAAAATGCCAAACTGATCGGCCACTCGGTTGTTGATCTACATAAAACCTTGTAATATGCTGCTATCGCTATCTGGAAAACTATATTTACCAACGCTGGTCCTGTTCTTAAGTGTCGCAGTCGTTTTTACGGCCTGTTCACAAAATGTGGAAACCAAATATTTCAAAGACGTTACCGCCACACATATGCCATTAGATGCTGAAGCTCATGCGTTGGATGTGGCATTGGCCGATGTAAACGGGGATGGGCATTTAGATGCAATATTAGCTTTGGAAGCACAGCCTAACCGCTTGTACTTAAATGATGGGACCGGCAAATTTAGCTGGAAAAAAGGGGCCTTCGTTGAAAAGAAACACGATACTGAACATGTGCGCCTGGCAGATTTTAATAAAGATGGATATATAGATGCGATTTTCGTTGCCGAAGACGACCATAATCATGAGTTCTATTTGGGCGACGGAAAGGGGAACTTTAAAGATGTAAGCGAACGCTTGCTTACAAAAAGTGAAGCGAATGGTCTTGATATCGGTGATGTTAACGGTGACGGCCTGGTCGATGTGCTCATCGGAAATTCAGGGTCCACCAAGCAAAACTTCTTATGGATTAATGATTCGGAAAATCCAGGATACTTTATTGATTATACCAAATCAGGGTTGCCAGCAGTACCAACAGAAACACAATCTATAAAGCTTGCAGATTTAAATGACGACGGTTATCTGGACTTAATTGCTGGAAATGAAGTTCCACCTAATCGCCTATTCTTTAATGATGGAAAAGGTCGTTTTACAGAACAGGCAGAAAAACTGGAACTAACTGTTCCCCTGCATACGCGTGAGGTGTTAACCTTCGACGTCAATGGTGACGGACACCCCGACATTTTGTTTACCAACTTAACAAGCAATGCGGGGGCTTTCGAAAAGGATCCTACTGCTCGTTTGTTGATTAACGATGGTACCGGGAATTTTAAAGACGAAACAGCGAAAAGAATGCCTAAGCAGGATTACTCCACTTATGCAGGCGCAATAATAGACTTCAATCATGATGGTTTTCCAGACATTATTTTAAGTGCCATTAAAATTCCGCCTTTCGAGGCAATGCAGGTTCAAGCCTTGCAAAACGATGGTAAAGGGAATTTTAAACAGGTAACGAATGAAGTAATCCCAACATCAACAGTGGGTAGAAGTTGGGGAATCGCCATTGGAGATGTCAACAATGATGGAAAGCTTGATCTTTTTATTGGCCAATGGGGAACACAGGCAAGATTGCTGTTAGGAAAATGAAATGCTTTAACCTCATAACAACCAGGTGTTCTCGCTGGCAACAGTAACGCCTTTTATTAACACAATTAAGGAGAGCTTGCCTGTCCTGATTTTGTTAGGCAAATAGCCAAAATGCTTTTTAAATGCACTGCTGAAATGAGTTGCATATTTATAACCCATTCTGGTTGCCACCTCAGCGATGGTCATATCCTCATTTATCAATAAGAATTTAGCCTGTTCCATTTTATACTGGTTCAGGTAACCATAAACAGTAGTGCCGAATGCGATTTTGAAATGACGCTTCAGGTTATATTCGTTGGTACCCACCATATGTGACAGGGTGCGGAGTGATAACTGCTCCTGCATGTTGCTCGTCAGGATTTCCCTGACTTCATACATTTTGTCAAGTTCATCTTTTTTAAGCTGATGCTTGGCATCGCTATTTCTAATCTGTTCAAATTGTGATACCTGCAGCACCAACAATTCCAACACCTTCGATTCAAGGAACAGTTTTTCGCAAAACCCCGTATGTGTAGAGTTTTTTAATGAATTTAAGATGCTAATGATTTCCGGTGTAATGTGTAGGTTCAAATTGGAAAATATACTGGCTTCATCCTGCGCAACTCCCTTTTTAATGTTTTGAAATCCTTCATGGTCACTTGGAAGGTACCGGCAAAAGAAAGAATAATCAATATTTATAAATATCATATCATGCACCTCATCATCGCAATGAAGTTTTAATTGGCGATGATCCAGCAATAAGTTATATTGCTGGTCTTCCAGTACCAATAATGGTTCTTCTGTATGTGGAAGTAGGTAGTTTAGAGTGCCTTTAAGAATAAAAACCATCTGTAAAGTCTGCTGCAGATTTTTTGGTGCTTGGGTTAATTCTTCAAAAGATTTGGCGTCATCGGAATACCTAATTGAAACTTCCCTTTTTAATTGGAATAAGTGATCATTAATTTCTCCCTTTAGCGTTAAATCTTCTCCCTTTATCGTCATGAATGGAATATATATTTGCAACGAAGTTATGTTTATTTAGACTCTTTCTAAAAGACATATATAAAAGTTACAAAACCATACATGAAACACGCTTTACTTTTTGTCATTATTCTGTTCGCACATTCTATCGTATCAGCCCAAACTGGTAACCTTTCCGGTAAAGTAATCAATCATCATGGAAAGGCAGTTGAGGGCGCAACTGTGCAAATAAAGTCATTAAATAAAGTGGTGCCCACTAACGAAAATGGATTTTATTCAATTAGAGACCTTTCGTTTGGAGAATATTTACTTGAGGTCAGGTCTATGGACGCTAAGCCATATGCTGTAAAAATCAATATCAATCAACCGGCCATATTTCACAACATAGTAATTGCCCCTGCGGGAAATAAGGATTTGAATGAAGTATCCGTTACTGGAAAAACGGAGAAAAAGAAGATAGAAACATCGGGCTTTGCAGTCAATGTTATTGAAACGAAAGAAGCATCTCTTCGAAACCTGCAGACTAATGAATTGCTGGATAGGACTGTTGGCGTTCGCGTACGCCAGAACGGAGGCCTTGGTTCAGCGGTAGAATATAACCTTAATGGGATGTCGGGTAGAGCCGTTGGCGTGTTTATCGATGGCATTGAGATATCTACTTATGGGTCGTCTTTCAATTTGAATAATATACCTCCAGCTATGATTGAGCGTATTGAGGTGTATAAAGGGGTATTGCCGGCGCACTTATCCGGTGATTTCATGGGTGGCGCAATCAATGTGATCTTGAAGAAAGACGTGTCTATGAACAACATTACAGCCTCGGTAGCCCATGGGTCTTTTAATACTTCTCAGGCTGATGCAAGTGGAATGTATCGAAATCCTGAAAATGGTTTCACGGCAAAGGCGTCAGGGTTTTATACCTATACTGATAATGATTACGAGATGTGGGGCAAGTTTTCAAAATTCGTGGAGTCCAATGGTGCTGTACAGCGTTATTACCGGGCTAAACGTTTTAATGATTCTTATAAATCCATAGGAGGAAGGTTTGAAGTCGGATTTACTAATGTGAAATGGGCAGATGCCTTTCTATTGGGATACAACCGCTCTACCACCGACAACGAGATTCCTCACGGGCAAGTAATGGCCAGGCCATATGTTGGCCGCACCAGCGAAGCAAAGGCCAGTATTTATAGTTTAAACTACAATAAAAAGAACCTTTTTACCAATGGTTTGGATCTGAGTGTCAATGGGGTATACAGTGACCGGGATACCTATTTACAGGATACTGTGGGTTATGTATATAACTGGGATGGCAACTACCGGTTAGATTTTAACAAAAAACCAATGTACAACCCTGGAAGAGGACAACAAGGTATTGATGTGATGACCAACATTAACAGAAAGATTACCACACTGCGTACTAATCTTGCCTATGATATTTTCTCTGGGCACCGACTGTCGGTAAACCATGTTTATTATATGGTAGACCGGGATGACGACAACCTTTTGGAGTCGGTATCAAATGGTACCCTTAAACAAGCAAGCGACCTTGTGAAAAATGTAACGGCATTCAACTACGAAGCACAATTGCTGGATAATAAACTAAAGACAAATGTATTCCTAAAATACTACCAGCAGACTGTAGGTAAAACCACTCACGCTGTAGCTGTGGCAAATGGCGCAAATAACCTGTTAACCACAAAAGAATCTGGTGAAGTAAGTGCTACTGGTTATGGTTTTGCCGGCTCATATGCCATAGTGCCAAATGTTATCCTTATTGGTTCTGCCGAGTTAGCGGTAAGAATGCCAGGTGACACGGAAATTTTGGGCGATCCAAATGAAAACATCGTTGCCAACTTCGGTATCAGGCCAGAAGCAAGTAGAAATTATAACCTTGGATTCAGGTTAGGCTCCTTTAATTTTGATAAACACAAATTTACACTGTCAGGTAATGCTTTCTCTAGAAATGTAAAAGACAGGATTGTGCGTCAGACCAATACACAGGCTTCTGATCAGGAACAGGAAACGGCTCCCTTTATGAATTTGGGCAAGTCGAAGGCCCAAGGCTTTGAAGGAGAATTAGGTTACAGCTACAACAACAGTTTAAATGTGTTGTTTACCTTCTCTAAATTCAATTCCATATTTGTGCAGGGCGACCAGTCAGTTACGGGTCAGCGTATGACGCAGTTTGAAGGTAAACAACTGCCTAACGAGCCTTTTTATACCATGAACGGTAATGTACAGTATCGCCTGGATAACATCATCCAGAAGAAATCTGTGCTGAACCTCTTTTACAACTTTGGTTATGTGGCTCCTTTCGGAACTGCCTTTTTTGCCTCTGAATGGTACACCACACCTAAACAGATTTCTCATGACCTTGGTACTAATTACAGGTTCCCAAATAAAAAGTTTGTAATCAGTCTCGATGCTAAAAATATCCTTAATGCAGAGGTTTACGACAATTTCGGCGTGCAGAAACCTGGGCGCGCTTTTTATCTCAAGTTAAATTATTCCATTAACAATTTTTAATCTTTAATACTAATCATCATATGAAAAAAGAACTATTAAAAACCATAATGTTAGGGGCAGCTGTTACCGTCCTGTCATTGTCTGCATGTAAAAAAGACACCGTAAACGGCGGAGACGAAATACCAGAGGCTGATCGTTGGATAACCGTTTCAGGTGCTATTGATGACCCAACTAACCCTACCATTGGTGATGGTGACGCAGGTACAATGGTATATAGCTTATCTGTAACTGATGCAAAGAATCCGAACATAAGTATAAATGTGTTTGATCAAGGTATGGCTGTTAAATCTCAGCGTACGGCTCGTTTACAGGCTTCTGCAGATGGAAAATTTTTGTATAATATCCAATACACCGGGGAAGATGGCGGAATTTTCAATAAATATAGCGTACATGGTGGTAATAATTTCAGAGCAGAAGGTGCCGAAGTGGAAACATCAGCCTATGTAAGTGCTTCTCCGCGCTGGGTAAAAGCGGTTGAAGGTGTTGGTATTGCGGTAAAAGCAGAAGCTAATCCTGTAACGTTCGCAGGTACCGCCCCAAATTTTGTATTTCAGGAAAGAACAACCTCAGTAGATGTGATTAGTTTAGACCTAAATAATCCGCAAATCACTAAAATTGCCGATTTTCAGTTAAAACTTACAGATGAAGAAACCGCTGCGGGATATTATATAAGCCGGATAGATGTTCCAGTTGTGAACAAGGCAGGTAATAAAGTGTTTATTGGTGCTGCAGTTTCTAAACACAATATCAGGACATTTACTCTCGGTACCGATGGTTTACCGGTATTTGCTGCGGATAACGCAAGTGATAAAAGTTGGGCTAAAACCTTGGTCTTAGATTATCCTTCGCTTGCAAATCCTAAGGTTCTTACATCAACAAAAACCAGGGGTAATACCAATGGCTATCGCAGTACCATGCAATATGTAGGTACTGACGGAAATGTGTACCAGGCTACCTCTGGCGAAAAGGTTGGTACCGGAGGTTCTAAAATATTGAGGTTGAGTTCATCAACTAACGAATATGATAACGATTACGTTTTTAGCCTGGATCAGGCTTTAAACTTAAGCAACACGTACATCGAAACCTGGAAATATGTTGGTGATGGTATCGGCTTCGTGGTGTACAGCATTGTAAACAATGCCGGAACACGTACTGGTGGTTATATTGCACGTATAGACTTAAACGCAAGAACAGCAACTAAGTATGCAATTCCTAACGAGGCTCAGTTGAGTTTTAACCAGATCCAGTCCATTTCGATGCATGGTGATGATGTTTTTATTGCTGTAGCACCGGTTGGCCAGGATGGTAACATTCATGTTTTTAATAAAAAAACAGGCGCAATGACTTTAGGTGCTAAGTTGAATAACAAACCAGGTAATCAATATATTGGCGTATATTAATCACGTTATTAAAACACATTCATTAAAAAGAGGTGCTGATAAAAATCAGCACCTCTTTTTGCTTTTTGGATTTATCCTTTTAGTTATTTAGAATGAATACCCACCGATGGATAAACCTTTTGCAATTGTTTTTTAGTCTTTCTATTTTGGCAATGGTTTAAATACAGCTTTTTGAATTGCGAAAGTTTTACTTGGTACGGCGTTGCTATCCAATAACTCATTAAACTTTGCATTCATAATCCAGGTTTCATTACGGAACTTGGTGGCAGTAGCAGGGTAGGTAAACCGGTCCGCAATCAGGGTAGTGGCAGAAAGTTTAGCACTTGCCCAGTTGTCTTCCGTTTCCAGCTGGAAAATTTTGTCATTACCACCGTTTACCACAATCGTCAGCTTATTTGGTGCATCCAGCAATAAACCATCGCCGCCTATAAAATACTGCTCTGTAGTAATTTTCTGAACATTTGCCGGATTGGCCAGGTCAACTTTGTAAAGCTGGCCGGTATTCGTATTGTCAACGATAAGGAATCCTCCAGGATGGTATACAATTCCATTTAGGCCAATACCGGCCGTTTCGAACAGTTTATCCTTTGCAAACACCGAAGGTTTGCCATCTGGTGTTACTTTGTAAATGGCGTGGGCGTAACTATCGGTAACATAAATATTTCCCTGCTCATCAAAAGTCATATCGTTTCCAAAATGTTTGCCGGGAATTAATCCAGATAAATCCAAATCAGTGAGTCGTTTGCCACTTTCAAGGTCAATGCTAATTAAGCGGATCATCTTGGTTCGTGTAGCAGGACTTGTGTACTTGCTATAATTAGCATCTCCAGCCAGTACAAAAAGCCGCTTACCGTCAGGATGTATCTTTAATCCATAGGTAGACTTTAAAGAGCTATCTCCGTGAAAAACGCTGTACTCGCCGTCGCGGGTAACGCTACCAATGGTGCCCAGGCGGGCAGAGGAAACGTAATAGTTATTGCGGATACTGTCGTAAGCAACACCTTCCGGATAACTATCAGGCGCTGAAAACTCGATTCTTTCTGTCGGTTTTATGGCAATGCAGCCTCCAAGACATATGATGCCTGTTATAATTATATGTTGTGTTTTCATCTTAATTCGTTTTTTTTATGGCGTAAATTACCCCGTTAGCATCATCTGACACATATACTACGCCGGTAGGATTAATAATAATACCCGCTGGACGTCCGAATCGTGCTTTCCTTTTAAACATCAGGAACCCAGGTTTTAAAAATCCAGTAAGGAAATCTTCAGCCTTAACTGGGGTACCATTTTTAAACCTGATGCGTTGAACTTTAAACCCCACGGGTTTACTACTGTTCCAGGACCCGTGCCAGGCCACTAAGCCGTCGCCGCTATATCCAGATGGGATGTTAGGTTCGTTTCTAAAAAACCGGAAAGCTATGGGTGCCATATGTGCCGGTAATTCAAGGGTAGAGGGCATCGTAGTTTTTACCCATTCTTCCTTAACATCACCCTGCGGATCTTCACGGCTTCTATCAACCTCCCTTTTTCCATAGGCAAAAGGGTACCCATAGTTTCCGCCTTTAACTATGTGATTCACTTCCTCCGGTGGCCAATGGTCACCTTTGGCATCTCCGCCATTGTCTATGCCCCAGAGTTCACCAGTAGCAGGATGAAAGTCAAAACCAATGGTGTTGCGTAAGCCGCTGGCAAAAATACTGCGCTCCCAGGTTTTCGGATCAACCTGCAGCATGGAGGCGGCTTCCTTGTCACTTTCTTTACAGTCGTTACATAGGGTCCCTACACTTATATATAACATGCCGTCCGGTCCAAATTCTATCGTACGGTTAGGGTGTTGTCCACCACTTGGCAAATCATCAATCAGCAGCTCCATTTCGCCTAGTTTTCCGTCAGCTAATACAGGATAGCGCCGCAGTTGGGTATTGTTGCATAAATACAGGTAGTTATCTTTCATGGTAATGCCATGCACGCCCTTAAATTCATACAGCACGGTAACCAGGTCTTCAAATTTATTGTCCCCGTCATTGTCTTTTAATAAAAGTACATCACCTGCATCCCGGCGTGTTACATATATCCCGCCATTTGGGGCATTGTACAGCATTCTCGGCCTACCCAACCCTGACGCGGCCACGCTGACCTCCCAACCCCGGGGTACTTTCAACAGCTTCACCATTTCGGGAAGGAAATCTAGATGTTGAGGATATTTGGTAATATGAATAGTCCTCGTTTTCTCTTTTGGCGGAAGACCACGCTGTGCAAAAACCGGTAACGAACACCATAACGTGAAGACCAGTAAATAGTAGAATTTCATGTTTTTCATAGCTAGGAGATTAATTTAGGTGGAAAACATAATTAACAGTGGCGTTAAATATTGTTAACACTGTAAAATAACCTATTAATATGATTATGGTTTTTGAAAAATTAAAGAAGTGTTTCAAGTATTTGAAAACAATATTTTTTAAACATTGTCTAATTTACAGCGTTGAATTTACGCTATTGTTAAGCTGTTTGCTCACAGGCGCAGGAAAGCAATAGGAGGGTAAATTAATTGATTAACTTAAAGAATCGACGATGGAAAATAAAAACGAATACCTGATGGGCGATGACCATAAAATTAACCGTCGCAAGGCCATTGGTGGCCTGGGAATAGGTATCGCCGCCATGACAGTGGGGCCGGTTTTCAATGTGGCAGCTGCTCCTCCTGCTGCCGCAGGATTGGAGGATCCCACGGCGAAGTATCCAAAACCGCCTTTCAATGAGCAAAAACAGCCTTGGCCGGGATTGGCAGGTAAAATGAACCCGCGCCCAGATCATGGAGAAACGAGTTACAAAGGTTCTGGTCGTTTAACTGGAAGAAAAGCCCTCATCACAGGTGGCGACTCTGGAATGGGTAGGGCAGCAGCAATTGCGTATGCAAGGGAAGGTGCAGATGTAGCCATCAATTACCTTCCTGACGAAGAGCCCGATGCAAAGGAAGTCATCGAGCTGATCAAAAAAGAAGGTCGTATTGCGGTTGCTATTCCAGGAGATTTGCGTGAAGAAGCTTTTTGTAAGCGCCTTGTTAATGAAGCGGTAAAAGGCTTGGGTGGATTAGATATCCTCGTTAACAATGCTGCAAGGCAGCAAACCCGGGAGTCCATTCTCGACCTTTCTGCCGAAGATTTTGATGCCACCATGAAAACCAATGTATATGCACCTTTCTGGTTAACCAAAGCTGCTTTGCCACACTTAAAACCGGGATCGGTAATCATTGCCACCACTTCGGTTCAAGCTACAGATCCTTCTGGAGAACTGTTTGACTATGCGCAAACAAAAGCTGCTAATACTGCATACGTGAGGTCGCTCGCCAAACAATTAGCGCCTAAAGGTATTCGTGTAAATGGAGTTGCACCGGGACCAATATGGACGCCTTTACAGGTGAGCGGTGGTGCCACGATGGAAAAACTTAAAAACTTTGGGGGTGATACGCCTTTCGGCCGACCAGGACAACCTGCAGAACTGGGATCTATCTATGTGCAATTAGCATCCAGTGATGCCAGTTATTCTACAGGTCAGGTTTATGGCGCTGCAGGAGGTTCGGGGCAGCCGTAAGTGTTTGCTATCCACTAATCCGGCACAAACGTTCTGTATTTCCTGGTGTTAATAGATCATTACAAAGTCTTATTCCATTGGGAAATACAAAACACTTTACCCTGATTATTCTGGTCTTGATTTTAGTGAAGCGGCCTCTGCAGCAATGTCAAAAGATTATTGCCGGTGGAAGATTTATAGTTTCGTTGCCATCTTACGGATAACCTGATCCAGTTCTTCGGCACTCTCTTTAATCATACTGACGATTTTAACCAGTTCAGGATTTACATCCATCGTATCCAAAAGCACCGAAAGACCCATAATATTGGCAAGGGGTTTTCTAATCACGTGCGACTGTATATAAGCGATTTGTTCTAAAGTGCCTTTTGTTTTTGTAAGAGATGCTTTAGTGTTTTTTAATTCGGAACTAGCCAGCATGTATTGAGTAATATCGTGCCCAATACAAAATACACCAGCGGGTTCGCCCTCGCTATTCCACATGGCTTTATATTCCCATTGTGTGATGACATAACCGCCTTTATTGTCAAATTTTCTAATGATTGCAGGAAAGATTTTATCTGGATTTGCGAACGCCTGGGCAGATACTGTTTTACAGATTTCCAGATCATCTTTGTGTATGGTTATCGAATAGTGTTTGCCAATCAGACTACCGTGTATACGTTCAAATATTTTTGAATACTGATTATTCAAATATGAATAGTTGCTGTTCATATCGACAGCAATTAAGTAATTGATGTTCGAGTTTTCTAACAGCTTTTTCGTCTCGTCGAAATTTTGCATACCTATGTTTTCCAGGACCTAAGGTATAAAATAATATTTATTTAGATACTCGTATACAAAAAAGGCCAGCTGTTATCAGCTGGCCTTACTTGTTTTATTTCCAACCGCCTCCTAAAGCTTTGTATAAGGAAATCTGGTTAAGTACTTCTTCTTTCTTCGCTTGCACTTCATTGATCTCTGCATCTAAAACATTTCTTTGAGTGGTCAGGATATCTAAATAGGTTACCCTTCCTGCCAGAAACAGGTCATTTGCAGCCTTTACAGACGCATTTAATGCAGTTACCTCATCGGAGATATGCATGCGCTTCTGCCTAATGAAAGTGTCAGATTTTACGGCATCCATCACTTCCTGGTATGCCTTTAATACTATCTTCTCATATTCCTGAAAGGCAATACCATAATGTGCAGCGTAACTATCATATTCTGCACGGATTCGGCCCTGGTTAAATATAGGCGCTGTAAGTCCACCCAGTAAACCATAAGCTACCGAGCTGGATGTGTTAAACAATTTACCCGTATCAAAAGCCTGCAAACCGAGGTATGGCGACAAAACTATTGATGGTAAAAATGCTGCTTTGGCTGCGCCCACATCTTTTTTAGAGGCAATAAGCATTAAACCCGCCTCCCTGATGTCTGGACGCGAAGCCAGTAACTGCATGGGTGTACCACTGGCCAAAGAATCAATGGAAACAAATTGTTCCAAGCCACGTTCACCACGTGGTATATGCGCGTTAAACTTACCGGTAAGAAAATTCAGGTGGTTTTCAAGGATGCTAATCTGTTGCAATACTTCCTGCTGTTTTGCTTTTGAATTAGATAATACCGCTTTAAATTGCTGCACGCCTAATTCGGTTGCTGCACCAGCCTGTTTCTGGATATCAATAATTCTCAGGCTTTTCTGCTGCAGCGCAATGTTCCGGTTTAAAATTTCCAATGCTTCATCTAAGGTTAGCAATTCGAAATAAGCGGATGCAATACTACTCACCAATTCAGTTTGAACCAGCTTCTGGCCTTCATAAGAGGCCAGGAAGCTATTTAATGCAGCCTGTTTTTTATTTTTCAATTTTCCCCACAAGTCTATTTCCCAGGAGGTTCTGAAACCCACAAAATAGTCTGGCAATGGTGTTGGCAGTCGCTCATCTTCCTTTAAATTGTCAGAAAAGTTGGTGTCATAATTACCAATGCCGTCCATGGTGTAAAAACCATATTTCCGCAAACCTGCTTCTACCGTTAAATCAAGATTCGGTAATGCCGCGCCCTTTCGAATCCTTAAATTGGCTTTGGCAACTTCAATTCGGTGTAGTGTTTGTTTCATGTCTGGATTATTCACCAGGGCTGAATCAATTAAGGTTACCAATTGTTTGTCCTTGAAAAATTCCTTCCAGGTTAACCTGGCCACACTATTGGTGTCCAGGTTTTCCTGAAAAGCGGCTGGCAAAGCACGTGATTTATAATTCGGCAATTCTTTTTTGCCCGAACATGCACTTAAAAATAGACTGAAACCAATTAATGTGATCACCACCAGCTCCACTGGAGTTTTCTTTTTCTTCAATGGTGTCGGTGCTGCTTTTTTCTTTTTCACCAAAGAAGAGAAAAGTACATAAAGGCCCGGAATCACAATTACACCGGCAATTGTACCGATCACCATTCCGCCTACAGCGGCTGTACCAATAGACCGGTTACCCAATGCACCAGCTCCGCTGGCCAACATGAGTGGAATCAAACCTGCAGCAAAAGCAAAGGAAGTCATTAATATAGGACGTAAACGGGCAACGGAACCTTCAATAGCAGCCTGTAAAAAGCCCATACCTTGTTGTTGTTTTAAAATAGCATATTCCACAATCAGGATGGCGTTTTTTGCCAGTAATCCAATAAGCATAACCAGTGCCACCTGTGCATAAATATTGTTTTCCAGACCAAAGACTTTTAGAAACAGAAAAGCACCAAATACACCGGCTGGCAAGGAAAGTAAAACCGGCAACGGAAGCAGAAAACTTTCATATTGGGCAGCCAGAATCATGTAAACAAAGACTAAGCACAGGGCGAAAACATAGATCGCCTGGTTTCCCGATAGGATCTGCTCACGGGTCATGCCCGACCATTCAATTTCGTAACCTTGTGGTAATTTCTCCGCTACTTTTTCTATGGCTGCAATGGCTTGGCCACTGCTATAACCTGCAGCTGCTTCCCCGTTTAACATGGCCGATGAGTACATGTTATAGCGTGTTATTTGCTCCGGACCGTAAACGCGTTCCATCGTAATGAACGATGAAAAAGGCAGCATCTCTTCTTTATCGTTTTTGATGAAGAGTTTTAACACATCCTCTGGTTTTTCCCTGTAATTTGGTCCTGCCTGTACCATCACTTTATACATTTGTCCGTAACGGATAAAGTTGGTGGCATAGTAACTTCCCATCAGGGTTTGCAGTGTATTCATGGCGTTTTCTACACTGATACCTTTTTTTGCTGCCTGGTCGTAGTCTACCCTGATCAGGTATTGTGGAAAGCTTACATCAAAGGAACTGGTCACATTTTCGATCTCCGGCGTTTCCTTTAGGTCGGCCATAAATTGTTTCAGGATAACATCTGTTTTGTTCAGGTCATCCACACCGGTTTTATCTAATATCCGCATTTCTACACCCGAGGCGTTACCGAAGCCCGGAACTGTTGGTGGTGGGAAAAATTCAATCTCGGCATCCATAATATGTGCGGTTGCTTTTCTGAGCTCTGCTATTACATCGGTTACGGATTCTTTACGATCTCCCCAGCTCACCAGGTTGATCATGCCCATGCCGTAGGAGGCACCCGAAACTTCGTTTACCAAGCTATAGCCCGCAAGGGTAGATACCGTTTCTACCGCACTCATTTTCCTGCTAATGGCGTCAATCTCGCCCAATACGGCCTCTGTACGGTCAACGGTAGCACCTGGTGGCGTGTTTACATTCACATAAATCATTCCCTGATCTTCTGTAGGAATAAATCCACCGGGTAAGATACTACCCATTCCCCAAGTGGCGAGGAAAAAACCGATTAATAAGCCAAAAGTCAATATCCTTCTTCCTGCAATGCGTCCAATCAGGTTTTTATAACCTGTAGCAGTTTTATTATAACCAATGTTAAAACGTTTAAAAAATTTACCTATCAGGCCTTTTGCTGGCGGCTGGTCATGCGGAGAACGTAAGATCAAGGCACACAAAGCAGGGGTAAGGGTTAAGGCATTGATCCCCGAAATTACAATGGCCGAGGCCAGTGTTAACGAGAACTGTCTGTAAAAAATACCCACCGGACCAGATAAAAAGGCTACAGGTACAAACACCGCCGACATCACAAGGGTGATGGCCACCACTGGTTTTCCTACTTCTTTCATCGCGGCCAATGTGGCCTCCATAGGCTGAAGGTGTTCTTCTTCCATCTTTGCATACACAGCTTCCACCACTACAATGGCGTTATCCACCACAATACCGATGGCCAGCACTAAGGCAAAGAGCGTCAGTAAGTTGATTGAAAAACCCAGCATCTGCATAAAAAACAATGCCCCGATTAAACATACCGGCACGGCCAGTGCAGGAATCAAAGTGGAGCGGAAATCCTGTAAAAAGATGTATACCACAATAAATACCAGGATAAAAGCTTCTAATAAAGTGATTAACACACTGGAAATAGAGGCATCCAAAAATCTCGATACATCGTATCCCATGGTGTATTTCATGCCCGGAGGAAATGAACTTTCCTGCAAGTCGGCCATGCGTTCTTTCACATTTTTAATAACTTCTTGGGCATTCGAACCTGGTAACTGTTTTAGCATGATGGAAGCAGAAGGCCTGCCATCGGTTTCCGAAACCATTTCATAGTCAAGCGATCCAAATTCAACGTCAGCAACATCCTTGATCCTGATGATAGATCCATCGGCATTTGCCCTGATCGGGATGTTTTTGTATTCTTCTGCTTCCGTAAACTTACCCGGGTAACGCAACACATACTGTTGCATATTGATCGATTTATCTGATCCAATACCCGTTTGTCCGGGTGCTGCTTCCACATTTTGTTTTCTTAGGGCGGCCACCACATCATCACTTGAAATCTGGTAGGCGGCAAGGCGGTCCGGTTTCAGCCAAACGCGCATGGCATAGTCCCTTAGGCCCATAATCTGCGCAAATCCAACACCTTCGATCCGTTTAAGTTCTTTTAGAATGTTGATGTCAGTAAAGTTATAAATAAAGCGTTCATCAGCGGTTTGATCATCACTGTACACATTCAGGTACATCAACATGCTGTTTACTTCTTTTTCGGTTGTTACCCCGGCTTTAATTACTTCTTCCGGCAGTTCATCCAGTACGGTAGTTACCCGGTTTTGAACATTTACGGCGGCAATATCGGGGTCAGTGCCTACCTTAAAAAACACTTGGATCAGCGTGGTTCCGTTATTGGTAGAAACCGAGCTCATATAGGTCATGCCGGCCACACCGTTAATGGCTCTTTCTAAAGGAATGGCAACGGCGTTTGTACTTACTTCTGCATTAGCGCCTGTATAATTGGCGGTGACCACCACAGAGGGGGGCACAATATCTGGGAATTGGGTTATCGGCAGCGTAAACAAAGCCAATAAGCCCAAAAGGGTAATAAAAAGCGATATGATCAGTGATAACACTGGTCGTTTTATAAAGGTTTCGAACATGATTTTACGGAGTTTTTAAAAAGGAAATGATAAGGGTTCTAATTTTTAGCTATCATGGTGCTAAGCGGCATCTTCATGGTTTGCGGAGCTACTTTTAAGCCATCGCGCAAACTCTGATTGCCTTCAAAAACCACTTTATCATCTACCGTAAGTCCATCAACCACGGTGTAGAAATGGCCTACCCGTTGTCCGGCTTTGAATGCGGTCATTTTTATGGTATTATCCTCTTGTAAAACATATACATAGGTACGGTCCTGAATTTCAAATACCGATTTCTGGTGTACTGCCAGCAATTCGCCGGTTTCGGTAGGCACACTGATCTTGCCTGAAGCACCATGTTTTAATACGCCATTTGGATTTGGGAAACGTGCTTTCAAAGATAGTGAGCCTGTATTTTGCGCAAATTCACTTTCAGCAAATTCGGCGTTTCCTTCATGAGGATAAATTTCTCCATTAGCAAGGGTGAGTTTTACCTGTTTTTTAAAGGCGTTTTTACGATAAGCAGGGTCGCTTACGATGTTGAGGTACTCTTTCTCAGAGATCCCAAAATAAACATTTACTGCACTTAAGTCTGATACAGAAGTCAGCAATGCACCTTCTTCTAATAAACTGCCTGCTTTTAAAGGGATTCTGTCGATTCGACCGGAAAAGGGTGCCCGAATCAGAGTGTTGGATAACCTTGTTTTGGCATGCTGCAATACAGACCTGGCCTCTGCTACACGGGAGTCGGCAGCGTTTAATTTAGCCGAAGCAAGGTCCATGTCGGTTTTAGAAACAATGTTGCTGTCTACTAACATTTTCGTTCTTGCTTTTTCCAGCTTTACGGTTTTGGCATCAGCAATGGCATTATTTAGTGCAGCTTGAGCTTTAGCATATTCTGCCCTGTATTCTTCATCATTAATTTTAAATAAAATCTGTCCTGCCTGTACAGCGGCGCCTTCTTCCACATAGATCTTTTCAAGAAAACCTGATAACCTGGATCTGACTTCCACATTTTTGACTGCCTGTATATCGGCAATGTATTCATTGTAAATTACGGTATCCAGTTTGGCTACAGCGGTTACGGGGACTGTCCTAACGGCAGTTTTATCAGTGTTTTTTTTGTTCTCAGTGGTACAGCCCACACATGCAGCGGCAATAAAAAATAGGGAATAAGTTAAGTAGTTAACTTTCATGATAATTTTAGATTTATAAAAATATAGAGAATGTTCAATTGCAACCTTTTTGCGTCAGTGCATCATAGACAGACAAACAGCAAAAGCTACCGCTAAGCGTTTTTTAGGCGCAGCGGAAAAAGAATAGGAAATGGGAAATTGGATCTAAAATGGTTTAAACCTAAAGAGAAAGGAATAATAACCGGGCAGGCAAAAGCTTTTTGCTTTGTAAAACGGATGATCTATGCTACTGGGAAGCAGCTGCCGTGAAAATAGAAAACAAATAAGAATTACCGTTGCTGCATGCACATGATTACCTGCTTTAAAAAGACGATAATCTTCATGGGGTATCTCCGGGTCCTCAGTTATGCCCTTAGGGATTTCGAGTAAGTCGTCCACAAAATATTCAACCAGGGAATCACCACCTAACACCGTACTTTTATGGACTGTTGTTGAATCAGCTTCATAAACGATAATGTTGAGGTATGCAAACAGCCCTAAGAAATGGAACAATTTCATGAACATACGGCAACAAAATTATAATTCTGTTTAACCTTTTGACAGGGTGTATTTCTTTGTGACAATATTATGATGTATCATTCTTGTGTAGTTTGGGTTAGCGCCCTGAAAGGTTGCAGACAAGAGCGGGCCCGAGACGCATCAGACACACCTTTAGCACGGATATCATACGGGGTTTCCCGTACGATATCCGTATTTAATCCGTACCAGTGCCGCCGAATCCCCGGACTAACCTGCAACCTGACTGCAATCTCAGGAGAAGGAAACTGTTTATTCAGATATACGATTACGGCCCATTAGTGGGTCTGATATGCTGTTTTTCCCGGTTTCTATCCTGCCCGCGTACCGCTGACTAAAATTTGAATTACCAGTTATGCTAATGGTAAAGTCATACCAGCCATATGATTTAGTGGGATCCAAAATATAGCTAAATGATTTTCCGCCTTTAAGTGTGATGGTTTTAGGACGTAGTCCATAAGCGTTGTCGGTAATGGTAATGGTTTGATCCTGGGTAGAAAGGGTAGTAATCTGGATGTTACCTGTAGCCTTTTTCTGACTTAACATTTCTGCTGTTACCTTAACCTCTAAAGCGGCAGCATCTTTTGAACCCCTGAAGGACCTGAAAAAGCCATTAGCACCGTAACACTGCAGTTCGTAATGATCAGTCAGGAAATCGTTAATTGACCATTGGTAATCGATCTGGTCTCCGGGAAGCACACAAAAATTCCATTGATTCATTTCTACCTGCTCACTTTGACTGCCTTTTTGCAGATTAAATATCCCGGAAGCATAAACCTGAAAGGTGCCTGCAGCACTTTTGTTTCCAAATAGCGACTTCCCCGCGCTAAACTGCAGTTCCAGATGCCCATCCTT
>NZ_JAZQNU010000191.1:0-32773 GCF_045627485.1 Pedobacter sp. | reverse complement strand
TGTTACGTTAGTATAAACTGAAAATATGTCTAAACTCTTCTCCCCTATTCAAATAAAAAACCTGACGCTTAAGAACAGAATTGTAGTATCGCCCATGTGCCAGTATTCGGCCGAAGATGGTTTTGCGAACGACTACCATTTGGTGCATTTAGGCAGCCGTGCCATAGGGGGCGCAGCGATGATTATTCAGGAAGCCACAGCGGTATCCCCGGAAGGACGAATTTCTGCTGGCGACTTAGGCATCTGGAAGGATGAGCACCTGGCCATGTTTCACAAAATCACTGCTTTTATTAAAGCGCATGACGCCGTACCCGGCATTCAGCTGGCACATGCAGGTCGTAAAGCAAGCACCAGCCCACCCTGGGAAGGCGGAGGGCAGGTAAACGAGGGACCGGGCAGCTGGCCCACCGTAGCGCCTAGTGCACAGCCTTTCCATCATGGCGATCGCCCTCCTATTGCTTTAGACCAACAGGGAATAGACAAAGTCAAGGCCGATTTTAAAGCCGCTGCCCAGCGCTCACTAACAGCTGGCTATGAAGTGATCGAAATTCATGCGGCACACGGCTACCTTATTCACCAGTTTTTATCTCCCTTAAGTAACTTAAGGACTGATCAATATGGGGGAAGTTTTGAAAACCGCATCCGATTACTCACAGAGATTATTGAAAGTGTAAAAGAAGTATGGCCAGCGGAAAACGCCTTGTTTGTAAGGATATCAGCTACAGACTGGGTTGAAGGAGGCTGGACGGTTGAAGACGCCGTTGCACTTACCAAAATATTAATCCCTTTAGGGGTAAATTTAATCGACTGTTCTTCGGGCGGATTATCAGAACAACAGCAAATACCCGTTGCACCCGGCTACCAGGTGCAGTTTGCCGAAAAAATAAAGCAGGCCACGGGTATATTAACCGGTGCAGTTGGATTAATAACCTCAGCAAAACAAGCTGAAATGATATTGGATGCACAGCAGGCAGACCTCATCTTTCTGGCCCGGGCTATGCTCCGCGATCCTTACTTCCCTTTACATGCCGCCTATGAGCTTGGCGATGAGGTGGTTTGGCCTAAACAGTATGAAAGAGCCAAACCCAGGAAAAAAGACCTTAATAAATTAAACTAATTTCCCTTAATTTCGTTTTTCAAATAAACTAGACTCATATGTTCGATAAATTAATGGCCGCTCAGCAGAAAGCGGAAGAGATTAAAAAAAGATTAGATACGGTTTCCGTTTACGGAGAAGTAGAAGGGGGAGCCATCAAAATTACCGCTACAGCAAACAAAGCAATTACCGCTGTTGAAATTGATGAAGCTTTTTTTAAACAGGCAGACAAAGAAGAATTAGAAGAACTCTTGTTAACCGCCATCAATAAAGCCTTAACCCAGGCCGATCAGGTTAGCGCTACCGAAATGCAATCGGCAACTAAAGATATGCTTGGTGGCCTAGGTGGAATGTTTGGAAGCTAAATCCTGATCAATGAAATATACTTATTACGGACAATCCTGTTTTCTGCTGGAAGCAGATGGGGTAAAGTTTCTTTTCGATCCTTTTATTACCCCTAATCCATTAGCGAAACACATCGATATTAAAACCATTGAAGCCGACTATATCCTGGTAAGCCATGGACACGGCGACCATGTTGCCGACCTTGTTGCTTTAGCGCAACAAACCAAAGCAAAAGTAATTGGTATGGTAGAGGTAATGGCCTGGGCTGCGAAGCAAGGGGTAACCAATATTCATGAAATGAATTTTGGCAAACACAAGTTTGACTTCGGCACCTTGCGTATGGTTTGGGCAACACATTCCAGTTCCAACCCCGACGGCAGTTATGGGGGTAACCCTGCAGGTTATGTGTTAGAGACGGCCGGAAAAGTAATTTATTTTGCCGGAGACACTTCTTTAAACGCTGACATGTCCTTATTGGCCGATCTTTACAAATTGGATTATGCCATTCTGCCTATCGGCGGCAACTATACCATGGATGTAGATGATGCACTTGTAGCCACTAAACTCATCAACTGCGATAAAGTTATTGGCGTGCACTACAATACTTTCCCGGTGATTGAGATCAACACGGAAGAAGCTGTTGCTAAATTCCAAAGAGAAAACAAACAATTATTGTTACCGGCCATCGGTGATACCATTGAATTATAAATAACAAAACCCAATAAACCACAAAGGCCGCAAATGCGGCCTTTGTGGTTTAAAAGATCAGTATGTTCCAGCTAGATCTTAATGCGCTTCCAGCCAGTTTTCACCCTGGCCTATTTCCACTTCTATAGGTACCGTGGTTTTGATGGCAGTTTTCATACGGTGCGCAATGATTTCTTTCATCTCTGCCACTTCAGTACGCAACACATCAAACACCAACTCATCATGCACCTGCATGGTCATTTTAGACTGTAAGCCTCTGGTTTGCATATCGCGGTGGATGTTAATCATCGCCACCTTAATCATGTCAGCGGCCGAACCCTGTATCGGTGCGTTAATCGCATTTCGCTCCGCAAAACCTCTAACCGTCTGGTTGGCAGAATTGATGTCCCTTAAATACCTTCTACGTCCCAAAATAGTTTCTACGAAGCCGTTTTTACGTGCAAAGTTCATCGTATCTGTCATGTAACGTTTAATCCCAGGGTACTGGGCAAAATATTGCTCAATAATAGCAGCAGCTTCCTTACGTGGTATACCCAGGCTCTGGGACAAGCCGAAAGCCGATTGCCCATAAATGATTCCAAAGTTGACCGCTTTCGCGTTACGTCGCTGTTCTGACGTTACTTCGTCAATGGCTACCCCATATACTTTAGCTGCTGTAGCGGTATGAATGTCCAGACCTTGGTTAAACGCTTCCAGCATATTCTCTTCCTTGCTGATTTCGGCAATGATGCGCAATTCAATCTGCGAATAATCGGCAGATAACAACACATGGTTCTCATCACGCGGAATAAACGCTTTTCTTACTTCACGCCCCCGCTCTGTGCGGATCGGGATATTTTGTAAATTAGGGTTATTAGAACTTAACCTGCCTGTTGCCGCAACTGCCTGGTTAAAACTGGTGTGTACACGTCCGGTTTTTGGATTAACCAATAATGGCAAGGCATCTACATAGGTGGACTTTAATTTCTGCAGCTGCCTAAAATCAAGAATGTCCTGTACAATATCGCTTTTACTGGCCAGGGCCAGCAATACATCTTCTCCTGTCTGGTACTGCCCGGTTTTAGTTTTCTTGGCTTTAGGATCTAATTGCAATTTATCAAACAGCACTTCGCCCAATTGTTTTGGCGAAGCCAGGTTGAAGGTGGTACCGCATTTGTCAAATACATTCTGTTCAAAAATTCTGATCGAGGTTTCCAGCTCCTTAGAATAGTTCTGCAGCGTTTCCACATCGATTTTTACACCTTCCTTTTCAATGTCAGCTAGCACATAGACCAATGGATTTTCAACATCCATGGCCAGGTTGTAAGCATTCAATTCTTTCAGCATAGGTTCAAAAACCTGCGCCAGCTGCAAAGTTACATCGGCATCTTCCACAGCGTAATCCAACACCTTTTCTACCGGCACATCGCGCATGGTACCTTGATTCTTGCCTTTAGGCCCAATTAAAGTGGTAATGGAAATAGGGCGGTAATTCAGGTAATTCTCGGAGAGAATATCCATATTATGGCGGGTATCCGGGTCAATAAGGTAATGTGCAAGCATGGTGTCAAAGAGTTTACCTTTTATGTTAACGCCATACCATTTCAAAACCAGGATATCGTATTTTAAATTTTGTCCTATTTTACCAATGGCTTCATTTTCCAATACCGGCCTGAATTCATCTACAATTAGCTGCGCTTCATTGCGACCGGCAGGCAGGGGAATATAGTAACCCGTACCCGGTTTAATGGAAAAAGATAACCCCACCAGGTCGGCCAGATTAGCATCAGTTCCGGTGGTCTCCGTATCGAACGACACACTTTCCTGTTGCAACAACAGGTCTATCAGTACCTTTCTTTTTTCAGCCGTATCAACAAGCTGGTAGTCCGTTTCTACATCCAGAATTGTTTTAGCGCTTGGCTGCTCAAACAAGGATGGCGGCGCCACGAAAACTGTCGATGCGCTGCTTTCTTCATCCGAAGAGCTAAACATGTCTATTTGCTGAGACCCGTTCTGATTGTTGCTGCCCAGACTGAAGTCTTCGCCAAATACACGTTTTCCTAAGGTGCGGAATTCCAGTTCGGCAAACAAAGGCTCCAGCAGTTCGCGGTTAGGCGCTCCCAATTTTAACGACGTTTCATCAAATTCAACAGGAACATCTAAAATGATTGTGGCCAGTTTCTTGGAAACCAAACCCTGCTCGGCATACATCAACACGTTTTCACGTTGCTTGCCTTTTAATTCATGGGCATGGGCAATAATATTCTCTACCGAGCCATATTGTTTAATCAGTAGTTTGGCAGTTTTCTCCCCTATGCCCGGTATGCCAGGAATGTTATCTACAGCATCGCCCCAAAGGCCCAGGATATCAATTACTTGTAAAACGTTCTCAATATCCCATTTGGTAAGCACTTCCTGCACACCGATAATTTCCATATCGTTGCCCATTCTGGCAGGTTTATAAATGAAAATATTCTCTGACACCAATTGGGCAAAATCCTTATCTGGCGTCATGCAGTATACTTTAAAACCCTGTTTCTCGGCTTCTTTAGCCAGGGTGCCAATAATATCATCGGCTTCAAAACCATCCTTGGTAATCACTGGAATGTTAAAGCCCTCAATCAGCTTAAACACATAGGGTAAAGCTGCAGAAAGGTCTTCGGGCATGGCCTGGCGATGTGCTTTGTAAGCCTCAAAGTCAGTATGGCGCTCGGTTGGTGCTTCGGTATCAAACACAACAGCAATATGAGTAGGTTTTTCTTTGCGGAGCACCTCCATTAAAGTATTGGCAAAACCCATAACCGCCGAGGTATTAATACCCGTAGAGGTGAATCTTGGGCTTTTACTTAATGCAAAATGTGCTCTGTAGATGAGCGCCATGCCATCAAGAAGAAAAAGTTTTTTCATTTATTTATATTGATTTTAATAAGTTATGAAGCGATCATTTGCGAATGACGGTTTCAAATTTTATCAGGTCATGAATTGATCATGGTTTTATCAAAGTTAACAATAGCGTTTAAAACTGTCCTTATTATCTTTAATTTTGTTCCAATACCTATACGCTATATTTAACGTTAATTATTACATGACTAAGCTTATTCCCGTACCCCTTCTTTTGCTTGTATTATGCCTGTTTAGCTTCCATGTATCTGCACAGGATGCCGTAATAATTGAAGATGGCAAATTTGTTCGTGGTACCATTAAAGGGGCCAGCTTAAATGAAGTGCAGCTGTTACGCGATGACCAGGTGGTGCAGAAGTTTAAAGCAGCAGACATAAAGGAATTTTTATGGAACGGCGATATTTACGTAAGTAAACCGCTTCTGGTGAAAAACAAAGTTGAAACTCGCTTTTTAAAAGTGGAAGAAACCGGCGTAGTTAACCTTTACTCGTTGGGAAGCAATTCTGCAAAGGAAGGTGAAGAACCGCAGCGCCGTGTGCAGGTAAGGCCATCTGTTGGGGTTGGTATAGGCTCGGGTGGTTTTGGCGGTGTTGGCTTCGGTGGCGGTATCATGATCGGTACTGGCGGTGGCCGTAAAAAACAGAAGAAAAACCAGGGTATCGTTTATTATATCGAGAAACCTGGCAGCGGACCAATCCAGGAGATTCCATTATCAGGCACAGCGGGTAATAAAACAGAGGCTGTAAAAAGTATCCTGTTGCAGAAATTGAGCGACGACGAAGACCTTGTTGAACGCTTAAAAACCACAGAAGATTTCGATGCTAAAAACGTGCAGGCTTTTGTGAAGGCCTATAATGCGATGCACCGTTAATTACCTGAAGTTACAATAGGCCAAATGATCGTTCACCATGCCTGTAGCCTGCATATGGGCATAACAAATGGTGGTACCGAAGAACTTAAAGCCTCGTTTTTTCATGTCTTTGCTTATCGCATCTGATAACTCAGACCGTGCGGGCACATCGGCCGGGCGCAAAATCTCGTTTAAAATCGGTTTGCGATCTGGCATAAAACCCCACATGTAATTGTAAAAGGATCCAAATTCTTGCTGTAAGCTTATAAATAAGCGGGCATTGCTAATGGCAGCGTTAATTTTAAGACGGTTTCTGATGATGCCGGTATCGCTCATTAAACGCGCCACATCGTCATCGGTAAAGGCGGCTACTTTGTTTACCTCAAAATCAGCAAATGCTTTCCTGTAGCCCTCGCGGCGGCGTAAAATAGTGATCCAGCTTAAACCCGCCTGGGCACCTTCAAGAATTAAAAATTCAAAAAGCACCTTATCGTTAGTTACCACCTTTCCCCATTCCTCATCGTGGTACTTCACATATAACGGATCCGTACCACACCAGGAACATCGTTTTATTTCGGCCGCCATATAGGTTATGTTAAGCTTTTAAATCATCCCAGAATTCTACCGCACGGCGATAGTGTGGTATCACGATAGAACCGCCAACCAGGTTGGCAATCATAAAAACCTCGTTCAACTCTTCATCGGTTACCCCTTCGTTAAAACACTTTTCCAGGTGGTATTTAATGCAATCGTCGCAGCGCAACACCATAGAGGCAACCAGGCCTAACATTTCCTTGGTTTTAACATTCAATGCGCCTTCGGCATAAGACGTCGTGTCTAAGGCGAAAAAACGTTTGATATTGATATTGGCGGTTTCCATAACTCGTTCGTTCATTTTTGAACGGTAGCCATTAAATTCTTCTACTAATTTGCCCATGTTAATCGGGTTTAAGGTATTTTGTTTGCAGTTTATAATTTATAATTCCACTAATGGATCCCAGAAGTACAGCTTGAAATTCTGCACTTTATTGTCCTTAATGGGGATGCCCTCTTTTTCCAGTAATTGTTCCATCAGCTCCGGAGGGTTAAAATGAAACTTTCCCGTAAGTAACCCTACCCGGTTTACCACCCTGAATGACGGTACCGGCGGGTGAACCGTGCCGGCAAAACGCAGGGCATAACCTACCAGGCGTGAAGAGCCCCCAGCGCCCAAGCTTTTTGCAATTGCGCCATACGATGTCACCCTCCCCGGGGGGATGAGCCTCACCAATTCGTACACCTGATCATAAAACGGCTGTTCCATGGCACTGTTAAGTGTTAGGTTAAAGAGAACTGGATATAGTTGATATTTTTATCATGCTTAAGGTAAATTCGCTCATAATGGGTTTTGATTGACAGTACCTCATCGTAATATGGAGAAGTATATAAGTTGTCTGTTTTTTTATGGCAAACCAACCCTAATGCCTCCACCGTCTCTACCGTATATTGATATAAGCCATCATTATCTGTCTTCAGGTTAATCTTACCCCCAGGCTTAAGCAATTGTTTGTATTTGTTCAGGAATCCAGGAAAGGTAAGCCTCTTTTTTTCGCGGCTTTCCTGAGGCTGCGGATCGGGAAAAGTAATCCAGATTTCATCAACTTCATTTTCTCCAAAATATTCTACGATATCTTCAATCTGTATCCTCAAAAAGGCCAGGTTTTCAATCCCCTCGTCAACCCCTGTTCTTGCACCCCGCCAGATCCGGTTTCCTTTCAGGTCAACCCCGATAAAATTCTTCTCTGGAAATAGCCTCGACAGGCCTACTGAGTACTCTCCTTTTCCGCAAGCCAGTTCTAAAACCAGCGGGTTGTTATTCTTAAAATGTTCTTTCGCCCATTTTCCCCTAAGTGCCTTTCCTTCTTCTAATTGATATACGTTAGAGAAAGTATCTATCTCCGTAAATTTTCTTAATTTGTCCTTACCCACTATTTTTATTAATTTATGCAAAAATACGATATTTCTACTTACTGAAATAACTGATTCTTTTGTACTTTTGCTTAAACAATTACACTATTTTGGAAAAAACATCAAAAATCTATATAGCTGGTCACCGTGGAATGGTTGGGTCTGCTATCTATCGAAAACTAAAGAAAGAAGGCTTTACGCAATTGATTACCAGAACTTCTTCTGAACTTGATTTGCGCGACCAACAAGCGGTAAAAGCTTTTTTTGAGCAAGAAAAGCCTGAATACGTATTTTTAGCCGCAGCTAAAGTTGGTGGAATTGTTGCCAATAATACCTACCGGGCCGATTTCCTATACGAAAACCTTTGTATACAGAATAACGTGATCCACCAGTCGTACTTGAGCAATGTCAAAAAACTGATGTTTTTAGGTTCCAGCTGTATCTATCCTAAACTGGCTCCCCAGCCTTTAAAAGAAGAATACTTGCTTACTGGCCTACTGGAAGAAACCAACGAACCTTATGCCATTGCAAAAATTGCCGGTATCAAAATGTGTGATGCCTACCGTGATCAGTACAATTGCAATTTCATTTCTGTGATGCCAACTAACTTGTATGGTTATAACGACAATTATCATCCAGAGAATTCGCATGTTTTGCCTGCATTAATCAGAAAGTTTCACGAAGCGAAAGTAAACGGTACAAAAGAAGTAACCATCTGGGGTTCAGGATCACCAATGCGGGAATTTTTATTTGCCGATGATCTCGCCGATGCCTGTTATTTCCTGATGGAGTCCTATAATGAAAGCCACTTGATTAATATTGGTACCGGTGAAGACCTGACCATTAAAGATCTTGCTTTGCTCATTAAAAAAGTGATTGGTTTTGAAGGCGACCTGACATTTGATAGCAGTAAACCAGATGGCACCCCAAGAAAGCTGATGGATGTGACGAAACTTCATAGCCTGGGCTGGAAACATAAGGTAGATTTAGAACAAGGTATTCACCTGGCTTACCAGGATTTCCTGGAAAAACACGTTGAACAGGTTACGCAATCTTAAGTAATATAATTCTTTAGCCTATGACCTTGGTACAACTGGAATACATTGTAGCTGTAGATACCTACCGCAGTTTTGTTGGTGCCGCAGAAAAATGCTTTGTTACCCAACCGACGTTAAGTATGCAGGTGCAAAAACTGGAAGAAATGCTCAATGTAAAGATATTTGACCGCAGCAGGCAACCAGTGATCCCTACCGAGATCGGTGCACAGATTATTGAGCAAGCCAGGATCGTATTACAGGAAAGCCATAAGGTTAAAGAAATTATCAACAGCCAGCAACAAGACATTGCGGGAGAAATCCGTGTAGGCATTATCCCTACACTTGCACCTTACCTGCTACCGCAGGTCATTGCTGCCATGATGGAGAAATATCCCGGCTTGAAATTGATGATCTGGGAATACACCACTGAGGATATTATTCACCACCTGAAAACTGGTGTTCTGGATTGTGGTTTAATGGCTACCCCATTGGTTGATGACGCGCTTATTGAAGATCCGCTGTTTTACGAGAATTTTGTAACTTATATTAGCAAAAGCAGCAAACTATTTAAAAAGAAAACGATAGATCCTGATGACCTGGAGTCGGAAAACATGTGGCTGCTCAACGAAAGGCATTGCATGCGTACTCAGGTGCTTAACATTTGCCGCTCTACAAAGGAGAACAGGCTGCAGGGGCTTACCTATAATACTGGCAGTGTAGAAACACTAATCAGGATGGTCGACTTAAACAACGGCGCTACAATTATTCCTGAACTGGCATTAGCTGATCTGAGTGCTAAACAACTCAGCAAAATCAGGCCTTTTAAAAATCCTGAGCCGGTAAGGGAAATTAGTTTAGTGACACACAAGAACTTCATTAAAAAGCGCATGCTGAATGCCTTAAAAGAAGAGATTATGGAAGTGGTGCCTAAATCGATGAAAACTAAAAAGAAAAAAGATATTATTGGAATTTAAGGCCTAAAGCCTGTTAGGAACAAAAACCTGCCTCATTAATAATGATGGCAGGTTTTTTTGTGTCTAGGCAGATTGCGCCTGAACTGTGTTTATCAGGTACGGGGCCGTCTGTGAGGCGTTGGGTTGGTATTGCCAGGGGGTTGCTTCGTCTGGGGCCGAACCAAGGGCGAAGGAAGGGCGACGAGAGGGCGAAGAGAGGGCGAAGCAACCCCCTGGAAAAACGAATTCAAAAACAACCTTCCGTCTGCTAAAAGGATGATGCTGCGCAAATATTTTTACATATATTTCCTATATCATGAAAAACATATTTCTATTATTTTGTATACTCAAAAGGAGTCCGTAAGGTTGTTAGAGTCCATACAAAGCATGGAGGTGTTCAGGGGCGAACAATTACAAGTGTCAATATTTAAAAGCTCCAATGGATCTGGTAGTAGTTGATTCAGAGAACTCAGTAGTTCTCTTCATTGAGCATGGTGTTAGTAGAGGCAGGAAGACAAACCCACTCTGGAATACAATGAGTAAACCAATATTACGGGGTATAAAAAAAGCTGGTCATTAAAAAATGACCGGCTTTTATGGAATTATTAACGCTTTAAATTAAGCTTTAGCTTTGCTGAAACGATCAGCAACAGCATCCCAGTTAATTACATCAAAGAAAGCAGCGATATAATCAGGACGTCTGTTTTGATATTTTAAGTAGTATGCATGCTCCCAAACATCCATTCCTAAGATTGGTGTTCCTTGAACTTCAGCTACATTCATTAAAGGGTTATCCTGGTTTGGGGTAGAAGAAACTACTAATTTACCATCAGCAGCAACGCTTAACCAAGCCCATCCTGAACCGAAACGCGTAGCGCCGGCTTCAGCAAATTTTGTTTTGAAATCTTCAAATGAACCAAAAGCAGCATTAATTGCTTCTGCCAATTCACCTGTAGGCTGACCGCCTTTATTTGGGCCAATAACTTCCCAAAATAAGGAGTGGTTAAAATGACCACCGCCATTATTTCTAACTGCGACAGGGAATTTATCTATGTTTTTAATGATCTCTTCAATGGATTGCGAAGCCTCGGCTTTACCTTCTAAAGCTTTGTTTAAATTGGTAACATAAGCCTGGTGGTGCTTACCATGGTGAATTTCCATGGTTTGTTTATCGATATGCGGTTCTAATGCATCTGTTGCGTAAGGTAACGCAGGTAATTCAAAAGCCATATTGTTATGATTAAGTTTGAAATAATTAATAAACAAATATAACAATCACCGGTTAACTTTTGTTCATTCTTTATCAAGTTAGCGGCGTTTGTTGGAAAAAAAACGTGTCATGAGGGCCCCACATTCTGCGGCGAGCACACCTTGTGTAAGCGTGGTTTTTGGATGTAACAATTGCGCTCCTTTACTTATAAAGCCTCTTTTTTCTTCTCTTGCGCCAAATACAATCCGCGACACCTGCATCCAGTAACTGGCACCGGCGCACATCACACAAGGCTCTATGGTTACATATAAGGTGCAATCTTTAAGGTACTTACCACCCAGTGTCTGGCTGGCAGCCGTAAAGGCCTGCATTTCGGCATGTGCCGTTACATCGTTAAGTTGTTCAGTCAAATTGTGCCCTTTACCCACAACCCTGCCGTTACATACTACAACCGCCCCAATGGGTATCTCGTCTGCATCAAAAGCTTTTTCCGCCTCTTGTAAGGCTAATCGCATATAATGTTCATCCGCTTTAACAGGATCGTTTTCTTCAGAAAAATTAAAATACATCTAACACATTTTTTTGCCGTTTGGCACACGCCCTTTCAGCGTTGTTAATACAATAGCTCCTTGTTCATCTTCAAAGCCTGTAACCAGAAACTCAGACATGAACCTGCCGATTTGTTTTTTACGAAAATTGATTACCCCAACCACCTGTTCGCCAATCAGTTCATCAGCAGTATACAGGGTCGTGATTTGAGCAGAACTCCATTTTACCCCAAATTCGCCAAAGTCTACTTTGAGTTTGTAAGCCGGTTTCCTTGCTTCGGGAAAAGCCAAGACTTCCAGGATGGTGCCTGCCCGAAGTTGCACCTTTTCGAAGTCATCCCAGTTTATTTCTTCCATCAGCGTAAAAATACTGCTTTTTTCTACCTTTGCTCCCATGATCGATGTAATACTCAAAAAAGGCAAAGAAAAAGCAGCACTACAACACCATCCCTGGATGTTTTCGGGCGCAATTGACCGTATTAAAGGCACTCCTGGCAACGGAGAGGTAGTTGCGGTACGCGCTGCAGACAAAGCGTTTCTTGCCTATGGTTATTACAATGCACAGTCCAGAGTTGCCGTAAGGCTTTTAGAATGGGATGAAAGTAAGGTGATCGACAAGGCATGGTACCAGGAGAAGCTTCAAACAGCCATTGCTGCCCGCCAGCATGTGCTACATAGCGGTGAAACGAATACCTGCCGCCTGGTTTTTAGTGAAGCTGATTTTCTGCCAGGTTTGATTGTAGATAAATATGGCGATTTCCTGTCCCTGCAATTATTAAGTGCTGGTATGGAAAACATTAAAGCCGATATCATTGATATTTTAAGGGAAGAATTACAACCGCTTGGTATTTTCGATAAAAGTGATGCTAATGCACGTACACATGAAAACCTGGAAGCTGCGCAAGGATTACTTTGGGGCGAAATGCCGCCTGAGTTTATAGAAGTAAAAGAGAATAATATTCTTTATCATATTAACATCGCCGAAGGGCAAAAGTCTGGATTCTATTGCGACCAGCGCGACAACCGCCGCATCCTGGCAGCATATGCACCGGGTAAAACAGTGTTGGACTGTTTTAGCTATAGTGGTGGCTTTTCATTAAACAGCTTAAGCCTGGGTGCTGCCCATGTTACCAGTGTAGATAGTTCGGCCCTTGCATTACAAACGCTGCAACATAACGTGGTTTTAAATGGTTTTGATGCCACGAAACAAGAAAGTATACAATCCGATGTAAACAAGCAACTACGCGCCTTTAAAGAGGAAGGCAGGAAGTTTGACATCATTATCCTTGACCCGCCAAAGTACGCCCCGTCTAGATCTGCATTAGACCGAGCGGCACGTGCTTATAAAGACCTGAACCGCATGGGTATGCTCTTATTGGAAAGCGGTGGTTTACTGGCCACTTTCTCTTGCTCAGGAGCAGTAGATATCGATACCTTTAAACAGATTATTGCCTGGGCAGCATTAGATGCCGGCAAAGAAGTGCAGATTCTGAAACAATTTAACCAGCCGGAAGATCACCCTATTAGAATTTCCTTCCCTGAGGGCGAATACCTGAAAGGTTTGCTGGTTAGGGTATTGTAAGATTAATCATTATCATCGGGGAGTTGATCATACTCCCCTTTCAAGGCATAATAGCCAAAAATGACCAGTCCGGCACTGATGGGAATAAAGATAAACAAGATGATTCCCCACTGCAGGGCCGTATTGGTTTTCTCCACCCCATCCGCGGCTAGTCCTACTTTCTCTATGGCCTGCAACAGCAGGAATATAATGGATACCGGCGCCAATAACATCCATATGATACCAAGTGCTTTTTTCAATTTGTTCATGATACGTTAATTTTTTCCGGGTGAGTTGATACTTCCTGTTCGGCTTCCTGGTGGTCGGGTTTTGTATTGGAAAGATATATTGCCCCGATCACAAAACTTAAGGCCGCAATACCAATGGGATACCACAAGCCCGAAAGCGGGTTCGAGCCAGCGAAACTGGCAATTAAAGTGGCAATAAAAGGGACCAGTCCGCCAAAAACACCATTACCTACATGGTAAGGTAGCGACATGGAAGTGTACCTTATTTTTGTTGGAAAAAGCTCCACTAAAAAGGCAGCAATAGGTCCGTATACCATGGTAACCAGGAGAATCTGAAAGAAGATTAAAGCTATAAATTTCCAGAATACACCTGAGCTTAGTTTTTTATCGACATGAGTATCAGGATGGAGTTCGACGGCTTTAGCAGGATCGGCATATTTGGTGTGAGACTGTACTTGTGTAAAGGAGGCACCACTTAACAGATTTACCCTGGTGGACGTTGTAATTAAACTATCGCCACTATTATCGATAGCCAGCCTGGTGATTACCGGAACGGAGGTGTCGAGGATATCCGCCTGTGTGATCCTGGAAACATCGGTATCATCAAGAAATACCTGGTAAATGGGCCGGTAAAAAATAACGCCCAGGAGCATGCCGGTGAGCATAATCCATTTCCGCCCTACCCGATCGCTCCAGGAACCGAAAATAACAAAGAAAGGTGTGGCGAAGGCAATTCCCCAGAGCAGGATGTAGCGGGAGTCATTAAAATCTACTTTACAGGTGTTCTCGAGAAAAGATTGTGCATAAAACTGACCCGTGTACCAGATAACCCCCTGCCCCATGGTGGCGCCAAATAAGGCAAGCAGTACCATTTTAAAGTTTCCTTTTTTACTAAAACTCTCCTTTAATGGGTTTTTAGATACTTTACCTTCTGCTTTAAGTTTACTGAACATGGGCGATTCATGCATTTTCATCCTGATGTAAATGGATACGCCAACCAGTAAAATGGATAATAAAAAAGGAATACGCCAGCCCCAGTCGGCGAAGGCCTCAGCACCCATCAGGTTTTTCGTTAATACGATAACCCCGATAGACAGGAATAAACCGCCAGTAGCGGTGGTTTGGATCCAGCTGGTAAAAAAACCACGTTTATTGGCGGGTGCATGTTCAGCAACATAAGTTGCCGCGCCTCCATATTCGCCCCCCAAGGCTAAACCTTGTACCAAACGCAAGATAAGCACCAATATTGGTGCCGCATAGCCAATGCTTGAATAGGATGGGATAAGGCCAATTAAAAAGGTGGAACCTCCCATTAAGACCAGCGTAAGCAAAAAAGTGTGTTTTCTGCCGATAAGGTCGCCTAAGCGGCCAAAGACAAGCGCACCGAATGGACGGACGATGAAACCAGCGGCAAAGATGGCCAGGGTATTAATGAGGGCAGAAGCACCGGCATCTGCGGGGAACAATTGTGCCCCGATAACCATGGCAAGGCTACCAAAAATGTAAAAATCGTACCATTCAATTAAGGTGCCCAGAGAGGATGCACCGATGACTTTAAAAATGTTGTTTTTTTCAGGTTCTACACTCATCGTACGTAAGGAAAATATTTGGCTTCAATAATAAATCTACAATTTATTATGAATTAAACGCAAATACTTTTTCCGAAACGAACAATAAACCTATAATTCTTCCTTAAAAAACACTTTATAGTAATTCATGGAGCGATCATCGTCAAAACCTTTCTCGATGAGTTCCTTATTTCCATGGATATAAATATGGAAGTTTTTATCAAGCTTGATAATGCTCTTGAAGGCTTTGGCCTGCTTTTTTACGGCTGCATCGGAGATATCGAAGTTGTCGGCGATACTGGTATCAAATTCTTCTTCGTAACTTTTTTTGAAATTTTTGAAAGAGGCGATTCCCTCTTCATTGGCAATCACTTCATTAGAAAACTCATCGATATCAAAGGTTTCCTTATCTTTAAAGTACTTCATTGACTTATTCAGCAGGTCAATCTTGTCGGCTTTAGAAATTTCAAAATCTTCATCCAGTTTCTGGGTGACGAATTCCTTATAAACACCCAACACATTATTGGTCTGGTTGTAATTGTCGTTCCTGATTTTAAGTTTCAGGAATTCATCTTTCCAGTAAACGGCTTCGGCACTGCGGTTAGTTTGATCGATCACGGCCACTTTATAGCCTTCTTCTTTTTCGCAATTGATGATCAGGCAGCCTTTATCCAGTTTACTGATGTTAATGGCATCCTGTTCGTAACTGACGCCAAAACCTGCATTTTCAGGGTATACCTTCAGGTAGGTTTCCTTGGTTTCCGACTTGAATATGCCGATGGCATCGTGAGTCTCCCCTTCAATCTGCACATTTTCGAAATAGGCGACGTAAAGCTCCCCTGATTTAATTTTAGGGTGACTGGAAACTTCGTAAAGGTACTTGGCCAGCTGCTGGCTGTTTTCATGGAAGTTACCGCCTTTCTCGAATATCGCTTCAGCAAAGTGGTAAACTTCATTCAGGTTTAAATCATCGTTAGGATGAAAGAAACGGTAGATTTCATTCACCTTTACATACGGACTCAGAAAGTATTGTAATAGGAGTTCCTTTAACTGTTCATCGGCCAGCACAAGCGATTCTTCGGAAAGGACATAAAACTCATCGGCTGATTTGTTACCGATTCTGTGTATGGAAAGTTCTGCAAGGGAGGCTTCGAAAAATGAAATCATAAAAAAAGTACTTCTGCCGTTAGATAAACGGCAAAAGTACTTTTCCTAATTGACTAGCACCAATAAATTAACCCTTATTTTCTTTCGGCGCACCTCCAGGTGCAACCGGCACTTTATTTTTCTTTAACATTTTTAGGTTAAGCATTTCCACCAGGATGGAGAAAGCCATGGCGAAATAGATATATCCTTTTGGAATGTGCTGATCAAAACCTTCTGCCAGTAGCGACACCCCAATAAGCAACAGGAACGATAAAGCAAGCATTTTTACCGTAGGATGGTTGTTTACGAAATTGCTAATGGCGTCGGCAGAGACCATCATAATCAATACAGCAATAATTACCGCAGCAATCATAATTTCCACGTGGTCTGCCATCCCTACCGCCGTGATGACGGAGTCTAACGAGAATACAATATCTAACAAAAGAATTTGGGTAACTACCCCGCTTAAGGTATGCACCTTTGGGGTGCCTTCTTGATCTTCTTCCCCTTCTAATTTCAGGTGAATCTCGTGGGTACTTTTATAGATGAGGAATAAACCACCAAAGATTAGAATCAGGTCTCTTCCGGATATGGCCAGTTTATCCGAGAGCGCTGAATCCCCTAAGTTTAACCAGGATCCAATACTAAATAGGTTGGCGGTTAAACTCATCACCCAGCTTAAAGAAAGCAACAGCAATACCCTGGTAATCATAGCCAACCCCAAGCCTAATGTCCTGGCCCTTTTTTGCTGATCGGCAGGTAATTTGGAAGACAGAATGGAGATGAAAATGATGTTATCAATTCCCAGCACTATTTCAAGTAGCGTTAGCGTGAGCAGGGAAATCCATGCAGCTGGGTCAGTTAATAATTCCATCATATTTATTTAAAAATATTGAATTAAAGCTATAAAAAGCACGCCAAACTTTTGGCGCTTGCATGGATATGGGATAAAATGAATATTTTTGTAACTTAACAATACAAAAATGCTAAGAACAACGACTTGTGGCGCCTTAACGATAGAAAATCTTGGAGAGCATGTGACACTTTGCGGGTGGGTACAGAAATCCAGAGACTTGGGCGGAATGACCTTTATAGATGTGCGCGACCGCTATGGAATTACCCAGTTAGTTTTTAATATGGACGACAACCAGGAACTGTGCGAAGCTGCCAGAAAACTGGGTCGTGAGTTTGTAATTAAGGCTACCGGAACTGTGGTAGAACGTTCCAATAAGAATGCAAAAATGCCTACAGGTGATGTAGAAATTAAAATATCTGGCCTTGAAGTGCTTAATACTTCTAAAATACCTCCTTTTTTAATTGAGGATGAAACGGATGGCGGCGATGACCTTCGCATGAAATACCGTTACCTGGATTTGAGAAGGGCACCGGTACGTAACAACATGATCCTTCGGCACCGTATGGCGCAGGCGGTAAGACGTTACCTGGATGGACTTGACTTTATTGAAGTAGAAACACCGGTATTGATCAAATCTACGCCTGAAGGTGCACGTGATTTCGTGGTACCTAGCAGAATGAACGCCGGTGAGTTTTATGCTTTACCACAATCGCCACAAACATTCAAGCAGTTGTTAATGGTGTCGGGCTTTGACCGTTATTTCCAGATCGTAAAATGCTTTAGAGATGAAGACTTACGTGCAGACAGGCAGCCTGAATTTACACAAATTGACTGCGAGATGTCGTTTATTGAACAAGAAGACATCCTAAATACCTTTGAAGGCCTGATTCGCACTTTATTTAAAGAAATAAAGGGTATTGACCTGCCAGAGGTTCCGAGAATGCAATATGCTGATGCAATGCGTTTATATGGTTCAGACAAACCAGATACGCGTTTCGATATGCATTTTGTAGACCTGACTGATATAGTAAAAGGCCATAACTTCCCTGTTTTTGATCAAGCAGAATTAGTGATTGGTATTAACGCCAAGGACTGTTCACATTACACCCGTAAGCAAGTTGACGAATTAACCGACTTTATTAAACGTCCACAAATTGGTGCAACGGGATTAATTTATTGTAGACACAATGGTGATGGAACTTTAAAATCATCAGTAGATAAATTTTACAGCGAAGAGGAGCTTGCCAAATGGTCGGCCGCTTTTGGTTCACAGCCAGGCGACCTGATGTTAATTATGGCAGGCACTACCGATAAGGTTCGCAAGCAATTAAGTGAGCTGCGGTTAGAGATGGGAAACCGATTAGGTCTGCGAAACAAAGATACCTTCAGCGCACTATGGGTACTTGATTTCCCATTATTAGAATGGGATGAAGAGACGGGACGTTACCATGCCATGCACCACCCTTTTACCTCACCTAAACCGGAAGATATCGCATTGTTAGATACTAATCCAGGCGAGGTTAGAGCCAATGCTTACGATATGGTAGTGAATGGAACAGAAATAGGTGGTGGATCTATCCGTATTCATGACAGGACTTTGCAGGCGTTAATGTTTAGACATTTAGGGTTCACGCCTGAAGAAGCGCAGAAACAATTCGGCTTTTTAATGGATGCCTTTGAATTTGGAGCGCCACCACACGGTGGAATTGCCTTTGGTTTTGACCGCCTGTGCTCCATATTTGCCGGACTAGACAGCATTAGAGATGTGATTGCTTTTCCTAAAAACAACTCTGGCAGAGATGTGATGATTGACAGCCCTTCAACAATTGATGACAAACAATTGAATGAACTGAAGATAAAAACAACAGTGTAACCAAACATTGTTGCATAAAAAAAACGTCTGTTAGTCAAATAACAGACGTTTTTTTATGATCATATTTCCTTAAAAGGTTTCACTATCAGGAGGAATACCGTAATCGACCTGCATCGTTCTTTTCGTTGTTTTTTTTGGTTTATTAAACCAGGCTTTCACAGAATTGAAGATTGAAGATAAATGTTCAGCGTCAAGACTTTTACCCATTTTACTGGTGGCCAACCCAACCAATGCTTTGGTCATAAAACCAGAGCCCCTGAATAACGTGCTATTCATGATGATTGGCAATACCAACGACATCATTTTACTGCTCACGTTGAGCTTTTCATCGACCTTCATAAAGGACGACGGGGTAGCATATTTTTTAATCAGGTTACTGACTGTATATTGTTTAACATACAGTTTTGCATTCTGCTTCAACATATCTTCCTGCATCATATAACCAGATTTCAGGGTAAATAAGTAGGCTTGCAATTCTTCCAGGTTTTGAATATTATATCTTTTGCTCATCTTCCTTGTCAGCTAGTTTATTAAAATAGGTTCTGATCGCCAGGTTGATAATCCCCTTCTCTATATATTTATCTTTTGTTAAATAAACCACAATGGCAATTGCAAGGTATATTAAGGACACACAACCGAAACCCCTGGTATAACTTCCCAACACATCTGCTAAAAACAATGCAAGGGTAACTGTACCAAATAAAAACGCTAAAACAAAACTGATCACTACAACGGAACCTGTAATAAGGTTTGCCACTGCCCGTGATACTTTTTCTACCATAGACAGCCGCACGTATTCGATACGGGCATCCAGGTAAGATCTCGCGTCGGAGAAGAGTTCTTCGATGTTCTTTTCTTTATTTTCCTGCATTGTAAGTTATTTTAAGCATTAATTATGCGTGTTCCGTTTCATCAGCATAGGCATCTGCTTCGTGGTTTATTTTGCTTTTAACTGAGCTTACTACTTTATCTTTTAAATTAGCAAGGTTGTTAATTTCATCTGCAGCTTTGTCTTTGATAGAATCGCCAAGATCTTTTAAAGACTGACTTAACCTGTCGCGGGTATCCGTTCCTTTTTCTGGTGCTAACAATAAACCCAAGGCTGCTCCTGCAGCTAAACCTGCTAATAACCCAATTAATACTTTTGAATTGTCGTTCATAACTTTTAGATTTTTAATAAAACATTAAACAATAGGATATGGAATAATGCGCTTGGTACTACAACTCTTCCTCCGCAGGAATTGTTTTAATTCTTTCTAATCTTTCCGACGCTAAAGCGCTTGTTTCATAGATTCGGATCAATAAAATGAAGTAAGACAAAAGCAATGGACCGAACACTAAGCCTAATATTCCAAATAATGGTATACCAATAACTACGCCAATTACGGTGATGATGGGATGAATGTTACCAACTTTTTTGGCAATAATAAATCGGAGGACATTATCAATATTAATAATAACGACAAATCCGATGGCTAACATGCCATAACCAGCCACAGCATTACCATTTGCAATCTGAAGCAAGGCGGCTGGCACAAAAATAATCGGTGGCCCTAATATTGGCACAAAACTGACAAAGGTGGTAATTACACCCCAAAACAGTGGATCGGTATAGCCAAAAAGGTAAAAAGATATGCTGACCAACGATCCCTGCACCAGGCTGATAAATCCCTGTCCTACTACATTGGCATAAGTGGTATTTCGCATTTCCTCTGCAAAACGAAGGGCATTCTGTTCTCGAAGTGGCGCGTATTTAACCAATGCGGTTTCAAAGGTCTCGTGGTCCACCAACATGAAGTAGAGCAGGAAATACATGAGCAACAAACCTAAAACAATGTTAAATGCACCGGATATCAATGAAGGAAACAGCTCTGTTGCCCAGGCGCCTACTTTTTTTAGTCCTTCTTCAACCATACTCTGAATTTCGCCACCAACAGGTATTAAGTGTTTAATTTTGAGCAATAGATTCTTATAATATGTTGGATCACTTTGTAACTCGGTAATTTTAGCGATCACCATATTGCTCAATCCGTAGAAAGGCAAAACAATGACCACTACAGAGGCAAGCAACAGAAGGACGGCCGACACACGGGGGTTCCACTTTTTTACCTCAACCAGGTATAAATAGCCCGGGCGAAGGATGGTATACAACACCAGTGTACTTAATATAGAGCCAAAAATCCCTTGCAGGGAGTAAACAATGAGGCAGCCTAAAGCAACAATAATCACTAAAGTGATGTTATTGCGTTGTTTATAGGAAAATATTGACATGTGAGAAAGTTAGTTCTGGCTTACTATATTCAATAATTCTGCCAATAAGCTGTACTATTTATTTACCGGTAAATACGGGTTTCCTTTTTTCAAGAAAGGCAGCCACCCCTTCTTTAAAATCTTCTGTATGGAAACAATTTCCAAAGGCACTGATTTCCACTTCAAAACCATTTTGTTGAGGGTCGGTAGCCGCGTTAACTGCCATGATCGCATTTTCAATTGCTAAAGGCGCTCTGGTTTTGATCTTTTCCAGGATATCTAATGCTTTAGACAGTAATTCGTCTTTAGGCACCACATGGTTTACTAAGCCTATCGCAGCAGCCCGCTCTGCGGTAATCATATCTGCAGTAGCAATGATTTCAATTGCATGGCCCTTTCCAACCAGGCGGGTAAGGCGCTGTGTTCCTCCGTACCCCGGAATTAACCCCAGGCTTACTTCCGGTAATCCAAGTTTAACGCCAGTTGCGGCGATACGGATATGGCATGCCATTGCAAGCTCCAGACCGCCACCCAATGCAAAACCATTGATGGCGGCAATTACAGGCTTAGGACAGTTCTCTATGGCGTCAAAGACAGTAGCCTGCCCGTTAACAGCCAGTTGTTCACCTTGCTGGGCATTAAAGCTGGAGAATTCGGAGATATCTGCTCCGGCCACAAAAGCTTTTTCACCGGCACCTGTCAACAAAACACCGCGCACTTCCTTGTTTGATGCGGCAAAAGCAATGGCATCAGCCAGTTCGGCAAGCGTTTCCTTGTTCAAAGCATTGAGCTTCGACTCGCGGTTAATCGTCAGGTGCAATACTTGGCTTTTAATTTCGGATAAAAGGTTGTTATACGTCATGCTTAATAATTTCTATGTTCAGTTACCCAGTTTTTGATATAGTCTACAATAGATACCATGGTTGTTCCAGGTGCAAACAATTCACCTACGCCCATTTCCTTCAATTTTACCATATCTCCATCAGGAATAATGCCACCACCGGTTAACAATACATTATCAAGGCCTTTTTCTTTCATCACTTCAATAATCTTTGGAAAAACTGTCATATGAGCTCCCGACAGTATAGAAATGCCAATTGCGTCAACATCTTCCTGCAGCGCAGTGTTGACCACCATTTCTGGTGTTTGACGTAATCCGGTATAGATCACTTCCATGCCCGCATCGCGTAGTGAAGTAGCGATTACCTTTGCCCCCCGGTCATGTCCATCTAGTCCTACTTTGGCCACTAAAACACGGATAGGTCTGTTTAATGTTTTGCTCATAAATATGGTAATTGTAGTGAGTAAAAGTAAGTAAATTAGCGGTTTTATGTTAACTTTGAAGCCTAAATTTACAGTTTTTATGAGTGAGGAAAAATCATTGAACTTTATTGAGGAGATCATTGAAAACGATTTAAAAAGCGGGAAATATAAAACTTTAGTTACACGTTTTCCACCCGAACCCAACGGATACCTCCATATCGGACACGCGAAAGCAATCTGCCTTAACTTTGGATTAACCCAGAAATATGGTGGCTATACCAACCTAAGATTTGATGACACCAATCCGGTGACAGAAAAAACAGAATACGTTGACAGCCAGCAGGAAGATATCAAATGGCTTGGTTTTGAGTGGAAAAACGAATTATATACTTCTGATTATTTCGATACCTTATTTGATTTTGCTGTAAAGCTGATTAATAAAGGGCTGGCTTATGTAGACCACAGTACTGCCGAAGAAATTGCTACATTAAAAGGTACACCTACAACACCCGGTAAGGATAGCCCATACCGCAACCGCAGCATTGAAGAAAATCTGGATCTCTTTAATCGCATGAAAAATGGCGAATTTGAGGACGGAGCCTGTATTTTACGCGCGAAAATTGACATGAACAGTCCGAATATGCTCATGCGGGACCCGATAATTTACCGAATTAAACATGCTGAGCACCACCGTACGGGAAACAAATGGTGCATTTACCCGATGTATGATTTTGCGCATGGCCAAAGTGATAGTATTGAAGAGATTACCCACTCCATTTGTACATTAGAGTACGTTTCTCACCGGGAATTATATGACTGGTTTATAGAGAAATTAGAGATATTTCCTTCGAAACAGTATGAAATGGCACGTTTAAACCTTACGTATACCGTAATGAGTAAACGGAAACTATTGCAACTGGTTAATGAAGGCATAGTCAGTTCATGGGACGATCCGCGCATGCCAACCATCAGCGGTTTGAGACGCCGTGGTTACACACCTGAGAGTATCAGGGAGTTTTGCGAACGCATTGGGGTAGCCAAACGAGAAAACCTGATTGAATTAAGTTTATTGGAGTTTTGTGTAAGGGAACACCTGAACAAAACTGCTAACCGGGTAATGGCTGTATTGGATCCAATTAAAATGGTGATTACAAATTATCCAGCTGGACAAACAGAAATCCTGATTGGGGAGAATAATCCGGAAGCAGAAGATAAAGGTGGAAACCGGGAAATCCCTTTTAGTAATGAATTATGGATTGAACGTGAAGACTTTATGGAAGTTCCTGCGAAAAAATGGTTTCGTTTGGCACCAGGAGCTATGGTTCGTTTAAAGCATGCTTACATTGTAAAATGCGAGGATTTTGTTAAAGACGAGAATGGCAACGTGACTGAAATTCACTGTACTTACCTTCCTGACTCAAAAAGTGGTGAGGATACCAGTGGTGTTAATGTGAAAGGCACTATCCACTGGGTGAGCAAGGAACATGCAAAAACTGCTGAAATAAGAAGTTACGACCGCTTATTTAGCGTGGAATCTCCTGACAGTGAAGAAGGTGATTTTAAAGACTATCTGAATCCAAATAGTATTGAAGTAATTAAAAACGCCTATATAGAGCCTTGGTTAGCCAATGCCTCAAAGGAGGAACGTTACCAGTTTATACGTAAAGGGTACTATTGCCTGGATACTGATTCTACACCTGAACATCTGATTTTCAATCGCACGGTTGGCCTAAAAGATGCCTGGGCTAAAGCAAAAAAATAGCATAAAGTAAAAAAGGCCTTCCTTAACCGGAAGGCCTTTTTGTTTGTGCTTTTCCCCTACCTGTATTTAAAGTAAAGATTATATAGGATTAACTTATCTGCCGGAGTAAGCGTTGGCGTGATATCAATTTGCACAAAGTGCCGCTTAAAGGCAATGATGGCTGCGCTTAAATCACTGATATCGTACCCAATAATGCGGAGGGCCTGTTCTGCATTAAAATCGGCAGGTGGCATGGTTAACACATCATCATACCATAAACCATACCCTTTTTTAGCAATCACTTTCCATGGAAAATTACTTGGATCAGGTTTACGTCTGGGTGCAATATCAGAGTGTGCGATAAAGTTAGCCGTAGGGATGTTGTATTTTTTCTTTAATGTTCCCAGCAATGCAATAAGGCTATTAATCTGGGCATCTGGCCATGGCTCACTGCCATTGTTATCCAGCTCAATACCGATCGATGATGAGTTCAGGTCCGTATCGTTACCCCAGCGACCAACACCGGCGTGATTTGCCCTTAAGTAATCGTTAAGCATCTGCACTACCCTGCCATCGCGTGAGACCACGTAATGCGCACTCACCTGTGTTCTGGCTAAAGTAAAAGTTTTAATCGTTTGGTCTAAGGAATTCTGTGCGGTATGGTGTAGAATCACAAAATTAGGCTTACGAATACCGAAATTTACAGTCCCTACAAAAGACTGCTGGTTTTCAGCCAGCGAATCAATTCTTTGATTTACCGGGGGCATTGACTTTATAATGGCGGCAAAGCCGTCTGCCTGCTTTTTGTAAATCTTATCGGTGGCCGCATATTTGTTTGTAGAACAGGAACTGAGTGTAAACGCAAGCACGCTGCCATACAGTAAAAATGTTTGGGTTGTTTTTCTTAGTCTCATCATATTGTAAATGTGATGTGAATTTAACCAATTTTTACTATTTTGTTGCATTCATCCCAACAGAAGGCCCTAAGTTTGTACCGATAAATATATACAGATAGCTCCAATACTATAATAGAAAACAATTACTGATGAAAAACATATATAAAGCTGCGCGACTTTTGATGGGTGGCGCCCTACTTGCAGGTCTGGCTTCTTGCTCAAACAACCAGGAGAAGACAGCACAAAGTACCGGAGACACCCTGCCATCAAAAACCAGCTTAGAAAATTATGTAAATCAGCGAATTGGGATATATGCCCCCGTAAAATTAACCACGAACCTGAATGACCTGACGCCAAATGAGCGGAAAATTATTCCTATTCTCATGCAGGCAGCCCAAATTATGGACGAGTTATTCTGGAAACAGGCCTACCCACAACGCGACAGCTTGATGGAGGTGATTAATGATGACAAGGTGAAATCTTTTATCAGAATAAATTATGGCCCCTGGGACCGCTTGAATGGAGATAAACCTTTCGTTTTGGGTGTAGGGCCTAAACCTCCGGGTGCTACTTTTTATCCGGAAGGGATGAGCAAGGAAGCCATTGAAAAGTCTTCGCTAAAAGATAAATTCAACCCTTATGCCGTGGTAAGAAAGGATTCAACCGGAAAACTGATTTCAATACCCTACCACGTCCTTTTCGCTACAGAACTACATAAAGCCTCCAGCTTACTTAAAGAGGCTGCATTACTGGCTGAAGATCCCCAATTTAAAAAGTACCTTGACCTGCGTTCTGAGGCCCTGGTTACAGACAACTTCACGGCCAGCGACATTGCCTGGCTGGATATGAAAACCAACACCCTGGACATTATTATTGGTCCGATTGAGAACTATGAGGATAAATTGTTTAATGCTAAAACTTCATATGAGGCCTACGTACTCGTAAAAGACAAAGTGTGGAGCAAACGTCTGGCTAAGTATGTAACAATGCTTCCTGCCCTTCAAAAAGGACTTCCTGTGCCTAATAAATATAAAGCTGAATCTCCGGGTACTGATAGTGAACTTAACGCCTATGATGTAATTTATTATGCCGGAGATTGTAATGCCGGATCTAAGACCATTGCCGTTAACTTACCCAACGACGAACTGATCCAACAGAAAAAAGGTACCCGCCGGTCGCAACTGAAAAACGCCATGCAGGCGAAATTCGACAAGATTCTGGTGCCTATTGCAAACGAACTTATCGACAAAGACCAACAGAAGTATATCAAGTTTGATGCCTTTTTCTCCAATGTAATGTTCCATGAAGTAGCACATGGGTTGGGCATCAAAAAAACAGTTACAGGTAAAGGTTTTGTTAAAGAAGCACTGAAAGACCAATATTCTTGGTTAGAAGAAGGTAAAGCAGATGTTTTAGGGCTTTATATGGTAACGGACCTGTATAAAAAAGGGGAGTTAAGTGGCGACTTAAAAGATTATTACACAACTTATATGGCCGGCATCCTTAGATCGGTGCGTTTCGGGGCATCAAGTGCGCACGGAAAAGCCAACATGCAATGTTTTAATTTCTTTAAGGAAAAAGGAGCCTTTATCAGGACAGCGGCCGGTACTTACAAAGTAGACTACGACAAATTTGCGGTTGCCATGAACGAACTGAGCAAACTGATTATTACTCTTCAGGGAAATGGCGATTATGATGCTGTAGTAAAACTACAGAAAGAACAAGCAATCATTCCGGCTCAATTACAGCAAGACCTTGACCGTTTAAGTAAAATGGGTATCCCGGTAGATATAGTATTTGAACAGGGTGTGGATGTATTGGGCGTTAAATAAACGCCAATTTATACCAGGTGCTTATTTACGATGTCTTCCAGATCTGCAATATCAAAAGGTTTAGATAGGTAACCATCTGCACCAGCCTGCTCTGCCAGCGATGCTACGTCGTTGTTGGCAGAGAAATAGATTACGGGGATGTGTTTCAAGACATCATCACCTTTTAGTGCTTTTGTTGCGTCGATGCCACCAACATCAGGTAACCAATTATCCATAAAGATAATATCTGGTGTGTATGCATTCACCTGACTTATAATATCATTAGAAGTAGAGGAAGTTTTAATTTCATAACCCGCATCTTCCAGAATAATGGTACATAGTTCTAGGATATCGGTATTGTCATCAAAAATAAAGACTTTTTTAAGCGGTGCCATGGTGTTTAGATTGGGACAACAAATTTATAAATTCTCCCATATCTTCTGCATTTAAAATATGGTCTATTTTTACATGTAGTTTAGCCTGGGCTGGCATGTATGCAACTTGCGCAGTATCAGGATTTTGTATCACCACGAGCCCTCCCCATTGTTTCACATAATTCAAGCCCTCAACACCATCGGCATTGGATCCCGATAGTAAAATACAGGCCAAATGGTCCCTATATACTTCGGCAGCCGTTTGAAAACTTGCGTCTATAGCAGGCCTTGAGTAATTGATTTTTTCGGAGTAGTCAAGCGAAATCGTATGATCGAGCTCTACTAAAACATGGTAATCCGAAGGGGCAACATATATCCTTCCTGGCAGTAAGGGTTCCTTTTCTTCAGCCTCTTTTACGATAAGGCCTGTTTTGCTAGACAATAGCTCAGGAAGTAAGGAATCAGCACCATTTTTCCGGTGAACGACAATTAAAATTGGGAAAGAAAGATCATTATGCAGGTTGGGTAACAATTTCAACAGTACATCAAGGCTGCCTGCCGATCCCCCAATTATTAATGCTTCACAGTTTTCCATCTTAACATCTAATTAACTTTACGCCAAATTTTCTCGTGATCTAACCGTTTGAATTTACTGGCTATATTAGAAAAATCGATAGTTTCCTTTGTTCCTAAACCAAGGTAACCCAGGTCTTCCAGGCTGTTATTAAAAAGTTCCAACACTTTATGTTGTAAATCGCGATCGAAATAGATGAGTACATTTCGGCAAAGAATGAGCTGAAACTCATTAAAGGAATGATCAGATACCAAGTTGTGAGTAGAAAATATAATCTTACTGCGCAGTTCGTTATCGAACTTAGCAAGAGAATATTTAGCGGTGTAATAGCTGGAGAAGTCCTGCTGTCCACCAGACGCAATATAATTCTCTGAATATTGTTTCATATTGGTAAGTGGGAACATGCCCTGACTGGCCTTCTCCAATACTTTAGGATTCAAATCTGTAGCATAAATCAGGGACTTATGAAGCAGATTAAGCTCTTTTAACAGGATAGAAACCGAATAAGCCTCTTCGCCGGTAGAACAACCCGCAAGCCATATTCTAATTAAAGGATAGGTGCCCAGTCTGGGTAATACCACATTACGCAGGGTCTTAAAAAAACCAGGATCACGAAACATTTCAGTAACGTTGACGGTGATTTGCTCCACAAATCGTTTAAAGTATACTGGGTCATTGTTTATTTTATAGCGAAACTCTGTAAACCCAGTAATCTTATCTAAGGTATATAACCGGACCACCCTACGTTTTAAGGATGCCCTGGAATAACCAGTAAAGTCATATCCATAATTCTCCAGAAGATCTGACAGCAAAATTTCTACTTGCTCATCACTAATTGCCGACAGTTCCAAAGTGCGTTAAATATATTGTGAGATTAATTTAACCAGGTTGTCTACATTAACTGGTTTTGATATATAACCAATTGCACCTGCATTGATGCACCGTTCTTTGTCGCCAACCATTGCTTGTGCTGTTACGGCAATTACTGGTATATCTTTAAGTTCCGGTGATGACTTCATTCTGGCAATTGCCTCATAACCGTCCATACCAGGCATCATCATATCCATTAATACAACGGCTATTTCAGGGTGTTCAGATATTAGTTGAAGTCCTTCTTCGGCAAACAACGCCGAGAGACACTGGTAACCTTTTGCTTTTAATACTGCTGTTAACGCAAAGATATTGCGGTTATCATCGTCAATAATTAATATTTTTTTACTACTCGCCATAAATAAACAAGAAATTCTTTTTAAACTTTATCATATAACCACACCCGGAGCAATGAAACCAATTGATCGATATCTACCGGTTTTGAGATATAATCAGAAGCCCCTGCCGCAATACATTTTTCCCTATCGCCCATCATTGCTTTAGCTGTTACAGCTAAAATGGGAATGTTTTTAAATTGAGGGATCATTCTGATCTGCTTGGTGCTCTCATACCCATCCATTTCCGGCATCATCATATCCATCAAAACGATATCGATTGTTGGATTATCTTTAAGTACCTGCAGCGCCTCTTTGCCGTCGGTAGCAGCCAGCACTTTCATCTGGTGCTGTTCCAAGGCTTTCGTTAAAGAAAAGATGTTACGCACGTCATCATCAGCTATGAGTACTGTTTTGTTGTTTAACACCTCGTATAAACCGCCCAACTTATCTGAATTTGGCTTCGTTGGCTTGTCGGTAGCCTTTTCTTCAACCAAGTGTAAAAACAGCCCTGCCTCATCCAATATCCTCTGGTAGGAATGTGCTGTTTTAACAACAATGGAATCAGCATATTGTTTAATTCGAGTTTCTTCTCCTTTAGAAAGGTTCTTTCCAGTAAAAATAATGATCGGTAAGTTTTCTAAACCATCACTCTTCTTAATCGTTTCCAGCGTTTCATAAGCGTTTTTATCAGGCACGCCCATATCGAGGATTACACAATCTACTTCCTGTTTCTGCAGGGCCCCTAAACTATCAGCAACTGAGTTGACCACCTGGGTTTGAATATTGTAGTTACTTAAAAAGTAACTAAGCGCTTCAGCATGTTGTTTATTTTCTTCAACAATCAGAACTTTTTTCGGGTGTCGGCTTAAGGCATGTTCAAGCTTTTTGAAAATTTGCTTCATTTGTTCAAGCGCCACTGGCTTGTTAATGAAATCGACGGCACCTTTTAAAAGACTTTCTTTTTTCATTTCCAGCGACGACATCATGTGCACCGGTATTGGTCGTGTACGTGGGTTAGACTTTAGCTCATCCATCACCTGCCAGCCGTCTTTAACCGGTAGTTGAATATCAAGCAGGATGGCTACTGGAAGGAAGTGATTAGCCATTTCTATACCTACATCTCCCCTTACCGCCACAATGCCTTTATAATTACGTTTTCGCGTAAAGTTCAATAAAGTTTTAGCAAATGGGGTATCATCTTCAATGATGAGGATCACCTTGTCGCCTGGCAGAATGTTATCCCGGTCGTCTTCAATGTCCATGGGTATTTTATCGACCAGGTATCGCTCTTGAATCACATGTGCCGTACTCCCATTAAGCGATGCAGGAGCTTGCGGACTTAGAATGGATTCAGATTGCAAGGCAACTTTTTCAGGATCCAGTGACAAGACAAAAGTAAACTCACTGCCTTTATTTTCTTCACTATGCAGTTCAATGACACCACCTAAAAGTTTAGCCAGTTCTCTGCTAATCGACAGGCCTAAGCCTGTTCCACCATAACTACGTCTGGTTGAACCATCGGCCTGCTGAAAGGCCTCAAAGATAAGTGCTTGTTTATCAGAAGGTATTCCAATACCCGTATCCGTCACTTTAAATAATACCGATTTATTAGCCTTGTCCTGTTTAATGTCAAGGGCCACCTGTCCTTGCGCGGTAAATTTAATGGCATTAGACAACAGGTTTTTAAGGATCTGTTCTAAACGCATCTTATCTGTGCGGATTACAGGTAAATCGGGATCCACATGGACCACCAATTGGAGTTTTTTATTTTTAGCAAGTGGCAGGAACAACGAATTCATATCTGTGGCTACCTCTTCCAGGCTCACATCATCGAACTCAAGTTTCATTTTGCCCGCTTCTATTTTAGAAAGATCAAGGATCTCATCTATTAACCCTAACAAGCCCTGTCCAGAACTTTGTATCACCTCAGCATATTCAATATATTCTTTATCCAAGGTGGCATTTTCGGACATCAGCTTAGAAAGCAATAATATAGAGTTTAAAGGGGTACGCAATTCATGCGACATGTTGGCCAGAAACTCTGATTTATACTTAGTGCTTTGCTCCAGTTGGTGTGCTTTTTCCTGTATTTCAAGGTTTCGCTCCTGGATCATCTGGTTTCTTTCTTCCAATAAACTGGTGCGCTCTTCCAGTTCCTGGTTGCTTTGCAGCAACTCTTCCTGCTGCACACGTAATTCCTCTTCTGAAGTTTGTATTTTTTGTGTCTGTGCTTCCAGCTCTGAATTTAAACCTTCCAATTCTGTTTGCTGCGCCTGGAGCTCTTCTGTTTGCGCCTGGGTTTCTTCAAGGAAATCCTGCAGACGTTTGCGATTTTGTGAAACATGGATCGCAATACCTACGTTGGAAGATATCTGCTCCAGGTAATCCAATTGTAATGGCGTAATAGTGCTTAGAGAACCCAGTTCCAACACACCCAATAACATCCGGTCGCGCTTAATCGGTAAAACAACTACATGACTTGGTTTTGTTTCTCCTAGACCATAGCTAATGGTCATCTCTCCATCTGGAATCTCGTTTAACATAATGGTCTTCCCTGATTCAGCAGCCTGCCCAACGATACCTTTGCCTAAAGGAATTGCAGCTTTTGAAACCTCTTCGTTAAGCGCAAAACTTGAGGTTAATACCAAATCCTTATTTTCAAGCAGATAAAATGCACCCACCTGACAGTTCAACCGTTCTATGTTATAATTGAGCACATCTGTGGCCAGTTCAGAAACACTTTTCTCCCCCGCCATACGGTCGTTCAAACCAGCAATACTTCCCTGCAGCCATTCTTTATCGGCTAATAAACCAAATGAATATTGCAGAGACTCTGCCATGGCGTTCAGGTAACCAGCAACACTGCCAAGACTATCTGTTTGCTCTTGTTTTAACCTGATGCTGTAATTTCCACTTGATATTTGTGCAGCTAGTTCTTTGATAACCTGCAACCGCTCGTCAATTTCCTTGTTTTTATCAGCCAGTGCCTGCTGTAACTGGGCACGCGCATCAATATCCGAAGATACTTTCCGGTAAAAGAAAACTGTGATTAATATGGCCAGTAAAGCGGCCAATACAATCAATAAAGGCGTAAAACTGGCAAGTTGATTTAAATCCGAAGTCTCTTTATTTAATCGCTGGTTTTCTTCCATTTTCATGGCTCTGACCAGAGATCTGGCTTCATCCATGTAAGCCTTACCCCTCACTAATTCACCAACTCCAACAGTACCACCTTTACTCTTCACCTCGATGGTTTTGTCGAGGATATTAAGGCGCTCCTGTAAAATCATTTTCATCCTGGCCAGACTTTTCTGATGAAATTCGTTGTCTTTAGTCTTTTGCTGAAGTTCGTCTAATAAAGAAAGGGCACTTTCTCTGGAGCCGGTATAGGGTCCTAAGAAATCTTTCTCCCCTGTAAGTAAATAGCCACGCTGACCTGTTTCAGCATCTTTTACATTAGAGATGACACTGTCTAATGTTGACAATACTTCGTTGCTCTCTGCAACCAGAGAAGAACTCCTGATCAGGTTGGTAATACTTACATAAGAAGCTAGGGAACTAATAAACAGAACAATTAAAGAGAGGCCAAGTCCGACACGGAGATTCTTTTTTAAAGTTTTTTGCATAGAATTTTACGAATTGTTTTGGGGATGAGGGTCTAATGGAATGGTGAAATAAAACTCTGACCCTTCTCCTAATTTACTATTTACACCTACCTGACCACCATGCCTTCTGATGATCTCGGCAGAAATATACAGACCTATTCCAAGGCCCTGAAACTGAATGGCTGTTTCTTCTACCCGGAAGAATTTTTCAAAAACACTTTCCTG
>NZ_JAZQNU010000190.1:0-7609 GCF_045627485.1 Pedobacter sp. | reverse complement strand
GTAACGGAAATATTGCTTTTTACACCTCAGATCAGACCGGTCATTACATTGGCGTGATTGAAGGGCTTTCTGAGGATGGAATTCCTGGGAGAAAAGTATTTACCTTTGAAGTGAAAAAATAATGTTTCTTCATTCATGCGTATACACTTTTCTTTTTTTTTCAAAAAGCTGGCTCTTGTCTTATTATTAGCCGCTCCACTTTATGGTATTGCACAAATTGATACACTGCAGCAAGTTGTGCCCGGCAGGCAGAATGCTGCCACTCAACAGGTAAAACCCTATGTGATTCTCATCTCCGCAGATGGTTTCCGTTACGACTACGCCCAAAAATATGGTGCTACCCATTTATTGGCTTTAAGCAGCCAGGGGGTACAGGCAGAATCAATGATCCCGAGCTTTCCTTCTGTGACTTTTCCAAATCACTATACCCTGGTAACCGGATTATATCCTTCCCACCATGGGCTGGTTAACAATTCTTTTTATGATAAACAGCGTGCAGACCGCTACAGTATGGGTGCTAAAGAAAAGGTGCGCGACGGTAGCTGGTACGGAGGCACACCACTATGGGTATTGGCAGAGCAACAGCAAATGGTGGCCGCCAGTATGTTTTGGGTAGGTTCCGAAGCCGATGTTAAAGGCGTTCGCCCGTCTTACTATTACCACTATACCGAGAAAATATCATCAGATCAGAAAATACAAACCGTAATCAACTGGCTTAATTTGCCGGAAGAAAAACGGCCTCACCTGATTACTTTCTATCTCTCTGAACCCGACCATGCCGGTCATGTATATGGTCCGGATGCGGCGCAAACTATCGCTGCCGTTAAAGATGTAGATTCTACAATTTATAAGTTAAACGAGGCTGTTAAAGCCACAGGATTGCCGGTTAACTTTATTTTTGTTTCCGATCACGGCATGACTGCCGTAGATAGGGAAAACCCAATTGCACTTCCCTTAGCCATAGATCCCAAAAAATTTATTATTCCCGTTTCAGGCACCATGGTCGATTTACATGCTAAAAACAAAGCGGACATCATGCCCGTTTATAAACAATTGAAAGCTGAAGAAAAGGACTATAAGGTTTACCTGAAGAAAGATGTACCGCGTAAATATCATTACCGCACAAAGGACGACCGGATGAACCGTATTGGCGATATCCTCCTGATACCTGAATGGCCAAAAGTGTTTTCACAACGCAAACCGGGCATGGGTTATCACGGTTTTGATCCAACGGTGGTTAAAGACATGCATGCTACTTTTTATGCATGGGGACCTGCATTTAAAAGTGGACTAAAGATCAAGTCTTTTGAAAATGTACACGTTTACCCACTGATTACCGAAATTTTAGGGTTACAACAAACCGAAAAAATTGATGGGGAAAAGCGTGTGTTAAAAGGAATTTTAAAGAAATAATATGGAAGTTGTCGCCGCTTTAAAGCAAGCTAAAAAGGTTTACAAAACAGGTGATACAACTATTACCGCATTGGAGGCAACAACTGTCGATATTAATAATGGTGAGCTAACGCTTATCATGGGCCCATCAGGTTCGGGTAAAACGACCTTGCTGTCCTTAATCGGCTGCGTGATTTATCCTAGCGAAGGGAAAGTATTTATCCAGGGGCAGGATGTTACGGATTATTCAGAAAAACAACTGGCTCATATCCGGCTAAACAACATCGGCTTTGTGTTTCAGCACTTCAACTTATTAAATCCTCTTACTGCTCTCGAGAACGTGATGCAGCCCCTGCTGCTCCGCGGCGAAAGCAACAGTAATGCCGTTAAACTTGCACGCCAGGCATTGGAGAAAGTGAACATGGGCGACCGCGAAAAAAACCTGCCAAAGAAATTAAGCGGGGGGCAAAAACAGCGGGTGGCCATTGCCAGGGCCCTGGTTACTGATGCCGCTATTATTTTATGCGATGAGCCAACAGCATCCCTTGATGCTAAAAGTGCCGCCCTTGTGATGGAGGATTTAAAGGCCCTTGCAAAAAATGGCAAGGCTGTTGTTGTAGTTACACACGATTTACGACTTCGGCCTTTTGCCGATCGAATTGTATATGTAGAAGAAGGTGTTGTGGCAGATAAACTTAAAAACGAAGAAGATTATAAATGAGATATTTCATCTACCTATGTGCGCTTTTTTTGATGGCTTGTGGCGGAGATAAGAAGGCTGCTGAACAGGCTGCCGCTGAAAAACGAGATTCTTTAAGCCGGCCGGAGAATGTTAACCGCGTTTCTGCCATTGCTAAAGTGGAACCTGAAGCTGGGCTGGTTGAGCTTTCTGCTCCCCAATCGGGCATTGTAGCAGCGATATACAAAAAGGCGGGCGATAGTGTGAGAAAAGGCGAGCCAATTATTAAGATAGATTTACAAAATGATCAACTGGCAACAGAAATTGTAGCTAAGCAAATCCTGACGCAGCAGGCCCGTGCAGCGGCTGATGCGGCAAACGTTAGGCAGTACCAGGCCAGTCTAAAAGAAAAACAAGCAGAACTGCAGGTAACCGAAAAACTGGTAGCCACAGGCGCCGATACTCGCCAGAACCTGAATGTCCAGCAAAAAGAACTGGAGGTAATTCAGGCTAATTTACAAGCAGCCAAAAGCCAGGCTGCTGCCAGCCGGGCAGAAATTGCCACCCTTAAAAAACAACAGCAACAAGCACAAATCAATGCAGGCAATGAACTGGTGCGGGCTAAACAAGACGGTGTTCTGGTTTCTATGGACGCTAAAGTAGGCGCTGCAGTTACCGCATTAACACCCTTTGCCACCTTTGCGCCTGCAGGCGACTTAATTTTACATGGTGAGATTGACGAGATGTTTGCCAGCCGGGTGAAGGTTGGGCAGCAAGTAACCGTAAACTACGTGGGTAGTCAGGATATTATAGCCACTGGCAGGGTTAGCTACCTATCGCCTATTCTCTCCAACAAATCTTTGTTTTACGATGAGCCTGGCGAAGCAAGCGACCGCAGGGTGAGGGTATTTAAAGTGGCGCTTGATAAAGATAATGGCTTATTAGTCAATGCCAAAGTAGAGTGTAACATACAGATCAATTAGCATATGATTAAAACGGCCTATAAGTTCATGAAATTTGACAAGCCGAAAAGCATAGGGATTCTTGTGGGCATTGTTATCAGTATTTTCCTCATCGGACAACAACTCGGCACACTTCGGTTTCTAAGTGTGCTGATGACGGGCGTGGTTGTTAATTCCAATAGTACCGATCAAGACATCTGGGTGATTGATGAGGTAACCAAAAATGTTAATGTTTTAAATAAAATAGATGCCCGCGTGGTTCAGGAAGTGCGCAGTATTGATGGGGTTGCTACGAGTTATAGCGTGGTGATTGCCAATACCAGTGTTACTTTTCCGGGAGGCAAAACTACGGCTGTAAACCTGGTTGGTAGCGATGGCCCTGTGTTTATCGCTGGTCCTAATCCGTCTAAAATTATTGAAGGCAGTTTAAACGACTTGTACCAGGACAATTCAGTTGCTGCTGAGTTTTTTAATTCAAAAGATTTGGGGGTTACATTGCACCGTGGCCAGGCATTAGAAATTAATAAAAAGGCGGCTGTGGTAAAGGTGCTCACTAAAAATGCGCAAGGCTTTGGTGGCAATTTCATGTTTACCAGCTTAAAGAATGCCCGTTTTTATGGGGGCTTGTCGCCCGACCAGGTAAGTGCTGTGGTTGTTAAAATTAAACCGGGGGCAGACAAACAAAGCGTCATTAACCAGATCAATCAAACTTTTTATGGGGTTAAAGCCTGGGATGTAGCGGAACTAAAAAAATCTACCGTATCTGAAATCCTGGTGACGTCTAATATGGGGGTTAGCTTTGGTTCACTTATTGTTTTTGCCAGCATCAGTGGCTTTTTTATTATAGGGCTAACCTTGTATTCTTCTGCATTAGATCGTTTAGTTGATTATGGTACCTTGAAAGCCATTGGGGCCACTAATGGTTATGTAACCCGTTTAATTTTAACTCAGGCCCTATTGTTTGCTTTTTCGGGTTATTTTATGGCGGTGCTGTTGTTGTTTTTGTTTAAAAGTGGCGTAGCAAATGCCGGGCTGATTATAGATTTAGACTGGCAACTCAATGGATTGTTAATGGCTATTACCCTGTTCATGTCGGTAGGCGGATCTTTGTTTGCAGTATTTAAAATTAAACGACTGGAACCTGCCTCCATTTTTTAAGCTATGGAAATTAAACCCACCCTTTTCAGTATCCTCTTAGTATTGTTTTTGCCGATGTTCACCCAGGCACAACAAAGTCCCTCAACCCTGCGTTTAAGCTTAGCTGAAGCCAGAAAACTGGCCTTGCAGCAAAACCCGAGATTACGTGCTGGCGACCTGAATAACCAGATAGCCAAAGAAAATATTGCCCAGGTAAAATTGAAAAGAATACCTCAGGTTTACGGAGATTTCAACCTGCAACGTAACCTCATTATTCCGGTAACCCCTGTACCTGCCAATGCTTTTAATCCGGCTGCACCTGAAGGACAATTTCTGCCTTTAAGATTTAGCACTAAATGGACAGCAAATACGGGATTGAATGCACAGATGGACTTGTTTAATCCGCAGAAAAAACAAGAGCTGCAGGAAGCGAATCTGCAGGCCGAGCAAAGTGTGACTGAACAACAGCAGCTTGAAAACGATTTAGATTTTGATGTGAGCAGCGCATACGCTGCTGCGCTGATTGCTGCCGAGCAGTTGCGACTCGCCATTGCTGACACGGTAGTGAAATATAAGATGGTGACTATGACCCAGGAACAGTATGATGCCGGCCGTTTGCTACTCGCTGAACTGAACCAGGCAAAAGCAGATCGCAATACTACCTTAAGCCATTTTGATGAAGCGACAAATATTTATGCAGACGCTTCCGCCGAGCTGCTATACCACTTGGGTTACGACCCGCAATCGTCAATGAACCTGCAACTCACGGATGATATCGAATCGTTATTTTCATCTTTTCAGGGCCTAGCTATTGCCGATAGCAGCCAGAGCTTAAGCCTGAAACGATTAAACCTGGATGAACAGCTGATAAACATTCAGCTTAAAGGCACAAAAAATGGCTTTCTGCCAGTTTTAGCCATTCAGGGGTATTATGGCAGTAATTTCTTTGATAATGATTTTGAGTTATTTAAAGGCCGGAACTGGAATGGCAATAGTTTCGTTAATGTCGGACTGAGAATTCCAATAACAGAAGGGTTGGATCGGGTGAAAAAAATTAACCAGTTAAAATTACAACAGCAGGTTAACCGGTTGGAATATCAAGACCAACAACATAAAAACAAACTTGATGGCCTGGCCGTAATCAGGGAGGTAGCCCTTGCCGAGCAGAAATACAAACGTGCAAGGGAAAACTTTGATTTGGCAAAACAAAATTATCAGAATGCACAGGCACAATATAACAATGGCCGATTGCTTGTTGGGGAGTTTTACAAACAAAGTTATGTCTACGAACAGGAAAAGAACAGCTACCTTAACGCCAGTTATGATTTTATTCTGTCGCGGATTAAACAGGAAAAAACGGTCAAGAATTAGGGCTTTTTAAAGTTTTACCTGCCTGATGATGTTCTTGATGTTGAGTTCGATCACATCAGTCATAGTTTTGCACGCCAGGTAGTTCGTGTCATCGAAATGTGCGGCCATCCCTTCTTTTAACTGGATAATATTTTCTTGGGAAGTAAGCACTTCGGTATTAGAAACATCTCTTAAATCTGCAAGACGGTGCCGTTCGCTTCGCACGCAGTGTAAAATGGAAGACTTTTCTTCCTGCTGGTACTGGAGGTAGGTTTTATCTGTCAGCTGCTCCATGCCTAATTTGACATATGGGAAATTCTCCTTAAAAAACTGGGGTTGGTAAACCTTGATGTTCCCTTCATAAAATTGCTGGTCAAAGTCTATTGCGCGGATTCTAAATTGGATATCATCAAAATCGGGGGTAATCTGCATTACAAAATTGTAGGACCGCATGTCGCCTAGCAGCATTACCAGGCAGCGCTCATTAAACTTTACAAATTCTTTGGCAATACGGGTAGGATTGTATTCTGGTTTATGAAGGTAGGATTTTGAAAAAACATCGCCAGGTATACCGGCAATATGCTCTTCAATTAAGGTTTCGCGGTCAACCAGGTAATTAACCTGATTTGGGGATAATATTTCTTCCAGCTCCAGACCGTAAATACGTGATGCATCTGCCCGCTTCACATAAAAATAATCGTAAACGTCGTTTAGGCGGTTTACAATCCTGATGCGGAAGGGATGGGTATTGCCGAAGGTACAGTACTCTATTTTGTCGATGTATTTATGTTGCACGATACGCAGGTTGCCCGAAGCCTTTAAATTGGCATAGATTACTTTTAGGCCATTATGAATATCTTCGATACGATCATTGGGGTAGATGGGGCCCTCCCACAACGAATCCTTTCCATTTTTGTCCATGATTGGGAACGACTCATTGAACTGCAACAGATCGTTATAGGTAACTGGCAGTTTTGCATCCCGCTGGTAAGCCCTCAGGTATTTTTGTAAAGGGGCTGATACCGGGAATATTGGCTTCTTTAGTACTATTTTAACGTCGTTTAACTCCATCAACAAGCAATTTACAGCTATTTTAATGGATTTCATATAGAAGGACCTTTGGTAGTTGTTAATTTTGACAGATAAATAGAATAGGAGATTCCTTTGGCGATTTGAAATTCCGTAAATTGCGCAAAAATTAATTATGAGCACAATACGCACTATCCCTGAATATAAAGATTTTAAAGAATTTTACCTCAATGCTGTCCTTCCTTTAAAAGAACAAAATCCTACATTTAGCAGGTTAGATGGCAAGACGGTTGGATCTACGAAAAGCGTTTATGCTTATTTCTGGTATGCCGATAAAAAATGGCGTGTTGTCGCCGATACGTATATCGACCGTTTGAAGATTGCTTTTGATGTTTTTGAGAAAACGGAAACCCCGTTTGTGATTAAACCTACCCGTGATCATCAAGGCGAGCGTTTGTCGATCAAGGGACAGCCCGTTAGAAATCAAAAATTTCACGTTTACAACGCTTCCTAAGCAATCCCCCCCATTAGTTGAACCCTGGTTGACCCATATGTTGACTAGGGTTTTAGATAACACCAGATAAGCGATGCATCTGGCCCCGACGCTTTTTTTACATTACGTGGTTTTGAAATAATATTTAATCACCAGGTACTCTTTATAAAAAGGCAGACATAAAAAAGATAGTAAGTGCTGCTGTTCTTTAGAACCTGAGACCTGGTTAATTATTGCTCGACCCTGGTTTTGGGTTAGTGCGGAGATGCGACGGCTTTAATGCGGTTTTAATACGGCTATCATCCGGCTAACCCTTACGAATGCTGTATTAAATCCGTGTCTGATACGTCATTGAACCGGAGTTGTTAAAAGCTGGTGCAGCAGCGGGTCAATTTTTTCATTTCCTACCTCATGAAGCTTTCCATCTAGCTACTTTACTTGTTGTCCTATGTGGTAAACAATTGTCAGTTTTATAAATAAATTCTGGTGAGTTAACATAAAATTTCCTTAAAATTATTACTAGCTTTAAATTGAAGCATTTAGCTTCGAACCAATTTAAACGCGTAT
>NZ_JAZQNU010000189.1:0-5215 GCF_045627485.1 Pedobacter sp. | reverse complement strand
TATACTACGAAGCTCCATATCATAAAATAGACTGGCGTTTTTATTTTTAACCTTTGGGACGCGTTTAAGCAAACCACCGATTGAACGGCGTAACTTTTTAAAATGAAGGCTCCTTTCTCTGTACAATTTTTTTGTCACCTTTTTCATCACGAGCTTTTCAGAAGAGAGGTATACCTTATCTGCCGATACTGTTTTAGCCAATTTCACATGGAGGTAACTATCTCTCACTTTACCGCTGAGCTGATAGGTTTCTTTCACTGGTCTTAGGCCATTGCGAACATGATTCAGTGAGGTGGTTTGCTCGACCAGCGTCGCCACTGCACGCAACTTCTTAATACCGACCCTAAACTTATGCAGCTGGTCCTGATCGCCATTTTTCATAAAACCCCGTAACGAGCGCTTAGCCGCTTTGCCTTCTTTTTTGACCTGAATTTTAATTTTCTTCTTTCGCATGACCATTATTAATAATAGCCCCATGGGTCATTTTAGCGCAACATGGGCTATTTAAATAACACCACAGCAATTAAATGGTTTAGGTTCTTAATTGGACTTACGTCGATTTGAAAATGCACTCCATAAAATTCTTTCTAAGAAAGCGATGCTATAAATTACTTTCTATAGCGCCTACTTTCTCCCGATACAAGTCTAAAGGCCCATCCAGCAAGACCGCAATAACAGTGAGCTGTTTATCCAGCCGGTCTTCAGGTATTGGAATATAAACAATGCCCGGCACAGCACTCCAGTAAAGTTTATTAAACAGCTGAGGTTCGATCATTGTACCTTCCCCAACAATCCTGATCCTGCTGATCTTGTTTTTAATACCTTTTAAGGCGATTGGCCCGGTCGGAATTCCATCTACAAAAAGAAACAAGGTTTGCTTGTCGGCCGATAAGGCACTAGCACCCTGGTAATGCCCTTCAGGTAGACCCTTGCCGGTTTTATAGAGTGCTTCCGCATGCTTTGTGATCCAATTATAAACTCCCGAAGCGAGTGAATTTTTCTCTTTTTCCAAACCTATCCCATCTACAGCTAGCGTGGTGTTCAGGAAAGGATTATTGCCAGCGTGCACTGCATTAGCCAGTTTTTTAAGTTTAAGCTGATCAGCGATACCCTTATCTTTCAGTGCTGCAACACTGATATTTAAGCTCGAGGGCTTGTGTAATTGAATCGGCTGGTCAAATTTTACCGCAATAACGGTTACATCCTGGTCTACCGCAGCAGAAGGGATTTTAAATAACAGGTCATTCTCTACGCTGCTAAAGGTTACTGTCATATTACCACCCACCACCTTAGCACTCATAGGTTGTGATTTAATATTCTTTAACAGCCAGTCTTCGTTACTATTTGAAGCCCAGTCGGCATAAAGATAAAGTGTCTTTTTATCTGGAGATAAGGCTGTTTTCCCGCTAAAATGTGAGGCAGCAATACCCGCCCTGGTACCATATATGGCTTCGGCATGTTTGTTTGTCCAGCGGCCCAGTTGTTTAAGGATGTTCACTTGCTCCTCTGGAATGGTGCCATCAGCTTTAGGGCCAATATCAAGCAATAAGTTACCACCCATACTGATGCAATCTACCAGCGTTCTGATGATCATGTTGGGTGATTTGTATTTTTGATCATAAGGCTGATATCCCCATGAATCATTCATCGTATAACACAGTTCCCAAAACTCATTCTCTGGTTTTAACACAGGAATCCCTTGTTCAGGCGTTTCATAATCCCCATGATGGTTTAAGCGCGAGTTGATAATGATATTAGGATTGTATTTTTTTAGGTTGCTCAATACTTTAGCACTTTGCCATTCTTCAGCACTATGCTCCCAATCTCCATCGAACCATAAGAGGTCGGGTTTAAAATTGGTAGATATTTCATCAAGCTGTGTATGGAAGTAAGTCATGAAGGTGTTCCACCGTTCAGGAGATTCAGCTAAGGTGTATCGTTTGCGCTCCCTGGTAAACACATCGTAATCAGGATGGCTCCAGTCTGGCAGGGAGAAGTAGATACCTGTTTTTAACCCAGATTTTTTTAGTTCAGCCACGAAAGGACTAAGCAGGTCTTTCTTAGCTGCACTGTGTTTTAAAGTGGTAATCGGGTTTATTGCTTTTGTATCCCATAAGGAAACCCCATCATGATGTTTGCTGGTCATTACCGCATACTTTGCACCACTTTCCTTAATTAGCTTCACCCACTTCTGCGGATTGTAGTTTGCTGCGTTTAAGCCCTCAAGCTGCTTCATGTAATTATTATGGCTCAGGTAGTTATTGAAGAATGACCAGGACTCTGAAACACCGTTTACCGAATAAATTCCCCAATGAATAAAAATACCAAGTTTAGCATCTTTAAACCACGCCATTTTTTTTGCCTTCGCAGCGGGATTCTCTTTAGCAGCAAACTCCTTTATAGTCTGGGCAGACAATTTGCAAAAAGGCGTCAATAAGATTAATAAAAGCAAGGTTCGGTTTGGTAAGGATCTATACATGGTTACTGAATAGGTTATGCTGCTACTTTTTATCTGTATTCCTAAATGGCATCACCTCTATGTCGAAACTGCCATCAATAATTGCTCGTTCAAGGTTTAAAATTCCTTTTAAGGATTGGTAATCAACTTTGTCTGCATCATCTGTAGGCCTGTGATAATCGGGATGCCCACCGGTATGGAAAAACAACACCGGAATATCCTTTTCGTAAAAGGAAGTCTGATCCGACCCCCCACGCCCTTCATAGCCCGTATAATATTTCACAAATTGTTCAGGATTGATGCCTTTAAAGATGGTTTCAAAAGCAGGTGAGGTGCCAAAACCAATAATTGAGACGCCTGATTCCTTGTTCAATCGGCCAATCATATCCATGTTTAACATCCAATGGATATGTTTTAAATCGTAAGTGGGATGGTTAACAAAATAGCGGGAACCAACGAGTCCTAATTCCTCTGCACCAAAGGCGATGAATAAAAAATTAACAGGTTCTTTTATTTTATTCTCACTATACACACGGGCAAGTTCCAATAAACCAGCTATACCAGAAGCATTATCATCAGCACCGTTATGGATCATTCCATAGCTATTATCAGCCAATGAACTTCCTTGTTTTCCCTCCCCTATATGGTCATAATGCGCGCCAATAATGATTGTCTTTGATGCCTGATTATCCAGAAAGCCGATTACATTTCTTGCAAGCCTTATGCTATCCTGAACTTTTACCTTTCGGACCTTTGCATCGAATTCTTGAAAATACCCTTTTTCACCCAGTGGCTTCAACTTATAGGACTTGAATTTTCGTTCAATATATTTAGCGGCTTTCAGGTTTTGCTTGCTCCCAGTCCCCCGCCCTTTCATCTTGTCGTTAGCTAAGAAATAAACATGTTTTTTGAGATTTTCTGTCTCAATTTCCTGAGCATAAGAATTTAGGCCGGCAACTAAAAAGAGGAGTGCAATAATATATTTCATGGATCGATAACATTAACAAATAAGAATACATGCCTAAAATATAGAAAAGAAAGAATTTATTTATATATCTAATAAAGTTAGCCGATGAAAACGACATCGTGATATACCGGTATATTTACAATACATTAAATACACGTATAAATACGAACCTAATTAACCACACAAAAAAGAACGCTAATTGTTGTGTTATAAAGTTGAATATCAATAAGTTGTTGGTATTCGAATTTAATTTAACAGTTATGAAAAAGTACATATTATTTCTGGCATTAATGGTATTGATACAACCTGTGATTGCACAAGATTACTTGAAGCTTTTAAAAAATTATCCGACTGCGGAAGAATCTAACCCTATTAAAATGGGTTGGATGCAAGGGTTTCCACCTCCCAAAGACAAGATCATTTCTGCAGCAGATGGCAGTTTCTTTAAATTTCCCGCATCGCGTTACAGCGTTAATCACATGAGACAATTTCTTCCTACTACTGTAGTTCTAGCGGCACAAACCAATCGGTATAACTTTACCGTTGACCTTGATAAAGCAATAGACAATATTACGTTTACTGTTATGGGTACAAACGAAAAAATTACTTGGAGAGAATCATTAGATAAAGTTTATGCAGACGGTGTTATCGTATTACACAAAGGGAAAATTGTGTACGAAAACTATTTCGGAGGGTTAGCACCCGATGGAACCCATGCATTAATGTCTGTTAGCAAAACCTTTACCGGCACATTAGGTGCTTTGCTAATTGCAGAAGGCGTGCTTGATGAAAATAAAACAGCCGGTGATTATGTACCTGAATTAAAAAAATCAGCGTTTGGTGACGCAACACTCCGCCAAATCCTTGATATGACAACGGCCCTGCAATATGACGAAGATTATAACAACCCTAAATCAGATATATGGGCGTATTCGGCTGCTGGAAATCCTTTTCCAAAGCCGGCTGGATATAAAGGACCGGAAAACTATTATGAATATTTGGAAACTGTTAAAAAAGCAGGAACACATGGGAAGGTATTTGCTTATAAGACGATTAATACCGACGCCATGGGGTGGGTCATTAGCCGTGTTACTGGAAAAAGCATTCCAGAGCTCATTTCAGAAAGATTTTGGAAACCTCTAGGTACACACCACGATGGATATTACCAGGTAGACGGTTCAGGTATTGCTTTCGCTGGAGGAGGATTTAATGTCAATTTAAGGGATTTGGCAATGTTTGGTGAAATGGTAAGCAACAAAGGATTCTTCAACGGTAAACAGATACTTCCAGCTAAAGTTGTAGAACAGTTTCGCGCAGGCGGAAACCGGGAAGCATTTGCGAAAGCAGGATACACTAATTTGAAAAATTGGAGTTACACAGATATGTGGTGGGTTACAGATAACAAGGACGGGGCTATTACTGCCCGGGGTGTTTACGGACAAACAATCTATGTAGATCCAGTCGCAAAAATGGTCATAGTACGGTTTGCATCGAATCCGTTTGCTCCAAATCAAGCAAACGATCCTTATTCGCTACCAGCTTATAAAGCGTTAACAAGTTATTTTCTTAGAAAAAAATAAAAAGGTAAATTCTAAACGCTTATTTTAACACGTCCTTTATAACATCTATTTTTTTGAACATATTCGCCGCAAACGGACATAAGGGAATAATCTTAATATTTTTGTCTCTTGCCATTTCCACAATTTTAAAAAGCATTTGCTTACCAACACCTTTACCGTTGTACTCTGGTTCAACTTCGGTATGGTCAATGATAATCGTATCTGTTCCCG
>NZ_JAZQNU010000188.1:0-1527 GCF_045627485.1 Pedobacter sp. | reverse complement strand
AGTCTTTCTCCAAAACTATCAGCCGTGCTGGTAAACCGGCATTACGATACAGACTACCATAGCTTCTTTGCCCAAGCCAACGGAGAAAAAAGTGATGCAAACAATGAAAGTAGCTGGTATGCAGGCCTTCATTATACGGCTACTACACAGTGGACAGCGTCTGTATATTCCGACATCTTTAAATTCCCTTGGTTAAAATACAGGGTAAATGAGGCTTCTAAAGGTTTCGAAGTAATGACGCAATTGCTTTACCGTCCTCATAAAACCTTTAGTGTAATTGGACGCTTTAAAACGAAACAAAATCAGCAAAACACAGACCTGCCAGTCAACATCAAATTCCTGGATGAGGTGAGCAAACAAAATTACCGTATGGAAGTTAACTGGCGCATTAGCAGGAAATTTAACTTTCAAAACCGGTTAGAACTCTGCCAGTACAGAAAAGGCGAAGCCCCCGGCGAATACGGTTACCTCGTTTACCAGGACATGGCCTATGTGCCCTTGTCGTCCCGTTTAACAGCCAATTTACGTTTTGCCTATTTCAACACGGCCTCTTATAACAGCCGGGTCTATGCCTATGAAGATGATGTGCTTTATGGTTTCAGCTTTGGCATGTACAATGGTAAAGGTGCGCGTACTTACCTAAACATCAAGTATAAACTATTAAAACACATGGACTTGTGGAGCCGGTATGCTTTATCAGTTTATCGGGATGTGGAAACCGTAGGTTCTGGATTAGACGAAATCCAGGGAAACCAAAAATCTGAATTAAAACTTCAGTTACGTTACCAGCTTTAATGTTTTACCGCGCAGAAACCCAGTATGTTCACCTCCTGTGTGTTTACATAGCGGGTATAATTTTCGCCCATAGTTTTCCTTCCTTAACCTTACAGCATGCCTGTGCCCTAATAGGCATGACGCTTTTCCTTGGTCTCCTCATTATAAATATCGGCTACCTGAAACTAAAGGTTTATCGCCTTAAAGTGTATTGGGGGCCCATTTTATACCTGCTTATTTTTTTCACATCATCCTGGACTTACCTTATCCAGCTGCAACATCTTCAAAATAAATATTTTGCCCACCATCAAGCAGAATTCCTGAAAGTCATCGTTGATGAAGAGCCCCAGTTAAAAGGCAACCTCCTGCGTTTTAAGGCAAAAGTGACTAATACTCAGCAACATGACAGCAGCTTCGCCTGTATCGGAAAATTGCTGGTCACCGTACCCATCAACAACCAATCCTCTGGCAGTATCAGCTATGGTGATATGTTGATGTTGCCGGCAAACTATAAACCCGTTGATGGACCAAAAAACCCAGGAGAATTCGATTATAAACGCAACCTGGCGAATCACCAGATTTATCATCAACTTTATGTGTTGCCCCAAAGAATTTACCGCCTCCAACAGGGAGCCGGTCCCGCTCTCGGGGCCGCGCTCCGGCTCCTCGCGGAAATAGGCATCGATCGCGCGGAACAGGTCATTTACAGCCGCCCGCAGGGAAATATCCCTGAGCTGCGCTCCGGCCGCGCTG
>NZ_JAZQNU010000187.1:0-16665 GCF_045627485.1 Pedobacter sp. | reverse complement strand
ATCAAGCGGGTTTAAGGAATTGCATGTAGTATGGCAACAAATTAAGGGTATGGTGTTAATGAAGCGATTTCTCTTTGCTTTCTTTTTCTATTCCATGGGTGTTCAAACTATTATGCTTGTTTCGGCAAGTTTTGGAGAGAAGGTACTGCACCTGACAACTTCAAGTTTGATTGTGGTAATTTTGATTATACAATTGGTTGCCATTGCAGGTGCCAACTTGATGTCTCGTTTGGCGCAAACCTATGGTAATGTGAAAGTGTTAATTGGTGTGGTAATAATTTGGATAGCAATGTGTATCAGTGCCTATTTTGTGTCAACAGCTGTGCAATTTTACATTTTGGCCTCAGTTGTAGGATTAATTATGGGCGGTATACAGTCTTTATCCCGTTCCACTTATGCTAAATATATTCCCGAAAATACGCCGGATTCGGCCTCCTTCTTTAGCTTTTACGATGTAGCTGAAAAAGTTGCAATTGTAGCTGGATTAGCTAGCTTTGCATATATTGAGGAGCTTACTGGGAGTATGCGGAATTCTGCTATTGCTTTAACTTCCTTTTTTATCATCGGCTTATTATTGCTTCTTTCACTGCGGAAAGCTGAAGTTAAATTATTTACAGAACCCATTCAGATTAGATAAGATCATTTAGATGAAGATAGAATTATTTGTGCCCTGTTTTATAGACCAGTTATACCCTGAAACAGCTTTTAATACGATAAAGGTATTAGAAAAAGCAGGATACCAGGTTAGTTACAATCCTAATCAGACTTGCTGCGGGCAGCCAGCTTATAATGCAGGTTATTGGGAAGAAGCGAAAGAAACCGGTAACAAGTTTCTTTCAGATTTCTCAGATCAGAATTATATCGTTGCACCTTCAGCTTCTTGCGTAGGTATGGTAAAGTCTGGTTTTAATGATTTATTTACGAATACAATCGTCCACAATAGATGCAGAACGATACAGGGGCATATTTATGAGTTATCTGATTTCTTGATAAACATAGCTAAGAAAGATTATTTTGGTGCGGAGTTAGACGGCAGAGCTGTATACCACGACTCTTGCAGTGGTTTGAGGGAGTGTAAAATTAAAGACGAACCACGCCAGCTGTTATCTAAAGTGCACGGACTGGAAATGGTAGAAATGAAAGATACTGATATGTGTTGCGGTTTCGGTGGCACTTTTGCTGTAAAATTCGATGCGATCTCTTCAGCTATGGCTGAACAAAAAGTAAACAATGCTTTAGCGCAGGAGGTTGACTATATTATCTCCACGGACTTATCCTGTTTAATGCACCTGCAGGGTTACATAGACAAAAATAACATTTCTTTAAAAACGATGCACCTTGCCGACGTACTGGCAAATGGCTGGTTGGAAAGCTAGGTATTTTATATACCTTTGTTATGCTAAAAATCACACTGTAGGTGGTTTAAATTAATAAAATTTTTAACTTCATAAATCATAGTTGTAGATGATTAATATTACACTCCCTGACGGGTCTATCCGTCAGTATGAAAAAGGCACAACAGCCCACCAAATTGCCTTATCTATCTCCGAAGGACTTGCTAGAAACGTATTAGCCGCTGATGTAAACGGTGAAGTATGGGATGCGACACGTCCTATTGAATCCGACGCCGCAGTTAAATTGTTAACATGGAATGATCCATCCGGTAAGACTACTTTCTGGCACTCTTCGGCACATATTATGGCAGAAGCATTAGAGTCTTTGTATCCAGGAACTAAGTTTGGTATTGGACCTGCTATTGAAACCGGCTTTTACTATGATGTAGACTTTGGTGACAGGGAATTTTCGTCAGATGATTTCAAGGCTATTGAAGCCAAAATGATGGAGATCGCAAAAAGGAAAGAAGTATTTATTAGAGAAAGTATCGCAAAAGATGCTGCGATTAACCACTTCGCTGAAAAAGGCGATGAATATAAACTAGACCTTTTGGAAGGATTAGAAGACGGAAAAATCACATTCTATACACAAGGTGAATTTACTGATCTTTGTCGAGGACCACATATTCCGCATACCGGCTTTATTAAGGCTGTAAAGCTGATGAATGTTGCCGGTGCTTACTGGCGTGGCGATGAAAATAGAAAACAGCTAACCAGAATCTATGGGGTTACCTTTCCTAAAGCAAGTGAATTAACTGATTATCTTCATTTAATTGAGGAAGCAAAGAAACGTGATCACAGGAAACTAGGTAAAGAGTTGGAGCTGTTTGCTTTTTCTGAGAATGTTGGTGCAGGTTTACCTTTATGGTTACCTAAAGGTGCTGCTTTACGCGAACGTTTGGTTCAATTTCTAACCAAAGCCCAAAGTAAATCGGGTTATGAGCAAGTGGTTACGCCACATATTGGACATAAAAACTTGTATATCACTTCAGGTCATTACGAGAAATATGGTAAGGATGCTTTTCAACCGATAAAGACACCACAGGAAGGTGAAGAGTTTTTCTTAAAACCCATGAACTGTCCGCACCATTGCGAGATTTATAAAGTTAAACCCCGTTCCTATAAAGATCTACCTTTACGTTTTGCTGAATTCGGTACTGTTTATCGTTACGAGCAAAGTGGTGAGTTGCATGGCTTAACCCGGGTACGTGGTTTTACCCAAGATGATGCCCATTTGTTCTGTCGTCCTGACCAGGTAAAAGAAGAGTTCAAAAAGGTAATTGACCTGGTTCTATACGTGTTCAAGTCATTAGGATTTAATGATTATACCGCCCAGGTTTCTCTTAGAGATCCTAAGAATAAAGCGAAGTATATCGGTACTGACGAAAACTGGGAACTTGCTGAATCTGCTATTATTGAAGCTGCAGACGAAAAAGGGTTACCAACCATTGTAGAATATGGTGAGGCTGCTTTTTACGGTCCTAAGTTAGACTTTATGGTTAAAGATGCTTTAGGAAGGAAGTGGCAGTTGGGAACGATTCAGGTAGATTACAATTTACCAGAACGATTTGAACTGGAATATACGGGTAGCGATAACCTTAAGCACCGCCCGGTAATGATACACCGTGCACCTTTTGGTTCATTGGAAAGGTTCGTTGCAGTACTGATTGAACACTGTGCAGGGAACTTCCCATTATGGCTTTCTCCAGAGCAATTTATCATTCTTCCTATTTCAGAAAAATATGAAGATTATGCGAAAAAAGTTTCAGATGAACTAAATAATTCCGATATTCGCGGTTTGATTGACTTCCGTGATGAAAAAATTGGAAGGAAAATCAGGGACTCAGAAGTGAAGAAAATCCCTTATATGCTGATAATTGGTGAAAAAGAGATGGCAGAAGGAAAGGTTTCTGTAAGGAAACATGGAGAGGGAGATTTAGGGGAAATGACACTGCGAGAATTCAGAGAGTTATTAATTAAAGAAATTACAATTTAAAGAGAAAATAAATTTGGCATTAGGCAGACCAGGATTTAACAGGGGACCACGTCCTCCTTTTAAGAAAAAAGAAGCAGAACATCACATTAATCAGTATATCAAGGCTCCAGAGGTGAGATTGGCAGGAGATAATGTTGAACCAGGGATCTATCCTTTGGCAAAAGCTTTGGCCCTTGCCGACGAGTTGGAATTGGATCTGGTAGAGATATCACCAAATGCGGTTCCGCCAGTTTGTAGGATTATTGATTATAGTAAGTTTGTTTACGAGCAAAAGAAAAAGCAGAAAGAAATTAAAGCTAATGCTAAACAAACCGTAATTAAAGAGATACGTTTTGGACCTAACACTAACGATCACGATTTTCAATTTAAGCTAAAACATGCAATTAGCTTCCTTGAGAACGGTGAGAAAGTTAGAGCCTATGTTCACTTTAAAGGTAGAGCTATCGTATATAAGGAGCAGGGAGAAATTTTATTGCTTAAATTTGCTCAAGCTTTGGAAGACATAGGAAAGGTAGAGCTATTACCAAAATTGGAAGGTAAGCGTATGTTTTTAACACTTGCTCCTAAAGTGCAGAAAAAATAAATAAATTACATAAATAAACACAGGTTATGCCAAAAATGAAAACCAATTCCAGTGCTAAAAAGCGATTCACGCTTACTGGAACCGGTAAAATTGCAAGGAAAAACGCCTACAAAAGCCACATCTTGACAAAGATGTCTACAAAACGTAAGCGTAACTTAGGTCACACAAGTATGGTGTCGGCTGCAGATACAGGTAACGTTAAACGTATGCTTGCCATCGGTAAATAATTTAATTTTTAACCAGGTACTCGGTAGTAAGTTTGCTGAAATACGCAACACCGTTTATCAAAACACACAACACTATGCCACGTTCGGTAAACGCAGTAGCTGCAAGAAGAAGAAGGAAAAAAGTCCTAAATATGGCCAAAGGCTATTGGGGATCAAGAAGCAAGGTTTTTACCATTGCTAAAAATACGGTAGAAAAAGGTTTGCAATATGCATACCGTGACCGTAAAGTTAAGAAAAGAGAATTCCGTGGATTATGGATTCAACGTATCAACGCTGGAGCACGTCAACATGGTATTTCTTATTCTCAACTAATTGGTAAATTAGCTGCTAAAAATATCGGTTTAAACCGTAAAGTATTAGCTGATTTAGCAATGAATCATCCTGAAGCTTTTAAAGCTGTTATTGATACAGTTAAATAGATAACAATTTGTTATAAAAAAAGGGAGCTAATAGCTCCCTTTTTTTATGCCTTTTCATTAATTCCGGTTTAACTGAGACAATGATTTCTGCATTTGCGACATCATGTTTGTTAAGGTTTCAATAGTTGGTTCTGGTGTAGGATCGGGTAGGGTAGAACTAAAATATGCTTTGGCTTTCCAGATTTCCAGGATGTCTTCAGCTGCAATAAAATAAGGGTCGTACACTTTATTGTCGGATACCAATTTCAGTTCTTTATTCTCTTTAAAACGGTTACCGGCGCGTTTATACACCACGCCTTCATTCTTACTTACTATTATATAAGTTTCTCCTGTTTTTACGTCATTCCAGTTGTCCAGATATTCGCCTACGATGATACTTCCAGGTTGAATTGGTAACATTGAATCGCCAGTTATTTCAAATGCACGAAATGTTCCTTGTTTTAAACTTGGAAGTGGCAGGTGAAATTTAGGCAATTCTCTGATGTATTCTGGATCAGCAAAGCCATTCAAATATCCGGCACTAGCTTTCACAGGAACCAGTTCAATATTCTCATTGTCGTCTTTATCTACCGATATGCTTAGGATACGCAGATTGGATCCCTGGCTTTTTAACTTAGGTTTCCATTTATCGTTGATTTCTTCATTGATAAACTCATCAATACTAAAATCATAGAATGCTGCTATTTTTTTTAGCAATTCGTATTTGGGTTCTGCACGATCCTCTTCATAAGCACCAACCAGAGACCTTTTAATCCCAATAGCATCAGCGAATTGCTGTTGTGTAAGGCCTTTTTTCTTCCTAAGATATTTTAGGTTAGCTGAAATATTTGACATAAAAAATAAAGTTTAATATTCTTTTGTTTTTACTAAAGTTATTAGTAATATTGTGCCAATAAAGTTAGTAATATAAATTGGCTGTACAAAAATATATACTAACTAATTTAGTTAAAAACAATTTAAGATTAAGCTATGAAAAATTTTGTGTACATCTTGACCGATAGGAACCGAACCAGTTTGCATGTAGGCATGAGCGCTGATTTGTTAAAGACGCTGGCCTTTTACAAACAAATGCCCAATTTATTTTTCGATAGCGGCCAACAATTAAGCAGGTTGGTTTATTTTGAAGAGTTTAAAACAGAAGCACAGGCCCTAGGTCGTTTTAAGTTAGTTAGCAGGTTTACCCGCATGCAAAAAGAGCGATTGGTAAGAACCTGTAATCCTGATTGGGTAGATTTAACTATAGGCTTAGATTTCGAACATATCACTTTAAACAAGGCAATGGATATGCAGGTAACGTTACCGTTAAACATGATGTCATAATATATAAAATTGTCCCGGGTGTTTTAAGTCCGGGACATTTTATCTATTATCGCTTTATTTACCAACCTGGTGCAAAGGTCAAACCAAATACACCGGCTTTAACATCTTTCCGTTGGAGCGGGAAAGCATAATATGGTTCCAGTACAAAATATCCAAACATGTTTACGCGAAGCGAAATTCCAGCACTTAAGGCAGGAACCCTTTCCGCTGGTGTTCCATTGGGTAATAATACCCCGTTTGGCTGGCTTTTAAAGACCACCTTTGAGTCCTCTGTCCACGCTACGCCTGCATCGAAAAACAAGTTTAAATCTGAAAACAGAAAACCAGAAGGAATTTGTGCCAGTTTTTTCGGTCCTGTAAATGGTAACCTCACCTCAAAGTTAAACACTGCAATTTTACTTCCTGATAACTGATTAATGTCGAAGAATCCACCCGCGCTTTGGTTATTGTATAATGAGTTGGCCTCGTAACCTCTAATCAGATAAGGATATCCAATAAATAAAGGGTAGAGGTTCTCACCTTCCTTACCTAAACGCATATAGGTATAACCCCTGGCCGCGAGCGTAAAAGGTTTTAAACGCACATATTTTCTTGCATCCAGATTAATTGCTGAAAATTTATAGTCACCAAAGTATTGTTCGGCCCCTACACGGTATCGAAATCCGTCAAGTGGGCTGGTCATTCCGAATATTGAATTATCGCCTACAAAGGCTGCATTAGTGTTGAATATGTTAAAAGAAGAAAAGGATACACCCAGTTCTTCTGATGCTTGTTCTGTAGGTATTTTCCGTTTGTCGGATCCTAAATAGAAGCCTGGATACCCGTCAATATTCTGATAATAGTTACTATACCTGTCTATTCGGTAACTGTACCTTGAAAAAGCGCCCCCTGCTTCAACACGGTGTACCTTGTTGAATGGGTAACTCACAAACATCTGGGCCTGATCTTCGAAAGTCCTAATGATATTAGTGCGGTCGGAAATGACATCAACAGCTCCACCTTCTACAGGGATGGTTTCTGCTGCAAGGTCACGAAAACCTGTGATGTAAGGGATATGTGATATGGCGGCCCCCCAGTTAATTCGTCTTTCCTGGTTAATATAACCTACCATTCCACCGAAATCATAGACTTCCCCATTTACAGCTAAATTTGCAATGATCTGGTTTCTGCCAAGGATATCGCTAAACATCCCAACAATACCACCCATTACACCGGTACCGAAACGACTTGTGGAAACACCCACGCCACTGTTGGCGAGGTAATCCAATTTAAACTGCGGACGGTAACGAACCAAACGCAAGGAGTCATTTGGAACCCGATCGAAGCGTTTGAAGTTAGCCAGATTGGAGTTGACGATATTAATCCCGAAATTTTCTACCGGTGGAAGGATCGCTGCAGAAAAGTTTACAGCTTTTGGGTCTACGGCATTGGCCTGGAACCGGCTTCTCTCGGCATGGTAAAGTGTATAGCGTTGTGACCGATAGTAACTGTATATGATTTCATCATTCCTGGAAACAGAAATGGCAGGAGAATACTCAGTGATCCCGCTGATGCCCGTAAAATAATCAGTCAACTGATTTACAGTACCTGTTGCCAGGTTATATTCATATAAATTCCTGAAACCATCTCGGTTAGACAAGAAGTAAATCTTCTGGCTATCGCCAGAGAACTGTGCATTTAAGTTGTTTGCACCTGGAAATACAGGGATGTTGCTTAAGGTTTTGGTTTGTCTGTCGTAAATAGTCAGGTTAATCGGGTTGGTAGCTTGTGTACTATTTGATTCAATAGCAACCCTGTCGGAAGAAAAGATAATTTTTTTACCATCAAAAGAATAGCTTGGTGCATAGTCTGAATACGGATCATCGGTAATGGCAGTAACTTGTTTGGTGTCGAGGTTATAACTGAAGATATCGCTTTGTCCTTCTACCATACCAGAGAAGGCTATTTCCTTTCCATCGGGCGACCAGGTCAGGTTACCAAACTGCTCAACCTGCTGCATATCTGTATGCAGTAGGGTCTTTCCCTTTTCGACGTCGATGATAATCATCCTGTTTTTGCCTCTGCTGAATACTGTAAAGGCAAACCGTTTGCTGTCGGGAGACCAGGTACCAGCCGACTCCAGGAAGCTGAAATCGTCAATATGGGTATTGTTAACCTGGCTGCTAAGCTTCCTGATGATCTTCCCAGTCCTGGCATCTGCAAGAAAAAGGTCGATGCCAAACAGGTCTTTTTCCGACATAAAAGCCAGGTATTTCCCATCCGGGCTAATAGCAGGGGCAACATTCATATTTCCTGCATTTTTATTGTCGATAATCTTGGTACCCGTTAATCTTACTTGTGCACTGTCCGCTTTTAACATTGGACGGTAATGAGCTTCAATGGCATTTTTCCATAGCCCGGATAACGTTTTATCATCGTAACCCAAGGTGAATTTTAAGCCATTCTCATAACCATACCTGGCCGTGTTTTTTAACAATGGCACAATGGTGGTGTCGCCATATGTTGAGCCAATAAAGGCCCAGAACGCCTGGCCATAACGATAAGGGAAATACCGGTTAGAATTAGTTAAATCTTTTAACGAAGGGATATCCCTGTTTAAGAGTGCATCGCGCATCCACATGGAGGTGAAAGCGTCCTTTTTCCCCACGGAGAGGTATTCGGCCATCCCTTCAATCATCCATAAAGGCACACGGCTCACACTCTCCAGGTTCATGCTATCTTGCACCAATAGGGTGTGGTACTGGAAAGCGTGGACAAGTTCGTGACCTAAAACATGTCGGGTTTGACTGCGAAGTTCCATCACCGGCATGATAACCCTGTTTTTTAAAGCTTCAGTTACCCCTCCGGTACCTACACCAATCTCGCCCTGTAAGGCAGTAGTCTGTTGAAAATCAGGATGGCTGCTGTATAAGATGATCGGATTTCTTTTAAGAAATGTATCCCGAAATACTTCCTGGTGCATCTTATACCAGGTTTCGGCATCTTTTGCAAAACGATTAACCAGGCTGTCATTTTGGATGTAATAATAAAGGTCAAAATGTGGTGTTTGCATCACCTTGAACTTTTCATTTTTATACCTTACCCTATTCTGGCCAAAGTATTGAGCATGGACGGCTAACGAGGTTGACGTTAGTAATAATAATAATGTAATTAACCGTTGAAAAATTTTCATCGTTTAAAAGTTAGGAATAGTAAAGCTTTATTTTCTGATCTGATTACCCATTATTTGAAGGATCTAATTTAGCCTTTTCTTTTTCTTCTTTTCTTAATTTTCTTTTCAATTCACGCGCTTCTTTTTTCGTCATTGGTTCGCTATTTTCCGGCTGCGCAGGTGCTGGATTAGCAGCTTTCTTTTTTTGCTGGTTAATCAGTTCCATCTGCTCTGGTGTTAGTGGATCTAATTCTTCAATTACAGGCATCTGCAGGTCTACCGAGTCCACTTCAACACTATCCTGTGTGGTTGTGTCTGGAACGTAACGTGGTGTTGGGCAATTGTATTGAATGGTGATTTTAACTGTAGGTTTCGGAAAGGGGCCATAAGTGTAACCTGTTGATTCGTCATGATACACTTTTTCCATAAACTTCCCGAAAATAGGTAATGCCGTTCTTGAGGCTTCGCCGGTTTGACTATTTTTAAAGTGTGCAGTACGTTCATCACAGCCTACCCAAACGCCGGTAACAAGATCTTTTGTAATCCCCATATACCAGGCGTCCACATAATCTGAGGAGGTACCGGTTTTACCGCCGATTTGATTATTATTTTTCCAGAGGTCCCATTCCCATAGGGCCTGCGAAGTACCACCTGGTTCTTCCATGCTTCCTCTAAACATATAAAGCATTAACCAGCTGATTTCTTCTGACAGTACCCTTTTGGTTTTTGGCTTAAATTCTTTAATTAAATTACCATCAAGGTCTGTTATTCTTTCCACAAGTATAGGGTCAGTTTTGATACCGTTATTTAGAAAAGTACCATAGGCTTTAACCATTTCGTAAACAGAAACATCATTTGGTCCCAAACTCACGGATGGAACAGATTGCAATTTGCTGTCAATTCCTACTTCATGGGCCCATTTTACTACATTATCAGCGCCAACTTTTTCTGTGATCTGAGCAGTTATCGTATTTACAGATCTTGCCATTGCCAGGCGCAGCGACATATTGCTGTACGTATTGGAGTAGCTCGCATTTTTAGGTTCCCAATACTCTGTTTTTCCTTTTTCCTGATAAGCGATGCTAACCGGTTTGTCCACAAATGTATCACAAGGGGAAAGGCCGCTTTCTAAAGCTGCCAGGTAGGCAAAGGGTTTAAAGGTAGATCCCGCTTGTCTTTTGCTCTGGTTAACATGGTCATACTTAAAAAAGTTATGATCAATTCCACCAACCCAAACTTTAATCTTACCCTCAAAAGGATCCAGTGACATCATGCCCGCATTCAGGATCTTACCATAATAACGAATGGAATCCATAGTCGAAAATAAAGTATCCCTGGTACCATTCCAGCTAAAGACTCTCATTTTCTTTTTGCGGTCAAAATATGCATCTATAGAATCCTGATTGTTATTGTATTTCTTCTTCAGCATGGCATATATGGGAAGTTTTTGCTTGGCACGGTTCGGATAGTCCACTTTTCTGTTTTCAGAATCATACCAGGGATCATTCTTTCCCCATGCATTATAAAAACGTTTTTGAAGCGTTTTCATCTGTTCATTCACAGCTTCCTCTGCATATTTCTGTAATTTGGAATCAATGGTCGTATAAATTTTTAAACCATCTTCATAAAGGTCGTAACCATTATCATCACACCATTTTTCCAGGTATTTAGCAACAGCCGTACGAAGGTAGGAATCACCATCTCCATTGTCGTCAACATGGCCTTCCTTAAGTTTAAGTGGCGTATTCTTATACCTGTTATATTCCTGAGTGTTTATGAACCCATATTTGTTCATTTGGGATAAAACTACGTTTCTGCGTTCCACTGAACGTTCCGGATTTCTGGTCGGGTTATAAAGGGTGGTTGCTTTTAACATTCCAATCAGCAGGGCAGATTCCGGTACGTCGAGACTATCTGTTTCTTTATCAAAATATGTACGGGCAGCGGTTTTAATTCCGTAAGCATTATTACCAAAGGAAACGGTGTTGAGGTACATGGTTAGAATCTCCTCTTTAGAGTAATTTGCTTCGAGTTTCACCGCCGTCATCCATTCTTTAAGTTTCGACATGATGGTACTCACCACAGGTATGCTTTTAAAAGCGCCCTGCGATTTATTGTAGCGGGTACGATAGAGGTTTTTTGCAAGTTGTTGTGTAATGGTGCTTCCCCCGCGTTTATCACCACTGGCAGTTGATATTCCGCTGGAAACCAGTGATATAAAATCGATACCCATGTGTTTGTAAAACCGGGCATCTTCAGTGGCTACCAAGGCGTTAATTACACTGGGTGCAATTTGATCATATGCCACTGGAGTTCTGTTTTCGTTGAAATATCTACCAATCAATTTACCGTCGGCGGTATAAAGTTCTGAGCCTACACTTTGAGTAGGCGCTTTAATATCCTTATAGGAAGGGGAGTAACCAAATAACCCTAAAAAATTTAGTTGCAGGGCACAAAAAAACAGTAAAATAAAATAAATAACTATGACACTGTATCGTAAGTATTTATTATGTATCTCTTTAAACATGGATAAATATCATAAAAATGGTTAACATATTTGGTTAAATAGTGTTAAATCGATCACTGCCGATTTAACCAACAGTACACTGTAAAGTTGATAAACACCATTTAACTCCAGATGTTAAATGTAAATGTTTTTTTTGTATGCGGTATATCACATAAATACAATTGCAACAAAGAAAGTCAATTTTAATTAATTGTTTGAATGTAGGATTTTTTTTTGCGTTAAGATGAGTTTAACCCACCAGCAAGATGTCTTTTACTGCAACAACAAAGAAGGGCAAGTCCTTATTGAACTGCCCTTACTTAATACTGGATAATAATCTTAGTGGCCAGTGTCGCCTTCGGCAACCGGATGTAAGTTAAATTTTAGATCTAAATCATTTGCTCCCGAAAATTTGGATGCAAAATCAGCAGCATTCCAGTGTTCAGCAGTGATGTTTGCTTTCACACCTGGATTCAGGTGTCTCAATATATAACGGAAAGTAAAACCAGCCGAAGCTTTCTTCACCGTAAGATAGCCAGTAACACCAACATTCACCATTTCGTCCTTGGCATTACGATCTGCATAAATATAACTCATCACCCCTTCAGGTGCGCCTAACAGAAAAGCCTGGTGTAAATCCGATTTATCTACAAACTCCTGCTGAATTTCTCTTTTTGCAAAGTCATATGCTTTCAGACTTACTTTATAGGTTTTACCTGCAGTTAAATGCGCATGCGTACCCACCGGAGGTAAACCAGCCTGGTCAAAACTAATGGTTAATGGTACGGCGCCAGGGATGTCGTGGTAATGATGGTGGTCATTATGGAGTTCAGCTTCGACTTCCACAAAGCTAAGTTCTGCTGTTCCAACTTCTTCTGCCGGGATTTCTGCTACAGGGTCATCTTTTTTACATGCGGTAAATGACATGGCTATAAAGCCAACCAGAAGTGTAAATTTGAAGTGTTTTAACATTTTCATTGTGATTGTTTTATGTTATTAATTAAATTGATAAGCGAGTCTAATCGTCACATTTCTACCCATTTCATGGGCATAGTACCTGTAGCGATTCATGTAATCTTTATACGATGTATTAAAAAGGTTATCTGCTTGGAGGTGCACCTTCAGCATTTGCTTTCCCAGATTTAGGATGCTGCCCGCGGCTATGGAGAATAATCCGTAACCTTTTGGCGGTGCTGCGTAGTCACTACCCGGTTCATAGCGGGTTTGACGGGCTACCTGTTGGTGGCCTATTTGCAGGTAACTGTCTTTATTTTTATTCGGGTCAAAGTTCCAGGTGAGTTGCTGGGCCATACGTGCAGCAGGAATCAAAGGCAGATGGGTTTTATCGTCGAGGTTTTGAGCCTGCACCAAAGACGCTGTTAGGCGATATGACAGTTGAGGTAAAAATCGATAAGTGCCGGCGATATCAGTTCCGTAGAAGAAAGCATTTGCCTGCTCATAGTTGAAAACTGGGAAAGTTCCACTTATGGTTTGCCTGTATTGCAAACCTGGTTTTGAAAAGATGTAATTGTTGATGTACTGCGCATAAACAGCTAATTCAAAAGTAAATAAGTCATTTTTATGTTCGAAGGCGCTTGTCCATTTGTATCCCTGTTCACTTTTCAAATCAGGATTACCCACTTCGTATAAACCCGCGCCATGATGCAAGCCATTACTAAATAATTCGTTAGCTGTCGGAGCACGCCAGGCCAATCCGATGTTACTGATCAGTTGGCTTTGGTTTCCCAGGTTCCAGCGGAGCCCGGCAGAACCGGTAACATTGTGGAAGCTGTTTTCACCTCCATAGTACTGCTCATTAATCGTCTCGTTAGTGGCACCGGTAGTGCTATAGCTGTACCTGAAGCCTGCTGCGTTGAAATACTTGTAATCGTAACGTAAACCGGCTTCAAGTTCAACATCGCCCTTAATCCAGCGTTGCATCACAAAAGCACCTGTTGTAAAACTATCGAAGTTTGGAATGAATGTATTAGCCAGGGTGCCCGGAATATTATTGTTAACCTGAACCACCGTGTTAAATCCATAATTACGTTTATGGCCATTTTTAGTATAACTGGTTAATTGCCCATCCAGGGTATGGGTATGCAGCACCAGGTCAGTAATGGGGATGGATTCGCGGTCGCCACGACGGAAGTCATATTCCCGGCGATGGTTATTTTGAAAAGCATACACCAGATCAAGCTGTCGGTTCTCACTCCAGTCGTAATGTGCCTTTAACTTAAGTAATTGATGGTTCACCTGTTGTTTAGGCGCAGATATATTGTAGCTGAAACCAAATTCCTCTGTTGGTCTTCCTAAAAGAATACGTGCCTCAATATCCTCAGCCGTTCCTACGTGCGCACTGTATAACACACCCAGGTCGGTGCTAAATCTACTATAGTACACTTCATACTGCGAATTTTTACCACTGTAACCCAGTGCGGCAGAAAAGTTGTTTTCGCGCAGGCCGGTGTTGCCCAGGTAATAATCGGCAGTTTTTAAATTACCACTTTTACGAAGTGACTGTTGTATCCGCCAGCCTAAACCAGGCAAGCCTTTCAGGCCACCGTTAAGCATCAGCGACGTGGCGCCTGCCCGGCCGTTACTTGCACCAACCAGGTTAAGCGCACCACCAAAGCCAGCTGATTTAGGAAGGGCAGGTGGATCAACCATGATTACACCACCCATGGCTTCAGCGCCATAACGGATAGTTTCTGCTCCTTTAATCACATGGATTCGCTCGGCAATGAATGGGTCAATTTCCGGCGCATGCTCTGCACCCCATTGTTGTCCTTCCTGTCTTACCTCGTTGTTGAGCAATAAAATACGATTGCTATGTAAACCATGTATTACAGGTTTGGCTACAGCGGCACCACTTTTTAAGGTGCTCACGCCGGGTACGTCTACCAAAGCATCAGCCAGGTTGCCACCTTTAGTGGTGGATAATTGGCTGGCAGAAATCGTGGTCGAAATACTGTTTCGATTAACCGGACTATGTTGTCCGTGAATTTGTACCTCCCGCAATTGCAAGGTATCCTGGGCCAACGTGTAGCCTGGGCATATTGCCAGTGGGAAGCCGATAATGGTTAATAAACCTTTCAGCATAGAAATTAAATAAAATTATAAATAGAGGGGGGCCGTGAGGTGCACGGTGTTTGATTAGGCGTTTATTGCAGGGGGACCCTTATTTGTCCAGCTTACACCGGGCAATGAGATCAATTCCTGAACCGCATCAATAGGAAAGATGGAAGGGATGCTTCCGAAAAATAAGACTGATAAAGATCGTATTGGCAACAGGGGAACAGGTTGATTTTGCGAAAACTGGTGGCAAAAATGACAATCTGTATGTGACTTGGCTAACTGCTGGTCATCTTTTGAAAAGGAGATGCTTTCTGAGTCGTGACTGTGAAAAGCCTGCACCAAGGGCATAGCAGCAAATATGGCCAGCATCATGTAAATGATGAGGCGACAGCCAGCTAAAGAAAACCTGTTGCGTTGTTCCATTGCAACAAAGATGCATCTTATAACTGAAAATTAAAAATTATTCTTAAAGAAACGCTTTGGAAAGGTTTAGGAATTAATACTGCAATTATTGCAGGTACCATAAACAATGGTATTTAGCGTTTCCATTTTAAAACCTGCAGGTAATTTTAATGCAGGTAATTCGACAGGTAAACAGTAAATTTTCTGGCACATGGTGCAATTAAAATGTACATGATTGTCGTGGTGATGGTTTGCTGAGCAGTTTGGGGCACAGACAGCATAATTTGCAGTACCGTGACGATCGATTACCCGGTGCAGGATGCCTTTTTCCTCAAATAAATTCAGAATGCGGTAAAGGGTAACCCGGTCAATTTCTTTTCCCAGTTTTTTTTCCAGGTCAGGTTGTGATACCGCTGTAACCTCCATTGAAATTTCGTCTAACACACGAACCCTTTGTTTGGTATGCTTAATGTCGTTGTCAGTTAATACTTTCAGGCTGTCCATGTTATTGTTTAGAATGCAAAGATAATCTTAATCATTTAAATTTTTGATACAGAAACCTATTCATGCTATCGCACTGTAGTACTCCAAGGAGGAGCAGGGGGACCTAAACAATCCTGCACACCGCTTTTAGCAGTGTGCAGGTGTTTATTAATTATTTTTTAAAAACCAACAAAGGAATGTCCGATACAGTAGCATATTCTGCGGAAATACTGGAAGAGAAAATCCTTTCAAAGAAACTTCTGTTTTGATCGGTAAACATTACCACCATGGAAGGCTTTGATCGCTGAAAAGCCTCATTCATATTTTCAATTAATGTTTTTTCAAAATCAAACTTTTCGAAATGGGTTATTAACTGGTATTGACTTATTTTTTCTTTAATGGCATCCTGTTCATCAACATCTATAAGTTCGTCGCCAGGATTCGTGAAATGTAACAATTCCAGCTGTGCCCCTAAAGGTTGGGTAAAGTTCACCACTTTATCCAGTTCTGTATCCAGTTTTCTCAAATCAGATGCATAGGCCACCTTAGTGATCTGCTCGCCCTGGTAAGTGCTTGGTACTGCAATAACAGGGATCTCCGATTTATTAATCAAGTTTGAGGTGTTGGAACCAAACCAGAGGCTACTTTTATTTTCACCGTTTCTGCTAAGGCAGATGTAGTCGTAGCCGTTTTCTTCGGCGTATTGTATAATGTTTCGGTCTGTAGCAGCATTGTTTTTACAATGGGATCATCCATGCAGGACGTCGATCAGCGATCTCCGTGCCCCTGTCTGTCAATCTTTCTCGCTCCCTGTTCTTCCGAAATCAAATCCCTGCTTGAGCATCATAACAGGCCGAGTCTTTTCGGCTGCCAAGGTGGATAGGGGAAGGGGGAGCTCGATGAAGGGAGAGATTGGGGCATGCAGGCTGTCTGACTGCGATGGCTGCGTTGCAGTATGCGATGGATTGGGACCTGGAGATGGTCCAGAAGGCCCCCTGCCCGATCATCGCCCCGAAGTGGCTTGATCCAGCCGTTGAAGACGACTTTAGACGGAAGTCTCCGTCTTCAAAATGTTGGCATCTGAAGCATCCATAGATGGCAGAGGA
>NZ_JAZQNU010000186.1:0-12373 GCF_045627485.1 Pedobacter sp. | reverse complement strand
ATCGCTTACCAGAAATTCCGCTTTCAACAAAAATTGATCGTTACCATGTTCCGCTAATTATTTATTCACCAATGCTAAGAAGTAGTGTAAATATAAGTGCTATATCTTCACATTTTGACCTTGCACCTTCTATAGTAGTATTTCTGAAAAATAGTTACCATATGAAAACTCCTGATAAAGTAACATGGGTTGGTACTGGACTGGATGTAAACAAAAGTTTTCGGAATATTCATGAATATCCACTCAAACAGGGCAAAACGGTCCTGCATAATTATATTATGGGGCTTTACTTTTTAGATGGGGGCCAGTTATTCTCTATAAATCCAGGTTTTGACATCGAGCCTATTGTTGACAACAAATTGCTGAACAAGTTAAAAGCAGGATTTAACCAATATAAGCTTAAAAACGAAAGCTTATTAAAAAGCAAAAAGTTGATGCCAGAGTCTTGACAGATTTACTTATAATCTTTCAATTTTTTCATTTCCTACCTCATGAAGCTTTCCATCTAGCTACTTTACTAGGTGTCATATGTGGTAAACAATTGTCAATTTTATAAATAAATTCTGGTGAGTTAACATAAAATTTCCTTAAAATTATTACTAGCTTTAAATTGAAGCATTTAGCTTCGAACCAATTTAAACGCGTATGGAAATGAAAAAAACTACCAGACTAAAAACTATCTTGTCGGTGATTCTTATCTTTCTCAGTTTGTGCACATATGCACAGTCGAGAATGATCAGCGGAACTGTAAATGATAGTGACAACCGCCCCATTCCGGGGATCAGTATTACTGTAAAAGGAAAAAAAATTCAAACAAGTACTGACTTAAATGGAAAATTTCAGATCAGTGAAGTAACTAATGATGATGTCCTCGTCTTTTCTTATGTGGGCTTTACCACCCAGGAAGTTGCTGTAGGAAACCGAACCAACCTTACCGTAGTGCTTAAGGAAGACAACCAAACCTTAAACGAAATTGTTGTGGTGGGTTTTGGAGTACAAAAGAAAGCGAACCTAACAGGTGCTGTTGACCAGGTTACCAGTGAAGTTTTAGAAAACAGGCCCATTCCCAATCTTTCACAAGGACTTCAGGGTGTTATGCCAAACCTGAACATCAAAATGATGGATGGTAAACCCACACAATCCCCAAAATTTAATATCAGGGGCACAACGTCCATTGGGCAGGGAGGAAGTGCCCTGGTTTTAATTGACGGATTTGAAGGTGACCCGAGCCTGCTTAATCCTAATGACATTGAAAGCATCTCTATGTTAAAGGATGCGGCTTCTGCTTCCATTTATGGTGCAAGAGGTGTGTTTGGTGTGGTGCTCATTACCACAAAGAAACCAGCAAAGGGGAGAACAAGTATTAATTATTCAACAAACGTTGCTGTAAAGGCCCCACTTCAAACCCCTGATTTTGTTACAGATGGTTATACCTGGGCCAAAATGTTTTCAGAAGCATTTATTAATGGTGATGGCGCTTTTCCTCAAAACGCCAATAAAACACAAAAATTTTCTCAAGCTTATTTAGATGAATTTAAGAGGAGGTCTGAGTCAGGGCAGCCTTATAATGAAGTAGAAATCAACCCACTTACTGGTGAATACACCTATTACGGAAGTACGGATTGGTACAACCACTTGTATAAAGATAATACTACAGCAACGGAGAATAATTTATCGGTAAGCGGTAGCTCAGATAAAGCATCTTTCTTGGTGTCGGGACGATTTTTAAACCAGAATGGTTTATTCAGATATAATACGGATGATTATAATATGAAAAATATTCGTGCAAGAGGCTCGGTAGACATTTTCCCTTGGTTGACATTGGAGAATAATGCCGATTTCTCTGTTATGCAATACCACAATCCACTTAACGTTGGTGAAGGCGGGGGAATATGGCGTAACATTGCCGACGAGGGCAAGCCAACTGTTCCTATGTTTAATCCAGATGGTTCGCTCACCTTTACAGCAGCGTATACAGTGGGTGATTTTTATTATGGAAAAAATGGAATAGACACTAAAAGGCAGCTATTTAGAAATATTACCGGACTTAAAGCAAAGTTTTTTGATAACAAATTCAGGATCAATGCAGATTTTACTTTTAGAAACGCAGATAATAATGTAAATCAAAGGCGTGTACAAGTGCCTTACAGTAATATTGAAGGACAGATTGCCCATGTAGGTACAACGACTAATGACCTTACTTTTGAAAGAAATCAAATCCAATACCTTGCCACCAACATCTATGCAGAATTTGAGCATACCTTCAAAGATGTACACTATCTGAAAGCGATGGCGGGATATAATTACGAGCAATCCACAGATAACAGGCTATATATACAAAGAAATGGTTTAATCTTTGAAGATGGAACCGACCTGAATTTAGCGCTCGGACAATCTATCAGACCTGAAGGCGGTTTTGAAAAATGGGCTATATTAGGGGGCTTTTCAAGATTAAACTACTCTTTTAAAGACAGGTATTTATTAGAGGTAAATGCCCGTTACGATGGATCATCCAAGTTTCCATCAGACCAGCGTTACGGCTTCTTCCCTTCTGTATCAGCCGGATGGCGTATTAACCAGGAGCCGTTCTGGAAAGTTTCTCCTGATGTTATTTCTGACTTAAAAATCCGGGCATCCTATGGGTCGCTTGGAAATGGAAATATTGCTTCATATGCTTATCAGGAAATCTTTAAAATTGTTCAATCGGGCGCAATCCTGAATGGTGTACGACCACAAACAACCAGTCAGCCGGACGTGCTTCCTAATGGTATTACCTGGGAGACCTCTACCACAAGCAACCTGGGATTGGACTTTTCCATGCTTAATAGTCGTTTGTCATTTTCTGGAGACGCTTATATCCGTAAAACGACTGACATGTTTACCCTGGGTTTAACTGCCCCTGCTATTTTTGGGAACACCGTTCCAAAGGGTAACTATGCAGATTTGGAAACCAGGGGTTGGGAATTATCTCTTGGCTGGAACGACCAGATTGGTAAAGATTCGGCTAAACCACTTAGATACAATGTGAGGTTAACGCTAGCCGACAACAAATCTAAAATCACAAGGTATAACAACCCTGACAGGTTGTTAAGTGATTATTACGAAGGACAGGTAATCGGCGAGATCTGGGGTTATGAAACGGAAGGTTTTTTTATAGATCAGCAAGATATTGATTCACATGCTAAGCAAAGCCCACAGATGCGTGCATCACCCACAAATATCTGGTATCCTGGGGACATCAAATTAAAAGACCTTAATGGCGATGGTTTTATCAACGTTGGTGATAACAGTGTTTCCAATCCTGGTGACAGGAAAATAATCGGAAATTTTGCACCGAGATATTTATATGGTATCAACCTGGGCGCAGATTGGAACAGTTTCTTTTTCTCTACTTTTTTCCAGGGCGTAGGTAAGCAACAATGGTATCCAAGTACAGAAACCGAAATGTTCTGGGGGCAATACAACAGGCCTTACAATAACATTCCGACCTTTCACCTTGGGAATATGTGGACACCAGAAAATACAGATGCTTATTTTCCAAGAACCATGTCACGTGCGGCCTCCAACAATACGAACCGGACACTTGGTGTGGCTCAAACAAGATACTTGCAGAACGTAGCCTATTTAAGGATGAAAAATATTCAGGTAGGTTATAATCTTCCGGTAAAGCTTCTTGCAAAGATTGGGGCAAGGAACGCAAAGCTGTTTTTCTCAGGAGAAAATCTATGGACTTTTTCACCGCTTTATAAGATCGTGAAAACGATAGATGTGGAGAACGCAGTGCCATCAGATCAGGATTTAAATAAGGACAGCAAAAACGGCGATGGATACAATTACCCGATGATGAAAAGTGTTTCTCTGGGTTTAAATGTCGGATTTTAATAAAAAACTTAACATTACAGAATCATCATGAAAAAACAATATTTATGGATCCTATTATGCTTAATGGCTTTTGCTTCATGCGAAACACTGGATCAGGAACCCGAATCAACAGCAACAAAAACAGCCGTCTTTAGTACAGAATCAGGGCTGAAGTTATACACGAATTCATTTTATTCGATGTCTTTCCTGCCAAAGAGCTCAACCACAGGCGATGCGATGTCTGACTACTTAGCGGTAAGGGCTGTGGAGACCTTCCTTCAACCTGGCGCTTACGGGGCTAATTTAAGTACAGGCTGGGATTGGAAAGACCTTAGGAATATCAATTATTTTCTTGAAAATAACAATGATCCCAAAGTACCAGCAGCTGTCAGAAATAACTATTCAGGAATTGCCCGGTATTACAGGGCGTATTTTTATCTAGAGAAGATAAAGAGATTCGGAGATGTTCCATGGATAGGAAAACCGCTTGCGATTGATGACCCTGCGTTATACGGCGCAAGAAATAAGCGTGAACTGGTTATGGATTCTGTTCTTGCTGATATCAATTTTGCTTGCGAGAACATTACTGCAGGTAATGACCCCTCGCGAACTACAGTAACAAGAAATGTAGCTTATGCACTTAAGTCAAGGTTATGTCTTTTCGAGGGTACTTTTAGAAAATACCATACAGAACTAGGTCTTCAGGCAAGTGCGAACTCTTGGTTAAACGATGCCGCAGTATCTGCTAAATTCATCATGGATAATGGTGGATATTCTTTAAATACTGCTGGCGGTCCAGGAAATTCTTATCGTCAGGTTTTCATTAGTACAGTGCCTGTTGCAACTGAAGTGATACAATCATCAATCAGCGACCTTACCTTGAATGTACTTCATGATGCAAATTGGTGGTGGACCAGCGGAACCTATGGCGCAAAAGCAAGTTTTACCAGGACCTTTATCAATACGTACTTAAAATTGGATGGAACACCTTTTACCAGCGATCCTGCTTACAGGACTATGGTATTTAAAGATGAGGTTAAAAACAGGGATTTAAGGCTTAAACAAACTATCCGCTCAGGTGATTACAAAAGGGTAAGCGGTGGTGTACAGGTAGCCGCACCTCCTTTGTTTTCCTATACGTTTACAGGTTACCAGCCTATTAAATGGACCCTGGATGATACCTACTATGACGCAGGTTCATTAAACAATAATGCAATTGCGCTTTATCGATATGCAGAAGTTCTATTAAACTATGCAGAGGCAAAAGCAGAGTTAGGTACACTGACAGATGCTGATTGGGCGATGACTGTAGGTAAACTTCGGGAAAGAGGTGGTATCACAGGTGGGTTGTTATCGAAACCCACGCAGGTTGATCCTTATCTGGCCACCAATTATTTTCCAGGCATAAATGATGCTTCTATCCTTGAAATCAGACGCGAAAGAGGTATTGAACTCAGTTTGGAAGGATTTCGTTTCAGTGATCTGCTCAGATGGAAAAGAGGGCAGCTTATGGAACAGGAATGGAATGGTTTTTACGTTCCTTCACTTGCTACCCCAATGGATCTGAATGAAGATGGCGTGCTCGATGTAGCCTTTTATCAGGGAACAGCACCCACTGCAGTGCCAGGTGTTACCTATGTAAATGTGTCTCCTACAGTAGGTGGAAGAACTAATTCACAACTACTTAAAAACGGCAGTTCAGGAGAGCTCATTTGGATGAAAGAAATTCCACGCAAATGGGATGATAAAATGTATTACTATCCGATTCCTCAGGTCGATTTACAAAGGAACCCTGCACTCGGGCAAAACGCAGGTTGGCAATAAGTTACCGCTATCCCATTGACTAAAATAAATTATAGTATGAAATTAAGATTCCTAGTTTTTACGGCCTTCTTTTACAGCTTAGCTTTAGGCCTTAGTGCACAATCATTGACCATAGCAAGTTTTAATATACGTTATGCCAATCAGCGAGACACAGGAAATTTATGGGTAGACCGTGCCCCGGTGGTGGCCAACCTGATCCGCTTTCACGAATTTGATGTGTTTGGAACTCAAGAGGGACTAAAACACCAGCTCGACGATATGAGTTCAGCCCTTCCTGAATATGAGCGGTATGGAAAGGGTCGCGATGATGGCCAGGAGGGTGGCGAACATTCGGCGATCTATTACTTGAAAGATAAGTATACTCTTTTAGAGAAAGGTGACTTCTGGCTTTCTGAAACACCCGGCAAACCGGGGAAAGGTTGGGACGCCACCTGCTGCAACCGCATTTGCTCCTGGGTTTACCTCAAAGATGTGAACACAAAAAAAATGTTTTATGTGTTTAATGTCCATTTTGACCATCAGGGTAAGACAGCCCGCGTGGAGAGTGGAAAATTGATGCTGCAAAAGATTAAAGAAATTGCAGGCAATAAACCAGTTGTGCTCACCGGCGATTTCAATGGCGACAGGGAAAGTGAATGGTATAAAACCATTGCAAACTCGGAAATTTTAGAAGATGTTCATGGAAAGGTAAAATACCCTTACCAGAATAATTCTTCTTCTAATGGTTTCAAAACCCCACAGGGTATGCGGGTAATCGATCATATCTTTATGACTAACCACTTTAAGGCAAAGAAATGGGGAATCCTTACAGATACCTATTTTGGAAAATTTCCTTCTGATCATTTTCCAATAGTGGCTGTTTTAGATTTGTAATAAACCATCTGCATTTTAATGTAGTAAAGCCGTTGTATGTTTAAGGATATACAACGGCTTTTTTTATGCATCAGGGAGAATTCTGCCTGGAAATGGAACAGAAAGATCAAAAAGAATGAATTGCGACTTTCGGTTATGTTACATTTCGTATTTTAGTGCCCTGTACTGTCATTTTCCTAATCCACCAAGCTATATGAGAAAAGAATTCTTGATTATTATTTTTTTAATATTAGTTAAGGCTACAATGGCCCAAACCCAATTAAAAAGTCAAGAGATTGTTTACACAAATCCTTTAAATGTGCAATTGGGAGACCCCTTTATTTTATCCACTGATGGTATTTATTATATGTACGGCACCGGAGGGGTGGCAGACAGAGGTTTTTCAGCCTATTCTTCTAAAGACCTAGTTAACTGGAAGCAGGAAGGACAGGTTTATTTCCATGACAATAAAAATGGATGGAGCGATCCCAACACCCCGTGGGACGGAGCTTACTGGGCACCGGAGGTGTACGAAGTAAAAGGCAAATTCTATCTCTTTTACAGCGCACAATGGAAAATCAATCCGGAGAAAGAAATGGAAAACTTTAAAATCGGAGTTGCGGTGTCCGACAAACCTACAGGGCCTTTTGTTGACCTGGCACCGAAACCACTTTTCGATCCTGGCTACCCGATTATCGACGCAAATGTGTTTTTTGATACCAATGGCAAAGCGTATTTATATTATTCAAGGGCGGCCTATAAACATCCTATCGAGAGCGAAATAGCTAAGCAGGCTCGTAAAAGCGGTAAGTTTAACGAAATTGAAGAAAGCTGGGTTTATGGTGTAGAGCTGAAACCAGATTTTTCAGGTGTGATAGGTGAACCAGTATTAATCCTTCGTCCACCGATAAAGTTAAAGGACAAGCAGGCTGCCTGGGAAAGCCTGTCTGTAACTAGCGGAGAAGTAAACCGCAGGTGGACTGAAGGCTCAGTAACCTTTAAAAAAGACGGCATTTACTATATTATGTATTCTGCAAACCATTTCGGTGGCGAACATTATGCCGTGGGTTATGCCACCTCTTCGTCTCCTTTAGGCCCTTTTAAAAAAGCAAAAAACAATCCGATTTTGCATAGGAACACAAATAAGGGAGGCATAGTGTCTGGTACAGGGCACAATAGCATAGTTTATTCTCCTGATGGTAAGGAAATGTTTTGCGTTTATCATGGAAGAACGACCGCTACAGGCTCGGAGAGGGTGGTGTTTATTGATAGGATGAAAGTTGAAAAAGGTAAAATCACCATATTCGGTCCAACTACCCAACCACAAAAAAAGCCTGCAGCTTCGCTTTAGCTATTCAGGTGATCATTGATCTTATAACAAAATATTAAAGGTTTATTTGTGTATAAAGATTGCATTTGGTTATGCTTTATTAAAAAAACGCACGTGCTTGTTCATCTGCAGCCGCACGGTACTCCGCTCGTTTGCTAAGGTCAGCTTGTTTTAAAGCAGATTCCAATGTTCCTTTGTCCATATCATGGCAATATGCCGGCGTGCCTGGTTCCTGCCTCCAGGATTCTGATATTGTGCCACCATCAATGGCATCAAAGCCCATGGCATCAATCAGTTGCTTGACAACCTGTTTTTCAGATTCGTCGTCGCCTGCCACGGAAAGTGCGATCCGGTTTGGGCTTCCCGCCGGAACACCCTTCTGTGCCAGACTTGCCGCGAAGATGTTGTTGAAGGCTTTGATCACAGGATGACCAATTATGCTGGCAACCCAGGCACTATCGGGCATGCCCTCAACTATTTCTTTAAGTTCACCATCTCGGGTAGGATAGTAATTCCCGGTATCAACAATGATCGCCTTCGATGCTGAAAGAACAGCAATCGGCAGTTGTGGTACCGCTTTTTCCGGAATGGTAATAATAACGAGGTCTTCTGCCGCTGCAGCCTGTTCTGCCGTTGCTGCTATTGCACCTGTTTCTGCTGCAAGTTCAGTTAAAGTTTCGGGGCCTCGTGAGTTGGCGACCCTGACTTCATGCCCAAGTTTTGTGAAGTGGTGTACAAGTGCGGTACCTATATTTCCTGATCCAATAATTCCTATTTTCATGTTTCCTGGATTTGTTTTATTCCGATGTGGAAATAAACATAACCCAAAAAACTGATCAAAAGTTTTTTCTTAAAATAACTTCTCGATGAAGAATATCGATTCAAGGCCGATTAGCCTCAGTTGTGTGCTTTTTTAATAAAGCAATAACCACAAATGCTCCAATGAGTGCGGGAATGAACAAAAGAAACGAACGTTGCAACAAGATAAAAATTGATAAAACAGAAGCAGGAACGATTTTAGCAAAAAGTACTGCAATGCCAGCTTCAGCAAAACCACTGCCACCAGGACTAGGGGCAAAGTAAATCATAAACTGGATTAAAATCTGAATGCTAATCACCTCCAAAAGATCTGGACGTACACCCAAGCCTAATAAAATTACATATTGCATGCAGTATTTATTAAAGTAGAGCAATGTGGTGATCAGTAAACTCGTAGGGAAAAGCATAGGATTCTGCTTTAATAACTTACTGCATAATTGTTGATACTTCAGGATATTATTGAACGATGTTAATCCCCATTTTTCGGCTTTCACCTTTTTAGATGCGAAGATATTACCGAAGGCTCTGGAAAGCTTCTTTAACATCATTCCAACCCATAACGGCTTCCAAAATGCAAGGAGAAATGCGAGGAGAAGAATAAAGAAAACAGAGAAACCATACTTAAGCAGCATTACGATCATCCCGCTATCTAATTCATTATTCATGATAAATATGGCAAATATCCCTGCCATTGGCATAAATAGCAGGGTTGAGCCCATATTGATCAGGCTCACTATAAAAGCATCCAAAACCTTAACATGGTGGCGGTTGTAAACATATATCTGACCAGGCGCTGCTCCACTGTGAAATGGGGTAACTGCACCCATAAAAATGTTTACCACATTAGCCTGGAAACTTACCCAATGAGATATCTTAGGGTATAACTTTCGAATAAAAATATGATTTCTCCAGCTGCCGAGCATGAGGTCAGTAAATAACATCACCAGGCATACAAAAATAAATTTAATTTTAATACTAGAAAGCGCTTTAACAGTATCACCGGTATGATTATAGAAGAAAATCACAGCGATAGAAGCAACCGTGATCAGGCCTAACCATAAACAGCCTTTATAAATTACATTTTTATTAAAGACAGCATTGAACGCTTTAGTTTTATTTTTAACCACTTCTTCTTGTCGCATTTGATTATCTGGATTCATCTAGAATGATAGAATTTGCAATACTATTTAAAGCAACCCCCTCACATGGCACAGGGGGTTTATTCATCCACTTCAAAATGCTAGGAAATATATCTGAAGTCCTGGCGGCATGATCTGCCCAGCCTTTTTGATTGTAAAGCATAGGTACAAGGATATGTTCTTTAGTAAGGGACCCATGAGAGCCTTTATGTTCTGGGTATTCCCAGAAATCACGTAGATCATACCCATTTGCCGCACTCACAATGATGTCACCGGCCCGGTCTCCATTAAACAACTGTACAATCTGCACCAGTGCATCCGGATAGTTACTTTCAACGGTTAGTTCAAGTGCTGCAAGATGACTTGCTGCAGATATTGGCCCTATTGAGAAAGGATCGGCATCCAACGGCTGGTAATCATATTTTTCTTCATGATAGGTAATTAATGCCTTACCCTGACCATTCTGTACATAATATTCTCCCTTGTGATATCCCCGGTAAGTGATAAAATCAACCGCCTTTTGATTAACTAAAGCGGTGAGCCGTTCCTCACCAAAGAGTTTCATCAGTTCTGGTTGATGCAAAACATGATCGCCTTCATGATCAAGCAGGTGTATACTCCCAAAGGAATTTCCAGAAATCATCACCGCACATTTAGGGTTAGCTTTCCAAATCATAGGGTAACTAACTGCTTTTAATCCCTGAGCAGTCATCCAGTCGCTCAAATCAAAATGTGTATGCGTGGGTGTTAAGCCATGATCGGAGGCAAGCATAAATAGGGTATTGTCCCACCACCCTTTTTCTTCTAGCAGCGCCCGTACTTCTCCTATGCTATTATCAGCTATTTTATAAGCTTCAATAGTACGGTGATCTTTGATGTGATGATAATGAGAATCCCAGTCCACACTTGGAAACACGGCAAAAAGAAAATCAAAATCTTTACCACTTTTCAATAGCTTCATAATCCTTTCATGACCTTGTATATCTACAGGATGGTGCCTTTTACCAAAGTGAGCGCGGGTGTAAAGTAAACTTTTTCCCTTTTTACCAAGATCAAATTCAGCTGAGATATTTCTGGTGATCATGTTATATAAGTTATAAGAATCGCCCAACAGGTCAAATAAAGTTGGTTTCTCAGCTGGCATATCCGTATTAAAGTAACTAGCTTCCGGACCACAGTAAGAGCGCATAGCCATGGTATTCCAGCGGGATCGTTTAAACGCTTTTTTGTTAAACCAGCGAATGCCGGGAATATTCATTGTGCCAGGAAAATGTCCGGTTAAAATCGGCAGATAAGCCGGTCCTGTTGTAGAAGGAAAGCAGGTTGTCGCTATTCTGAAGGTACCGTCATCAACTATTCTTTTTAAATTCGGGAGTGTTCCAGCAGCAATTAAATCAGTTAAAATGTCTGGCCTTGCTCCATCGAGCAGATAGAAGACAGTTCTTTTTTTGTTTGTCCCAGATAAACATCTCATAGCATTATATTAAGTCGTTTTTCTATAATTCCATATTGCAAAACCGTTTAATACTACGGCAAACAATGCGAGGTAGCCTAATTCATTTTTTATCTGTGGTAAGCCTGCGCCTTTTAAGACAATCAAGCGGACAACCTTGATGAAATGAGTTACAGGGGTGAGGTCTGAAATTAAAACCGCCCAATCCGGCATACTATCGACCGGGGTAAAAGCACCGCTCATCAGCACAAATATCATTATAAAGAAAACGGAGATGAACATTGCTTGTAATTGAGAGTCGGAAAATGTGGAAATCAATAACCCTAAACCCATCATAGCTATCAGGTAAACTGCTGTTAACAGATAGAGTACCCATAAGCTGCCTTTAGGAATAATTCCGTAAATCACGTACATTACAATTAGCCCGAGCGTAAATACAATAATGCCAATAATCCAAAATGGAATGAGCTTACCGAGGATGAACTGCCATTTCTGTATAGGTGTTACATTGATTTGCTCAATTGTTCCTATCTCTTTTTCCTTTACAATGTTCATTGCACTAAGGAATCCTGCGATCATCGTGAGCAACAGTACCAATATGCCCGGAACCATATAGTTTTTGTAATCTGCTCTTGGATTATACCAATTAGTTGTTTTTATCGAAATTTTTGCAACTGGTACTTGAGGCTGTCCATTGGGTGATTTTATGTTCACATCAAGATTGCTGTTAAAGTCGGCTATTACCTGAAGGAGATATGCGCCGCCTAAGGATGATTTAGTACCGTTTATCGCATCAACAGAAAGGTTAATTTTCTGGCTTTTCTCACGTACCAGATTCCTTTCAAAACCGGAGGGTATTTCAAGTACTAAATCGGCAGTGCCGTACTCAATCAATGCCATTCCCTCTTTGAAGGAATTAGCGTTGCCTACTATTTTGAAATATCCCGATGATGCGATTTTATTTTCCAATTGTTGGGAATAGCTGCTGTGGTCGTGGTCAACATACGCAATGTTTACATTTTTCACTTCGAAGTCGGCTGCCCATGGCATTACAATCAGCTGGAATAAGGGCAATATAAATATCACTGCCAATAT
>NZ_JAZQNU010000185.1:0-27490 GCF_045627485.1 Pedobacter sp. | reverse complement strand
CAGGAATCTGATTTAAAATATTTCGATAACGAAGTGGCTAAATTGTATGGCATTCAAGCTATTCCATCTAATATCTTAGTGGATCCGACAGGAAAGATTGTCGCTAAAAACGTACGTGAAGAAGGCTTACAGGCAGTTCTGGTTGTTTTGCTTGGTCCGCCGGCATCAAAGTAATATCACCTAAAGATTTTTGAAGGGCAGTGCTATCTATGGATGGTACTGCCCTTTTTTTATCAATATGCCTGCTGAGAGCTCACCACCAGAAGTGAAGCGGCATTATGGAATATGCATTGCTGATATGCAATTACCAAATTTACTTGTATAACCAATACTAAATTAATTTCACACATGTATAGCTATGTTAATACAAGACAAATACAAGTGTCAGCTGGCGCTAGTTATAAGGGCCTTAGAAGGGGGTTAGAAGGGCCTTTGAAGGGCCTTTGAACGGCCGCGGCCGTCTAAACACCCTTTAAACACCCATTTAACGGCCCTCTAACAGCCATTTACTTGTAGGATGCTATATAAGGCACTATCACTGCTGTTGTTTTTCATCAAATTAAAACACACAAAAAAAGCCCTTTGACGATCATCAAAGGGCTTTTTTGTGTTAAATACTAATTATAGCTTTGCGGTATTTTCAAAACCATATTGTTTAAGAACATCGTCCGGAACACCACGCCATTGGTTGGGGGTGTTACCCAGGTATTCTACATCTTTGACCCCCATTTCACTGGTGAAAAATCCGGAGGCCGTCAGGTCGCGCATTTTGTTAAAGAAGGCTACGCCTTGTGCCATCCCTGGTTTAACTTTATTTGGGTAGGCAATATCATCTACCATATCAATCTGTTGTTCCGCTGAGGCGTCTTTAAACGTCTTTCCGTATCTCGACAAACATTGGACGTCCAGCCATTTAAGGCCACCACGCATTGGGGTTTGGTGACTGGGAATATCTTTCACAATAAACTCTATGAAATCAGGTACTTTAGCATCCGAAGCACTGCCGGATCTTCCATCCTTAGGTATAATAATATCGGCAAGAACGGTAATAGTAGCCATTTCATGTTCATTGAAAAATTTAGCAGCATTTAAGGCTTTGTCACGTTCTACCTCGAAGGCCTCGCGACCGGGTTGTTTGGAATCTTTGGCAGCTACGTCTGATTTATCTGTTGCGCTGTCTGGTTTACAAGCCTGCAACAATACCCCCGTGCTTAAAGCGGTTAAGCCTAAGGCCTTTAGTGAGTCTCTTCTGTTCATGTTAAGTGGTTATGTTAACTCAGGTTCAGTTTTTTCTTTTGTGATAAAATATAATCTGCTGTGCGCCATGATAAAGCCAATATGGTCCAGGTAGCGTTTTTATCGCCTTGCTGAACAAAAGGAGCGGCATCAACCACAAACAAGTTGGCACAATCATGTGCCTGGCACCATTTATTCAGGGCAGATGTTTTAGGGTTGTCGCCCATTCTGATTGTTCCCACTTCGTGGATAATCTTGCCAGGTGCTTCAAGACCATAATTAGTTTCCGGACCATGAATGGTTGAAGTCACAATGCCACCCATGGCATGAAAGATTTCCTGGAAAGTATCTTGCATGTGTTTGGCTTGTTTAATTTCTTCGTCTGCCCATTTATAGTGGAAACGTAACACAGGGATACCATATTTATCTACCACATTAGGGTCAATTTCGCAGTAGTTGGATGCTTTGGCAATAGCGGTACCACGGCCAGCCATGCCCACGTTACTTCCATAAAAACGGCGGTAATCGTCTTTCAGGCCAGCCCCATAACCACCGGCTTCCTTCATTTTACCATCTCTGCCCGGCACTAGTCCGTTTCTTCTTTCTATTCCTGCACCGAAACCGTAACTCGGCATACCCATACCACCACCATATTCAATATGGTAACCTCTTGGGAAATCCAGTTTTTTATTGTCCAACCACCATGGAGAATAGATATGTACAGAGCCAACCCCGTCTTCATTGTAACGTTTTCGGTCTAAAAGCTGTGGTAAAAAACCACCCACACTGGCACCTGTAGAGTCGTGTAAATATTTACCAACCACATTGCTGTTATTTGCCAATCCATTAGGGTGTGCAGACGATTTTGAGTTTAATAATAAACGTGCAGATTCACAGGCACTGGCGCCAAGGATCACGATTTTACCGCGCACCTGGTGTTCTTCCATGGTAGTTTTATCCACGTATGAAACCCCGGTTGCCAAGCCAGCTTTATCGGTAAGCACTTCACGCACCATGGCGTTGGTAATAACAGTGAGGTTTCCTGTTTTCTCTGCAGGGATTACCAGGCAGGAAGAAGAGGAGAAGTCGGCATAAACTTTACACGCCCGTCCACATTGCCCACAATAAAAGCAAGGTGCCCTGTCTTTGTTGTTAGGTAAAGCTTCTGTTAGTACCGAACCGCGGCCAGGGATTACTGTTACACCCACTTTTCTGGCAGCTTTGGTAATAAACAGCTCGTTGAGTCGCGGTTTGGGTGGTGCCATAAAAATGCCATCTGGCTCGTTAGGTATGCCTTCCACAGTTCCATAGATGCCGATCAGACGATCCACCTTATCATAATAAGGTTTGACATCGTCGTAGGTAATTGGCCAGTCGTCGGTTAACCCGTCTTTACATTTAAAATCGTCTGGACCCATTCTGAGTGATATCCTACCCCAATGGTTGGTTCTGCCGCCCAACATGCGTGAGCGGAACCAGGCGAATTCAGTTTTGTCCTTTTGGGTATAGGGTTCGCCATCCAGTTCCCAGCCGCCATAAGAGGCGTCGAAATCACCGAAGGGGCGTACCGTACCTGCACCACGTCGTGGCGATTCCCAGGGCCATTTCAATTGTTGTGCATCCAAACGGGGATCAAAGTAGGCACCTGCTTCAAGCATAAGCACTTTCTGACCAGCATGGGCCAGGACGTATCCGGCCATACCACCTCCAGCACCTGAACCGACGATGATTGCATCATACTCCGTATCTGACTTTTTAATTTGGAATTCGTTCATGTATAAAACGTTTTAGTTTGTGTTAGGACCCCTAATTTAGGATATTTTTTGGCTGATTATTTTATTCATTCTAAAGATGTAAAAAAGTTACAACAAAAACGAGGAGTTTTTTTTTGATTCCTGAATAGTTTTTTGATTAACTTTAATTAAATGAGTTTGTTAAACGAAAGAATGACAGATGATGGCCTGATCAGGCACAGGTTATTCAACCACGGACTTGCCGGTACGAGCTTTAATTGTGCCGAACACCTTGTGAAAGCGATGGGGTGTATACAATCGCAGGACTTTACCGCTGCCAAATGGGCCATTGGTAATCGCATTGCAGGCCTTACTGACCTTGACGTAGAAGTAGCGTTTAATGAAGGCAAGCTGTTGCGCACCCATGTGTTAAGGCCCACCTGGCATTTCGTGTGTCCGGAAGATATCGGATGGATGTTAAAGCTTACAGCGCCAAGAATAAAAAACCTTTGCCGTAGTTTAAATCAACAACATGATTTAGATGCAAAGTTACGCGACCGGAGTCGATGGGTGATTGTTAAAGCCCTTCAAGACTATAAACAACTTACTCGAATGGAGTTGCAGGTGTTTTTGAAAGAGGCAGCTATTAAAACCGATTCCATCAGGCTGGCATTGCTGATGCTGGATGCAGAATTGGCTGGACTAATTTGCAGTGGGCGAAAAAGGGGTAACCAGTTTACTTATGCACTGATGGAAGATAGGGTAGGACAAAAATTAATCCTGGAAGGTGAGGATGCCCTGACTGAAATCGGTGCACGATATTTTAAAAGTCGGGGGCCTGCAACTTTACATGATTTTTCATGGTGGAGCGGATTAAGCATGTCGGATGCCAAAAAAAGTGTGCATTTGAATCGCAAAGAATTGACAAAGATGGTTTTAGGTGACCAGGTCTACTGGTTTGTGGCTAAAGTGCATGAGGAAACGCAGCGAGAACCAGCCGTACACCTTTTGCCTGGCTTTGATGAGTATGCACTTGCCTATAAAAACCGAAGGCATTTGTTGCCACCAGAGGTGGCTGCTTTTACTGGCAATGACGTTTCTAAGCCACTCATCGTGATGAACGGAAAAGTTGCTGGTACCTGGAAAAGAAGTGAAAAGAAAGATCGACTTAGAATAGAGTTTAAGCCTATAGTGCCCTTTGATAAAATTGGTTACCAGGCGGTATTGGAAGTTGCAGAGGAGTATGCCCGCTTCGCGAATAAAACAGGAACTTATGTATTTTAGCCCGTTGGCAGGTCTTGCTGGTTGTTACGCCTGCAAGACCTCGGTTTGTTTAAAATAAGCCAATCATATTGGTGTTATTCTTCTAATGCCTCCAGTAGTTCATAGGCAGCCTCTTCTGAAGAGCCCGGATTCTGACCGGTAATCAAGAAACCATCTTTAATTACATACGAACTCCAATCGGCACCCTTGCTATATAAACCCCCTAACTTCTTTAATTCATCTTCCAATAAAAAGGGAACAACATCAGTTAGCTGTACCGCTGCTTCTTCGCTATTGGAAAATCCTGTGACAAGTTTCCCCTTTACCAAAGGGTCACCATCTGCTGCTTTCACATTCACTAAGGCAGCTGGTGCATGGCACACCAGGGCAACAGGTTTTTCTTGTTTAATGAAGTCCTGAATCAATTGGATGGAATTGTTGTCATTTGATAGATCCCATAATGGTCCGTGGCCTCCCGGGTAAAATACAGCGGCAAAGTCCTCGGCTTTTACTTCACTTAATTTCACAGTTTTCGAAAGTTTATCTTTCAATTCCTGATCCTTGTAAAAACGTTCTGTGGCAGGGGTCTGGGCGTCGGGCGCTTCACTTTTTGGATCGATTGGCGGTTGACCACCCTTTGGAGATGCCAAGGTAATGTTTACCCCGGCATCTGAAAGAACATAATAAGGGGCAGCAAATTCTTCAACCCAAAAGCCGGTCTTTTGGCCGGTGTTGCCAAGCTCATCATGTGAGGTCAATACGATTAATATATTCATGAATTGTAGTTTAAAGTTAATTGATTGATACAGTTTTTAATCGATCATTTAACACTGGGGTACCGGAATGGTTTGATCTATTTCGTTTTAAATCAAATGCTGTATCTTTGGATCCTGGACAGGAAGCTGCCATAGGCTAAACGAAAGAAAATGGTTACGACAAAAGATTTAAAACTGGCCGTGTTAATAGATGCAGACAACGTTCCTTACGCGAATGTGAAGGAAATGTTTGAGGAAATTGCCAAATATGGTACCCCTACTTTCAAGAGGATTTATGCAGACTGGACAAAACCTACGGTTTCCGGTTGGAAAAAAGTGTTACTGGAAAATGCCATCACCCCCATACAGCAATACAGCTATTCTACAGGAAAAAATGCTACAGACAGTGCATTGATTATCGATGCCATGGATATTTTATACACGGGCAAGGTGGACGGTTTTTGTATTGTGTCTAGCGATAGTGACTTTACCCGGCTGGCCACACGGTTGCGCGAAGCAGGAATGAAGGTGATTGGTATTGGCGAAAAGAAAACTTTGCTTCCCTTTATTACGGCCTGTGATAAATTTATCTACATGGAGATCCTTAACCCTGAAGTGGAGAATGAGGAAGAAAACAGCAGTCTGAAATCATCCAAGAACAAGGTAAAGCAAGTTAAAAAGCCACTTAACAAGATTGATCCAAAGATCATCAGGTTGTTTAGCGATAGCATTTCCGATCTGGCAGACGAAGATGGCTGGGCTTTTTTAGGGGAGCTGGGTAATCTGATGCTGAAAAAGAAACCAGATTTCGACCCTAGAAATTATGGTTTCTCAAAATTACTGCCCCTATTAAAAAGTATGAACAGGTTTGATATTGACGAACGTGATACTGGCAAGCCGCATATCAAACACATTTATATTAAGAAGAAACAGGGTTAATTGTCTTTAAGTTTCGTGATCACCTGGATTATCGGATAGTAAGATGCTGCGAATACGGTCTATGTGCATCTGAGAATGATCGGCTCTTTCGGCAGCTAATTTTGCTGCAGAACCGGTTTTCTCCCTCGCCATGGTAACCAGAAGATTTCTTCTTTCTTCAAACATGCGTAAGGCGATCCACATGGTTTCTTCAATCTTTTTTGTCTGTTCGGTTAGTAAAACCTGGGCCGTGTAGGCATGGCCTGTATGGCACCGGTACCGTAATAAAGGCCCTTCATCCATTTTCCATAAAACACCGCCACAACCGGGGCAATTGAAAGGCACCTGATAGCCAAGTGAATTTACAGTAGGAAGGTCGCTGAGTACCCTTTCAGCTATCTTTGCTTCTCTATTAATATCTTGTGGAACTGCTTTTGCTTTTCCAATTTTCCTGGTCATGAGTTGAGCAAGAATACTACCCATCTGAACGATCGTTACACAGTAATCTGGTTCGACCTGGTTAAGTGCATTTTTCGGCATTTCCGGGATACTGGCATCTGCAGGGTCCTGTATGATACAAATTCCCCCACAACGTTGTATGGCCATCAAGCCAGCGGTGCCATCATCAAGATAGCCCGTAAGTAGTATGCCAATGACACGGTTTCGGAATGCCACAGCAGCGGAACGAAATAAGGGATCTATTCCCGGTCGGGAACGGTTTTCCTGTGCACCCTTTGTTACCAGGATATTGCCTTTATTGCCAATCATCAGGTGATGGTCGGAAGGAGCAAAATATACCTGTCCGGCAATTAGCACTTCCTGGTCTTCTGCGTATTTGCATGGTAGCTGACCGTTATTTTGGATCGCATCCAATAAATAATTACCGGTTACATCTGCAGATAAATGCATGACCACCAATATAGGTGCCGGGAAGTTAGCAGGTAACTGTTTGATGAGGGAAACCAACGCATCCAGTCCTCCGGCGGATGTGCCTACAACGATCACCTGCTCGAATTTCTGCTTGAATGATTTATTTTTTGGTTTCCTGGTCATGCGGAGCTTGCTAAACGATTAGTTATATTGGATGGCGTTCTTGAGGATATATAACTTTACCTAATAGAAACCATTTTGGTGCAAATTTGTTTAACTTTCATTAATAAGCACTTTATGAAAATATTATTTTCCTTATTCATCCTCAGTTTTGTATGTACCGCTTTGTTTGCCCAGACTTCAAGCTGGAAAGCGGATCCAATGCACAGCCAACTTGGTTTTAGCATTACCCATTTGGGGATCTCAGATGTGGACGGGGTGTTTAAAAAGTTTGATGCCACCGCTACAGGAAGCGCAGCAGATTTTAGTGATGCTATTTTTGAGTTTACCACTGATGTATCTTCTATTGATACAGATGTAGACATGTGCAACAAACATTTAAGAAGTGCAGATTTCTTTGATGTGGAGAAATTCCCAACGATGACAAAAGTTTTCCCCACCTATGCTGAGCGATGAGGTGAAGATTAAAGCGGATGAGGAATTTAAAAAAATGTAAGTGGGAGATAATCCCGCACAATAGTTAAAATTAATTAATGATGAGAACGGTAAAATTTACACATCATGCAGTGAATGCACCTATAGGCGATTTAATCACCTTTAGGGCATTACCTAACCAGGCGATTAAAGAAATAGATCCATTTTTGTTTTTAAACCATCATGGACACCAGGTTTATCCGGAAAATAATCGTGGTTTACCTTTCGGACCACATCCCCATCGTGGATTTGAGACAGTGACTTTTATCCTTGCAGGTGATCTTGCCCATAAGGATAACAGTGGGGCATCAAGTATTATCGAAGAGGGGGGTGTACAATGGATGACTGCTGGCAAAGGGTTGATTCATGCTGAAGTGTCTTCAGCTGATTTTATGAAGCGGGGAGGACAACTGGAAATTCTTCAGTTGTGGGTTAATTTACCGGCACGCTATAAAATGGTAGAACCTGTGTACCAGGGCAAACAAAAAAACGAAATTCCAACGATAGACCTTGAAGATGGAGATGTTCGCGTGTCTGTGGTGTCCGGAAATTGGGGTGGTACGCAGGGTGCATTTAAGCCACTGGTGGATATTGCTTTAGCAACGGTATTCATTAAAAAGGGAGCAGTGTATAAAACTGCCATTGCTGCAAACCATAACATTTTCTTTTATGTGATTAGAGGAGCTGTGAAAGTGAATGGAGAGATGGCTGCAATGCGCGATCTGGTGGAGTTTGCGAAGGAAGGTAAATTGGTGCAGGTGGAAGCCCTGGAAGACAGTATGGTTTTATTGGGGCATGCAGAACCTTTCAAGGAACCTATCTTAGCTCATGGGCCATTTGTGATGAATACCATGGAAGAAATACACCAGGCTTATGATGATTACAATAACGGTGCTTTTGGTACCTGGACCGTATAAGAAATAGTATTGGAAAAAACGGATTACGATGCTATCGTTGTGGGTTCTGGCCCAAATGGTTTAGCAGCCGCCATTACTATGCAACAGCAAGGCTTATCGGTATTACTCATAGAGGGAAAGGACAACATAGGGGGTGGCTTGCGCTCGGCTGAACTTACGCTTCCTGGTTTTGTTCATGATATTTGTTCGGCCATCCATCCGATGGCCAGCATTTCCCCTTTTTTTGAATCTTTGAATTTAGCACCATATGGACTTGAATTTGTGTATCCGGAGATTAATGCAGCGCATCCACTTGATGACGGTAAGGTAGCACTGTTAACCGGTACGGTAGAACAAACAGCAGCTTTGTTGGGTAAAGATGAAAAGGCTTACCTTAATTTAATGCAAACACTGGCGAATGACTGGCCAAAAATAGCCCCCGATATCCTCAGTCCGCAGTTGAAACTGCCTGCACATCCCATAGCATTCGCTCGTTTTGGCATTAAAGGAATCACTTCTGCTACATTTATGGCCAAACGGTTTCAAACGCCTGTTGCAAAGGCTTTGTTCGCTGGTATGGCTGCCCATTCGATGTTGCCCTTATCAAATCTGATGACCTCAGCCATTGGTATGGTGTTATTGGCTTGCGGTCATGTGGGAAATTGGCCCATCGCTAAAGGTGGATCACAACAGATCGCTAATGCACTTGCTGCACATTTCGTTGCCCTGGGCGGGCAGATCCAAACCGGATGTATGATAAGCTCCATTAAACAATTACCCGCCTCGCGTGTAGTGTTATTCGACCTGACGCCCAGACAATTGCTTTCGCTGGAAGGGACTAGATTTTCATCGGCCTATCGCAGCAAATTGGAAAGTTACCGTTATGGGATGGGCATATTTAAAATTGACTGGGCTTTGGCTGAGGCAATCCCTTTTAAAGCCGCTCCCGCACGACGGGCAGGCACTGTACATTTGGGTAATACCTTGGAAGAAATTGCGCTGGGAGAGCAGGCTGCTGCCTCAGGGCGGGTGCCTGAAAACCCCTTTGTATTACTGGCGCAACAAAGCCTTGCAGATCCAAGCCGTGCACCAGCAGGAAAGCATACAGCATGGGCTTATTGTCATGTGCCTCATGGAAATACCCAGGATATGACGAGCCTGATTGAGCAGCAGGTAGAACGCTTTGCACCGGGCTTCAGGGATTGTATTTTAGCAACCCATAGCTTTAATGCTGCTGAAATGGAGGCGTATAATCCAAATTACATCGGTGGAGATATTAATGGTGGTGTACTCGATATTAAACAGTTGTTTTCAAGACCGGTGTTAAGTCTTTCTCCCTACCGGACAGACGTTAAAGGAATTTATGTATGCTCCTCATCTACACCTCCAGGAGGGGGAGTTCACGGCATGTGCGGGTATCATGCGGCGAAAACTGCATTAAAAGATGTTTTTAATCTTAAAGCTACTTTAGTTTAGCGAGAAATTTAAAATAATAATCCTTTATTTGTGGATGTCAACATCTAAAAACAACCTCATTTTACACGAAGACTGGGTAGTGGTTCTTCTTGGCGCTCTTATCATTCTACTCGCTCTGGTGGGTTTTGTAGTTCCTATTCCGCAGTTTAGTTGGATTCATTTTGCCGACCTTTCGACTAATCTGTTTACGCTAGATAATCTTGGCGCCATTGGGTTGCAATTTATCCTAGTGTTTATTGTAGCAGGAGTTGGAGCCTTTTTAACTGGTAAGCCTTTAAAGTGGTTTTTAGTGGTTTTTCCCCTGGTGTATATGATTACGCTGGTGGCCTTAGCACTAGCGGGTAATGCCACGGTTAAGAACGTGAATCTTGAAGCTGTAATTTTTAGTTTATCGCTTGGTTTATTAATTGGCAACTTGTTCAAATTGCCAGTTTGGTTCAGGGAGGCTTTAGCTACGGAGCTTTATGTGAAAATTGGCCTTGTATTATTGGGAACTACTATAATTTTTTCTGACATTCTGAAAGCTGGTTCATTAGGACTGCTTCAGGCCCTTGTGGTCGTTCTTTCTGTTTGGTATTTTGCTTTTTGGTTATGCAGAAAATTTAAGATTGACGATGAATTGACCATGATGATTTCCAGTGCGGTTTCTATTTGTGGTGTGTCGGCGGCCATAGCAACCTCCGGAGCGATTAAGGGAGACCCAAAAAAATTATCTTCCGTGATCTCCATGGTCTTAATTACGGCGATCCCTATGATGATATTCATGCCCTATATTGCACAATATTTCAATTTCCCACAAGAAGTAACGGGAGCGTGGCTTGGTGGTAGTATCGATACAACAGGCGCTGTGGTTGCATCAGGAACACTGGTGGGTGAAACTGCACTACAAGTCAGTACGATTGTTAAGTTTTCTCAGAATGTACTCCTGGGTGTAGCAGCATTTGCGATATCAGTATACTGGACTTATACTAAAAATCCCATGGCCAAAGATGAACAAACTAAACCCACGCTTAGCGTTATTTGGGAACGTTTTCCAAAGTTCGTTTTAGGCTTTGTAGGAGCTTCCTTATTATTTTCGTTTGTAATATCACCTCAGGTAAGTGCCGAATTCAAAGGCAGTCTGAAAAGCTTACAAGGTTTATGGTTCGCCCTTGCATTTACAAGTATTGGATTGGAAACCCGCTTTTCAGAACTGTTTAACAAGGAAACTAAAAAACCACTTTATGCCTTTTTGATTGCTCAGGGGTTCAATATCGTCGTTACCCTTATTGTAGCCTTTATATTATTTGGCTAAGTCTTCAATCTTAAGTATTTGTTAACAAAATTGTGAACTAATATCTCAAAAAGTTATTTTATAATATTTTAAATTTAAATAACTTACATTTAGTTCTTTATGCTATCTTTTAAGTAGTGTGCTAGAATAGTTTATGTGTCAATAATTGTTTTAAGATTAACAGGGAAGCCGAAAACTGCATAGAGTAGGCTCATTTAACAAGTAAGGATATGGAAATTTCAGAAGTGCAATTGCGAGGTAGTTATTATCAGGTGTACGATGTTAAAGGTAAAAAAATTTCAGAGCTGGGTAAAGCTAATGGTGCTTTACGTGGCGTTGCTTCAGGTTTTTTTGTAGTGGAGCGTGGTAATTATTACGTTACCTATGATGCAAAAAGCCGAAAATTGGCGGAAATGGGTGCATCTCATGGCCAGTTTACCAACGCTTGTGGTTCCACTTTTAATCTAAAAAAAGGAAATTATATTATTACTTATGACCAGCGATGTAAAAAGGTAGGAGAACGTTCTGCGTAAACTGTTAAATTGTTATTGCAATGTACAAACCGTTACCTAAAGTAACGGTTTGCGACACGCCGCTTGAGAGAGCGCTTAATGAGGGACAAGTTGCTTGATTAGGTATACTGGTTATTTTGATAAAAGTTAAAATAACGTTGCTTATCCATTCATTAAGTGTATTTTTAAATAATAAAATGCTGAATTTGTTTACAAATTTACCAATAATTTTCTTTAAAGTTTCGGTTTGTATTTTTTATTTTACCAAAAAAAATTGAAAGTTAGGCAGTTAGGCTAGTTAAGGTGTGTTATCTGGTGTTAAACTGCATAATAACCTACCTAATCTTATACATGTAGTTGCTTCATTAGTCTTTAAAATGATTGAGCGGCAGCTGCAGGTGTTGCAAAAGGCGCATCCGGAAGCAGGATGGATATATTTTATCCGATACATTCTTTTAGATTTGCGTTTCTTTACAGATCCGATCCATGTTTAAAAAATATTTCCTGTTCTTAATCTTCTTTTGTCATTTCTCTTCTTACGCACAATATATAACAGTCTGTTCCTGGAACCTTAAAGATTTTGGGCGCTCCAAAAGCGAGGAAACTATCAGAATAATGGCTAATACTTTAAAAACTTTTGACCTGATTGCATTACAGGAGGTAGTGCCTGGCCCAGGTGGTCCTCAGGCTGTAAGCCGATTAGTTGATCAGCTGAACCGTACTGGTCAGGCTTGGAGTTATACAATAAGTTTACCTACTTCTGGCACTGTCGGTTCTTCAGAAAGATATGCCTTTATTTGGAAAACAAAAAAAGTCAAAATAATTGGCGATGCCTGGTTAGAAAAAAAGTATTCCACTGCAATAGACCGAGAACCTTATATGGGCAGATTCAAAGTGCAGGATGCTGTTTTTACACTGGTTAACTTTCATGCTATCCCTAAGGCAAAACAACCAGAAAAGGAGATCAAGTATTTAAAATTTTTCCCTGCATTATACTCCAAAGATAATCTCGTTTTTTGTGGCGATTTTAACCTCCCACAATCTCATTCTGTGTTTAATCCTTTAAAAAAGATGGGTTTTCAGTCAGCTTTGGTAGCGCAAAAGACATCTTTGCGCCAAAAATGCATACAAAATGACTGTTTGGCCTCAGAATTTGATAATTTTTTCTATAATTCTAAATATATCAGGCTTCATAGTGCTGGAATTCTGCACTTTTATAGAGTATTTGAAAATTTAAAGTTAGCAAGGAAGGTTTCTGATCATGTTCCTGTATATTTTAATTTTTATTTAGCCGCCAAATAGTAAAATTTTAGGCTTAATTTTTATCTTGTTCCAAAATTAAAGATAATGAGTTTAAGGAAAAGAATTTATGCCGTATTAGTGTTTTGCGTGTTTGGGATGCAAAATACCTACGCGCAAGTAATCCCAAGTCCGAAAGAACACTTTGGATTCAACATCGGTGATGATTATAGCCTGGCTAATTATACGCAGGCAGAAGCCTATTTTAGAAAATTAGCTACACTCTCAAATCGTGTAGTACTTGAGGAAATCGGAAAGACTGAAGAGGGACGTAATCAGTATGTAATGATCATTTCATCGCCAGACAACATTAAAAAGTTGTCGAGGTATAAAGAGATATCTCAAAAATTGGCCAGGGCTGAAGGTTTGAGCGACGATCAGGCCCGGGCACTTGCGCAGGAAGGAAAAGCTGTAGTTTGGATAGACGGAGGTCTGCATGCCAATGAAACCGTAGCCACACAACAACTTATTGAATTATATTACCGTTTACTAAACAGTAACGACCAAGAGACTACTAGGATCCTTGACAATGTGATTGTTTTACTTTCACAGGTAAATCCCGACGGACAAGAATTAATGTCAGACTGGTATATGATGGAGAAAGATGTGACGAAGCGTAACATGAACATTCCCCGTTTATACCAGAAATACATTGGTCATGACAACAACCGTGATTTCTACATGAATAACATGAAGGAAAGCACTAATATTTCCCGTCAGCAATATATTGAATGGATGCCACAGATCGTGTATAACCACCATCAGACTTCCCCGGCAGGAGCGGTAGTGGCGGGTCCTCCATACCGTGATCCTTTCAATTTTGTTTATGATCCTTTGTTAATTACTGGTATTGATGGTGTTGCTGCATCCATGATAAACCGTTTAAATGCGGAAGGTAAACCGGGGTATACCAGATTAAGCGGATCTGTTTATTCAACATGGTGGAACGGTGGGTTAAGAACAACACCGTATTTTCATAACATGATTGGCATTTTGACAGAAATTACCGGACACCCTACACCATCCTCTATTCCACTCGTACCACAAAGGCTGATTCCAAGTAATGCGACACCTTTTCCTGTTACCCCGCAACCATGGAAATTCAGGCAGTCTATTGACTACTCTATTTCTTTAAACTATGGTATCCTTGATTATGCAAGTAGGCAGAGAGACCAGCTACTGTATAATATTTATGTGATGGGACGAAATGCCATACAGAAAGGGAGCACCGATAATTGGACCTCCATGCCTAAACACACGGCAGCCTTACAGAAAGCTTATGATAGCGATAGTCTTGAACAAGGGCCAATCCCACTAAAATATTATGATCGTGTTTATCAGGATAAATCCTTGCGCGACGCAAGAGGTTATGTGATCTCTGCTGATCAGCCTGACTTTCCAACAGCAGTAAAGTTTGTTAATGCATTAATCAAGTCGGGTATTTTAATTCACAAAGCCACCGGGCCCTTCACGGTGGATGGGAAATCATATCCTGCAGGGTCATATGTGGTGAAAACAAATCAGGCCTTCCGGCCACATGTAATGGACATGTTTGAACCGCAGGATCACCCAAACGACTTTCAGTATCCCGGTGGTCCCCCTGTACGGCCATATGATGCTGCAGGCTGGACACTTGCGTTTCAAATGGGTGTTAAGTTCGACCGTATATTGGATGAATTCAATGGCCCTTTCGAACGTATTGCTTATGGCCAGCTACAGGAGCCGCCTATTCAAACAGTGAATTCTTCTAACGCAGGGTATATTTTAAGTCCGACGGTGAATAATGCCTTTATCGCGGTGAATGACCTGTTAAAAAATGGGGTGGAAGTGTACCGTTTAACTAAGCCTCATGCTGAATTTAAATCTGGTTCTTTCTATGTAAGTATGAAAGGGAAAGCCATACTGGAAAAAGCAGGTGCATCGATTGGCACACAAGCCTATACATCAAAGCAGGTCCCTGCAGCGATGGAGCGTATCAAACTGGGTAGAATTGCCTTGTTTGATAAGTATGGCGGTTCTATGCCCTCTGGCTGGGTAAGGTGGATGATGGAACAGTACAATTTTCCTTACCAGCTGGTTTACCCTCAGGATATTGATAAAGGTAACCTGCGAGCTAAATATGATGTCATCCTGTTTATTAGCGATGGTATTCCGGGGTTTGGAAATACCCCAGGTGTAAGAAGAAGCAGGGAGCCTGAAGCGGAGACGATTCCAAAAGAATATCGCCATATGTTAGGAAGCCTAACTGCTGATCATTCCATTGCCCGCCTGAAGGAATTTATGGAAAATGGCGGCAACATAGTTACTGTTGGAAGTGCAACTACTTTAGCTTATCATTTAGGTGTTCCAGTGGAAAATGCACTTTCAAAGGTGAAAGCGGATCAGTTTTATATCCCTGGCAGTATTCTACGGTTGAATGTCGATACCCTTCAGCAAGCGAATTATGGTATACCTGCGCAGGTTGACGTGGTGTTTAACAACAGTCCAGTATTCAGGTTAACCAATCAAAGCGGCACCCAAATTACTCCACTCGCCTGGTTTGATCAACAGGATGCCTTAAGAAGCGGCTGGGCCTGGGGCCAAAATCACCTGAAAGGCGGTGTGGCTGCATTTGTAGCACCTGTTGGAAAGGGACAGTTATACGCTTTCGGACCCGAAATCACTTTTCGTGCCCAGGCACATGGTACCTTTAAAATGTTATTTAATCAATTGTATACATCAAAGTCGAAATAAAACACACACATGAAGAAGAATCTACTCAGTTTACTCTTAATTGGTACGGTATCCTTATCGGTCCAGGCCCAGCAAAACCTGACCTATCAGTTACCACCTAAAAGTATTGTTGACCTGGTTGATGCCGCAACCAGTCCAACAGTACAGTTCAATTCCTCAGGATCACTAATGCTCTTGCTGCAGTCGCCCGGTTACCAGTCTATAGAACAGGTTTCTCAACCGATAATTGGTTTAGCAGGTTTAAGGATCAACCCAATCAATAATTCAACCGAGGGTGAGGTGTCTGGCTTATACAACAGCCTGGTAATTAAAGAAGTCAAAACCGGAAAAACACATACCCTAACTGGTCTGCCTAAAGACCTGAATATGACTAATATTAGTTGGAGCCCTAATGGAAATCACTTTGCTTTTACGCATAAAAGTTTAAAAGGTGTGGAATTATGGCTGGCCGATGTGGTTAACTTCAAAGCCACAAAATTAGCTGGAGAATTCCTGAATGATGCTTATGGAAAGACCTTACAATGGCATCCCAATGGTAAACAATTACTGGTGCAGTTTATTGTGAGCAATAGAGGTGAACAACCAAAGCCTAACCCGGTGCCTAATGGCCCGGTAGTGCAGGAAAACTTGGGAATAGTTACCCCGTCAAGAACGTATCAGAATTTGTTAAGTAATGATTACGACCAGCAATTAATGGAGTATTACTTAAGTTCGCAGTTAAAACTGGTGGATTTAAACGGTACAGCAACCAATATTGGTACACCAGCAATTTATAAAAATGCTGCCTATGCGCCAGATGGCAAGTACTTAATGGTTCAAACAGTTGTGAGACCTTATTCTTACCTGGTTCCAATTTATTATTTCCCGGTTAATACCAATATTTTAAATGAGCAGGGCGAAATAGTTAAAGAATTGTTTAAGGCTCCGCTGGCGGAAAAATTGCCTACAGGTTTTGATGCAATAGCCACTGGGCCGAGGTCATACGAATGGCGTAGTGACAAACCGGCAACCCTGGTTTGGGCAGAAGCACAGGATAAAGGTGATCCAAACGTTAAAGCGGCCGTGCGTGATGCTATTTTTACCTTAGATGCGCCTTTTAATCAGACGCCAAAAAAACTTTTTTCTATGGCCAACAGGTATGCGGGAGTAGAATGGGGAAATGCGTCTTATGCTATTGTTGAAGAGCGATGGAGAAAAGACCGTAAATCAGTGATGACCCTCATTAATCCAGATAACGGAAAAGTGATCAAGGTACTGGCAAACCGTTCCTCCGAAGATACGTATACTGATCCAGGGCGTTTTGTTTACGGTAAAGGTCCTTATGCAGCGAAAGTATTATTATTCGATAAGGCCAATAAAGGTGTTGTTTTCACTATGGGAACTGGTGCATCAGCCTTAGGCGATCGTCCTTTTATCATGAAATGGAACATGCTTACCAATAAACAGGATACCATTTTTAAATCAAAAGCTCCTTACTATGAAGAACCAGTGTTTTTTAACAATACCGGCACAGTCTATTTTTCACGTGAATCTGTAACCGAAACACCTAATGTATTCGCTTTAAACCTCAATCAAAAAACTGAGCAGGCACTTACTGACTTTGCAGATCCATATCCTTCTTTGCAGGGTGTTCAGAAAACATTATTATCCTATCCAAGAGCTGACGGTATTAAACTTACAGCCACGATGTATTTGCCTAAAGGTTATAAAAAAGAAGATGGTACATTACCAGTGCTGATCTGGGCTTATCCTCGTGAATTTAAAAGTCTTGCGGCAGCTGGTCAAGTTAAGGGTTCACCTTACCGTTTTACACGACTGGCATTCCGTTCGCCTGTATTTTGGGTAACCAGAGGTTATGCCATTTTAGACCAGGCAGATATGCCTATTGTTGGCGAAGGCAAGGAAGAACCAAATGATACTTTCCTTAAGCAGATTGAAGATAATGCTACCGCTTTAATCAATCATGTTGTTGATATGGGAGTGGCGGATAGAAACCGCATTGCTGTTGGTGGGCACTCATATGGTGCTTTTATGACGGCTAATTTGCTTGCACATACCAAACTATTTGCTGCTGGAATTGCGCGAAGTGGTGCCTACAACCGTACTTTAACACCATTCGGTTTCCAGGTAGAGGCTAGAACATTCTGGGAGGCACCAGAGGTTTATAATCGCATGTCGCCATTTAACTATGCGCACCAAATAAAAACGCCGTTGTTGCTTACGCATGGTATTGATGATGAGAACTCAGGGACTTTCCCAATTCAGAGCGAGCGTTTATATAGCGCTATCAAAGGACATGGTGGTACGGTAAGACTAGTATTATTACCGAAAGAATTTCACGGTTACAGAAGCCGTGAATCCATCTTGCATACTTTCTGGGAGCAGGATTCCTGGTTAGAGAAATATGTAAAGAATAAGAAGTAATGATAAATGGGGGTTAATTATTAACCCCCATTGCATATAATATAATATTGACACCGAACTTGGTGTTATCCTCTGCGAGGAATCGCTTGTTGCGAAAGTCATAATCCCACTCACAACCATAATCTTTGTTGCTGTATAATACGCCGATGCGGTTATTCACAACAATGGCTTTCAGGTAATCATGAACTAAATCGTCTCCCCAGCCATTTAATTCAAAGGAAGTAGTGGGCGGTCCCTTTTCAAATTTGAAAAAAGCATTGTAAATCTCATGGTTATTAGGAATTTTCCGGAGTGCCTGCGGGCCGAATAAGTTGCTCATTTGCGTTTCAAAGGATTTGGCAAACAAACCATCAATATCATGATTGCAATCATCTACAAAAACAAACCCACCGTTATTAATATACTTTTTGAAATTTGCAGCTTCCTGCGCATTAAACTGAACCAGTTTGTGTCCGCTTAAATAACAAAAAGGATACTTAAACAAGTCGCCACTACTTAGTTCCACGATCTTTTCTTCATGATTGATTGGAATAGTAGTGTATTCCAATAATGAATTCAACAAGTTTGCGGGCATACGTTGATCTGTATCCCAGTTTCCTGACGTGTATTTTATTCTAGCAAAGGTGAATTTAGAACGTTGCATGGTGTAAAATAGCTTCATTTTTTAATATAAGGCGTTTTTTCGCTATCAATTCATGTAATTTTTTTGATAATATTTGTTTGCAGCCTTAATTTTCATTCCTATCTCCTATATTGAAGTCCAATAGCTAACCTCACCCTAAAATATGGCATTGGAAATTTCAGAAGTAAACTTAAAAACGCTTATTCATAAAATATCTTTGCTAAAGCAAGAAATTCAGAAGGTAATTGTTGGTCAGGACGTAGTTATAGAAGAAATGTTAGTGGCATTAATGGCCGGCGGACATTGTCTTTTAGAAGGAGTACCCGGATTGGCAAAAACCCTCATGGTAAGAACAATGTCTCAGGCATTGGACCTTTCCTTCCGAAGGATACAATTTACGCCAGATCTAATGCCAACAGATATCATTGGTACGGAAATACTCGAAGAGGATCACGTAACCGGCAAAAGGTTTTTTAAATTTAATCAAGGGCCTATATTTGCCCATATCATCTTGGCCGACGAAATTAACCGGACGCCACCAAAAACACAGTCTGCATTACTTGAAGCCATGCAGGAGTTTGAGGTTACCTATGCGGGGCAAACCTATCCCCTGGAGCGTCCATTTTTCATTTTAGCTACCCAAAACCCAATTGAGCAGGCTGGAACATATCCTTTGCCAGAAGCCCAGCTGGATCGATTCTTATTATATGTTAAGATAGGTTACCCAAGTGCAGCAGAGGAAACAAGTATCCTTTCTCGTACTACAGGAGCTAAGGCGGAAAAGGTACTTCCGATTATTGGAAAAGAAGAAATTATACAGTTACAAGCATTAACCCGGGAGGTGAGTATCAGCGACGATCTGGTTGCTTATGTGAGTAATCTCATCAGGTCTACCCGTCCGGATACTAGCACTAGTGACTATGTTAAAGAGTGGGTACGGTGGGGTGCAGGACCTCGGGCAGGTCAGGCTTTGATATTAACAGCTAAAGCCAGGGCCTTGTTTCATGGACGGTATGCAGTTATCATGGACGATTTACAAACTATGGCTTATCCAGTGCTGCGCCATCGAATACTGATGAATTTTAAAGCTGAGGCCGAGCAGGTGAGCGCCGATGACGTAACAGCCGAGTTAATTAAAGTGGTTACCAGGCCGAGCGTCAATCTATAAAAATGAGTATACTCCTTGATCCAAAAGTGTTGATGGCCATAAAAAGCCTTTCACTGTCCGCTAAAATGACTGTGGATGGTTTCATGCGCGGCATCAATAAAAGCACGGTTAAAGGTCAGGGACTTGAATTCAGCCAGTACAGGAGCTATCAGCCCGGTGATGACCTGCGGTCTCTGGATTGGAAAATGTTCGCACGTTCTGATCGCTATTACATCAGGGAATCTGAAATTGAAACGAATATATCGGTTCGTTTTCTAATTGATGGCAGCGCCTCCATGAACCACAAAGACGGTGATTTTTCCAAGTTGGATTATGCAAGGCACCTTGCGGCATCTCTTGCTTATTTGTCTAATTTGCAGGGTGATGCCATTGGTTTGTATGTTTTTGAAGCGTCAGGTATATTTTCTCTGGCTGCTAAACAAGATTTTCAGCACCTGTCACGATTGTTCCATCAATTAGAACAATTGAAGGCTGGTGGCACATTTACAAATCCCGTCCATTATAAAACCTTATATGCAGGTACCCAAAAACGAGAATTAGCAGTCTTCATTACGGATATGTATGAAGCTGACGGCGAACTTTTGAAATTATTGGAGACCTTAAATACCAGGCATGAAGTGATTGTATTTCACCTGATGTCTCCAAATGAGTTTGAGCTTAACTATAAAGGTTATGACCACTTTGAAGACCTTGAAACGGGTGCTTCCATAGAGATCAACCAGGATCAGGCACGGGCCGAATATCAAAAGAACCTGGAAACTTATATGGCCGAGACGAGGACGAAATTACTGGATCGCCATATCTTTTACAGGATGTTAAATACCGATGTTCCCCTTGACCAGGCCCTAAGAGATTTCTTAAACCAACGTAACAAACTAAAAGTATAAGGCGTGGAATTACTGTATCCCATAGGTTTATTAGCTGCTGCAGGATTACTCATTCCGCTGCTAATCCACCTGTGGAAAGTAAATCAGGGAAGTGTATTGAAAATCGGGAGTATTGCATTGCTTGGTGTAAGTTCCAGGAAAAGTTCTAAAAGCTTGAAGCTAACTGACTGGCTGCTCTTCTTGTTGCGCTGTTTGCTCATCCTGCTATTGGCATTCCTAATTGCTAAACCTGTGGTAGAAAATAAAATGAATGGAGGGGACCAAAATGGATGGGTGTTAATGGACAAAGCAGATCTTCCACTTGTATATAAAGAAAACCGGTTTACCATTGATTCTTTGTTGAAAGCAGGATACGAACTTCGTGATTTTAGCATGGGTTTTGAACAACTCAGTTTGAAAGATACCCTCACAGAGACCCCTGATTTACCCAATGTCCATTTACATACCGCATTGCTGAAGCAACTAAATGGCACTTTACCCAAAGATTATAAGGTGTATTTGTATAGCGATCGTCGGATGAACCAGCTTAGTGATGTTTTGCCGAAAGTTTCATATGACTTGCAGCACCGGTTTATTCATAGAAGTGATACCTTGAGTAGCTGGACAATCACATCATATGGCAAAACTTTTGAAGCGCAGTCTTCACCTTTAGCTACCTATTATAAAACTTTAGCGGCCGACACGGGCAGCATCAACATCCTGGTCCACGAATCCGGGTACGCTGAAGATAAAGTATTCATTAACGCAGCGATTGACGCCATAGCAGGTTTTTCTGAACGCAACGTGCTGGTGAAACCCTGGAATAAAGCAAACTTTGAGCAACTGCAGCCCGACCTTGTATTTTGGTTAGCAGACAGCCCCGTTGATCCCATCCTGAAAAGTGCCTGGAAAAAAGGTGCTACGGTTTTTAGTTATGCACAAGGGAAAACAAAGCAGCTACAGAGTTTTATCATTTTCGATAACGAATCAATGGCTGTAGGTGGAGAGGCAATCAACTTGAACAAAAGAATTCAAGCGCCTGAGCATATAACGAAAGCGCATAGCCTTTGGACCGATGGTTTTGGTGATCCGTTGTTATCGCTTCAGCACACAAAAGGATTAAATGAATATTTATTTTACACACGTTTTGATCCGCAATGGACAGATTTTGTCTGGAATGAACAATTCGTTAAGCGGCTTATGCCATTAGTTTTCGGTGATACTTCCAAGGAGGTGGATTTTGGGTTTGAAAGCCACGATGCCGACCAGAGAATATTGCCATCAAGCCAGAAATTGGCGTTACCTGTAAAACAAAGTGCCACAGCAGATCAGGTAGACCTTAAGCAGCCTTTAAGTCCACTCATCTGGCTAATGGCCTGGTTAGTATTTGTTTTGGAAAGAATATTGTCCATTCGTAATAAAAATAAATCTGCTGTATGAGGGCTACACAAGTTAATTCCCTGGTTGATTTAAAACGAAAGTGGGTTATTTTAAACTTCCTCTTTCTGTTGGGCGCTGGCCTGGCGATAGCGCTTGTTTTATTTTACATTGCTATTTACCTGTTTGAATCGCCAGATTGGGTGCTATTGCCAATTTTCATCGCCTGTTTTGCGGTTTTGACGTATTGGCGTCCTTATTGGAAAGTAACCAAATACACCGTAATCCGGTACCTCGACCAGCGCTATCCGGAACTCGAAGAAAGCACTGCCTTATTGTATAAAGAGGAACAATTGCTTTCCATGCTGGAAAGGCTTCAGAAGCAAAAGATTATGGCAAACCTGCCTGCATTTGACCTGCCTGAAAAGTTGAATAGAAAGCTGCTCTATACAGGTTTTGTCCTCCTGATGATCTTTGTAGCTGGCTGGGTGTTAAACTTCCAGCGTCATAAAAGTAGCATTGATCCGGCTACAGCAAATACCAGCAAAGCAGATGCGATTCCGGTCAAAGAAAAGGTACCACCAAAGGTAACGGCTGTACTTGTTAACATCACACCGCCGGCCTACACCGGCCTGTCAGTAAAGAAACAATCCTTATTAAATATCAGGGCTGAAATGGATGCCAAGGTCGACTGGCAAATCAATACTTCGGTGCCTTTAGATAATATTAATTTTATTTTTAATGAAAAGGAAACGGTGGTTATCAATGCAGCTGATACATCGGGCACTGTATTTAAGTTAAGCCGGAAGCTCAGTCGTCCGGGTTTTTATCAAATAAATATTGGTGGAGTAAAGTCCGACTTGTATCAGATAGACTTGATTCATGACTTGCCTGTCCGTATTAAAGTAAATAGTCCAAAGCCACGAACCATTATTGACTATGGGCAGCTGCCACAAGTAAATTTAAAAGTAGCCCTGCAAGATGATTATGGTGTTAACAATGCATTTATATCGGTAACCATGGCCAGTGGAAAAGGAGAGGGTGTAAGTTTCACCGAAAAGAAGATTCCGTTTAATTCCTCCTTCAACAAACAAACAAAGATGCAGCTGAACCAGGTGCTTAATTTAAGGACCTTAGGTTTAAAACCAGGCGACGAATTGTATTTCTTCGTACAGGCCTTTGATACCCGGGGACAAAGCAGCCGGTCGGAAGTTCATTTTGTTTCCATGGTTGATACGGCTGAATTGATGAGTATGACAGGTATGGCGAATGGTTTAAACCTGGTGCCAGAGTATTTTAGAAGCCAGCGTCAGATTATTATTGACACCGAACAACTTTTGAAAGAAAAATCAACGATCACTGAACAAGTATTTAAGGACCGAAGCAACAATCTGGGCATCGACCAAAAGCTACTACGTTTAAGATATGGTAAATTCTTAGGCGAGGAATCAGAGGGAGAAATTGGCCCAGAAGAAGGGAGTGGACACGACGATCATGATGACCATGATGGCCACGACCATGGCGCAACCCCAGTATTTGGAGATACCAAAGCCATTATGGATAGCTACTCGCATAACCATGATGTAGCGGAAGACGCAACCTTTTTTGAACCGGAATTAAAAGCACAACTAAAAGCAGTATTGACGGAAATGTGGAATTCGGAGCTGCGGTTGCGTACTTTCAAACCTCAGGAAGCCTTACCTTATGAATACAAAGCACTTCGCTTATTCAAAGACCTTCAACAAAAATCGAGGGCCTATGTAGCCAAAACATCGGTGAAGATGCCGCCTTTAAAAGAAGAAAAACGCCTTTCAGGCGAACTGGATAAAATTGTAACACCACTTCGGAAAACCACCTACACAGAGGTCTCGCAAAAAACTGTGTTACTTCAGAAAACACTAGGAATTTTAGAAAAACGTAAAACCGGTCGAAGTTTTGAATCCGCAGATTACACCCTCTTGCGGTCCGCAGAGCAAGAGATGGTTGTGGCTGCAGCAACGCATCCGGCAACTTTCCTGCTGGCACTGAAACAATTAAGGAAGGTACGTGATGCAAAAAAAGTAGTGTCAACAGATATTCAGGGCGTGCAAAAAGCCATCCTTAAGTTAATGCCAGCAGTGCTGTCTAAACCTCAACAACCAGTTGCGGCACCAGCTTCGGCTCTTTATCAAAGATATTTTAACCACCTCAATCAAATGAAACCTTAATGATGGAACAACAGGTTGCCCTTTTTATGTGTATCGCTTTGGGTGTTTTTCTCCTCATCAAGGAATATCTGCGGCCACTAAAATCACGCATGGGCTGGCGAATGCTCGCCAGCGTGCTGGCTGTGTCCAGTTTTTATTTCCTTTTATATCCAATTACCTATCAATCGGAAACAAAAACATTACCACAGGAGATTGTTTTTTTAACAGCTGGTACCCCAACAAGTTCGGTGCCTACAGATCGCCAGGTGTATACCAGCGACAAATCATTACAGAAAGCGCTAAAGGGCACAGCAGAATATATTCCCGACCTGATGTTGTTCCTCAAGGAACGTCCCGAAATTAAAAAAATTAAACTGTACGGCTACGGTCTTGACGAAAGTCAGTTGCAAGAACTAAAGGATTATGAAATAGATTATCACCCTGCAGATAAGCCAACCGGCTTGATCGTGGCGAACTGGAAGCATAAAATTAACCAAACAGAAGACCTATTGCTACAGGGAACTTACCATCATCCGGGAAAAGAGCCGGTAAAACTGGTATTAAAAGGGTTGGGTGTACACCTGGATTCATTAAAGATTAGCCCAGGAAAAGAAACCAGGTTTTCATTCAAAACCAGACCTCCTTTAAGCGGAAGAGCAATTTATCAGGTATTGGCCTTAAGTGGTAGTGATACACTCGCTAATGAACCCGTACCTTTTGACCTGCAGCAGGAAAGCCCTATGCGTGTTTTAATGCTCGCCTCTTTTCCGGATTTTGAATACAAGTTTCTCAAAAACTGGCTATATGAGCGTAAGTATCCTGTTATTTTCAGAACACAGATTAGTAAAGATAAATACAGCACAGATTACCTGAATACTGCCCAAACTTCTGTAAACACCATCAGTACTGCCGTTTTAAAAAACACCGATCTGGTGGTTACCGATGAAGAAACCTGGGGCAGCCTAAGTGCCGGTGAAAAAGCGGCCATTAATGCTGAAATTAAAGCCGGACTCGGTATGATCATGAGAGCAAAAGCAGCAAGGCTCACGCGCTTAAATGGTCGCGGTAAGGTAGTGGTTACTGCAATTCCAGATTCCTATAATTTATTACTTGAAGGTAAAGAGGTAGCTTATGCCGACTTCTGGTCAGCATTAATAAAAACAGGGGGCAGGAAGAAACAAGTGGACATTGATTGGCAGGTTCTGCCCAAGTATCCTGTGGTTGGCACTAAAACCCGTATGCTGGTGGCGCAGGCTACAGGTAGTCAGATGCCAATCGTTACGGTGGATGGCGATAAGTTGGCGCTGCGTCAGAACATGGAAAAACCATTCCAATGGGATACTTATTTCTGGCCAGGCAATGCCGGTTGGAATATTACTTATATTAACAAGGCGCCTGCCTGGTTTTATGTGTTTGATGCTGGTAATTGGGCTAACAGCAGGTCATATTATAAACTTCAGCAAAACATGGCCCATGTTATGGAACAAAATGAAGGCTCAAAAACTTTAGAAAGCACTAAAATGGTACAAAAGACAAGTTCTGTATGGTGGTATTTTGCTTTTTTTCTGCTGGCTGCAGGTTATTTGTGGTACGAAGCAAGATTCTTTCGTAACAAAATTAATTCATAGGCCTAAAATCAAGACCGGATTCTAAATTATCAAGTCAATTAACTAAATTGTCTATTATTTAACTGAACCAAACTAATTCACATTGAAAAGAAAAGACTTTCTCTACTTAACTGGAATGGGCATGGGGGCATTATTGCTTCCCAACCTCCCGGCTTTCGGGAATTCCATTGACCCCTTACAAGCATTGGATGGGGTAGATGTAAAAATTAAAAAGGAACTCGCAGATGTTGCATTAAATGCAGCCAGAGGCAAAGGGGCGTCGTATGCCGACATTCGCATTGGCCGTTACCTGAATCAGTTTGTCGCCACACGCGAAAAGAGGGTGCAGGGAATTTCTAATACCGAATCGTATGGCGTAGGTATTCGTGTTTTGGCAAACGGTTGCTGGGGTTTCGCTGCAACTAATGATGTTACTAAAGATGGCATTGCCAAAGCTGCGGAACAGGCAGTTGCAGTAGCGAAAGCCAATGCTAAAATTCAGGGAGAGCCTGTGCAGCTAGCCCCCCAGAAAGGTTATGGTGAAGTAAGCTGGAAAACGCCTTTAGAAATTAATTCCTTTGAAGTCCCTGTAAAAGAGAAAGTAGACTTGTTAATGAAAGTGAATGATGTGGCCTTGCAAAATGGTGCAAACTTTGTCAATTCCGTTATCTTTTCAGTAAACGAACAAAAATATTTTGCATCCACTGATGGGTCTTATATTGACCAGGATGTACACCGTATTTACCCATCGTTTAACGTAACGCGGATTGATCGTGCTTCGGGGAAATTCAAAACCAGAAATTCATTAAGCTCCCCTTCTGGTTTAGGTTATGAATACCTGAACGCAGCACCTGAGCACAAGGTATCAGGTATTGTTACCCGATACAAAGGTCGTTATGACATGCTGGAAGATGTAAAATCTGCCGCCTTGAATGTGACCGAAAAAATAAAAGCAAAATCAGTAGAACCAGGCAAATATGATTTGATCCTCGATCCTTCCCATTTGTGGTTAACCATTCATGAGTCGGTAGGGCACCCTACAGAATTAGACAGGGTATTGGGTTATGAAGCAAATTATGCAGGAACAAGTTTCTTGACACTGGATAAATGGCGCTCCAAAAACTTCAAGTTTGGAAATGAGAAAGTGAATGTAGTTGCCGATAAAACACAGGTGGGCTCACTTGGTGCAGTAGGTTATGATGATGAGGGGGTGAAATGCAAGAAGTGGGATATTGTTAAGGACGGTATATTGGTAAACTATCAGGCTACCAGAGACCAGGCCCACATCATTGGTTTAAACGAATCTCAGGGTTGCTGTTATGCACAAGGTTGGGATGATGTTCAATTCCAACGTATGCCAAACATTTCACTACAACCTGGAAAGGAAAAGTTAAGTGTAGACAATATGATTAAAGATGTCGAAAAAGGGGTTTACATCATTGGCGATGGTAGTTTCTCTATTGATCAGCAACGTTATAACTTCCAATTTGGCGGTCAGCTGTTTTATGAGATCAAAGAAGGGAAAATTGTGGGCATGCTGAACGATGTTTCCTACCAAAGCAATACACAGGAATTCTGGAACTCAGTTGCCGCAGTTTGCGATGAAAGTGATTACCGTTTGG
>NZ_JAZQNU010000184.1:0-7729 GCF_045627485.1 Pedobacter sp. | reverse complement strand
ATAAATAAGGTCGCAATGATCTAAATACATCATCGTTTCAATCACAACCCGCTCCACACCCCGCTTTCTCAGGTCGGCTGTGGTAATATTTTTCACTTTATTCTTCGTTACCAGGCGCTCTTCTGGCGGCTCCATATCACGTGTAGAGATCAAAACCAGGTCGCGGTAGGTGATCTTCGGTGCAATATCTCCCACGTTTTTAAGCTGAAACCAATAATTAATGGTCTCCTGGTCAAGCTTGTTCACTTTCTCATCCAGGTTGTCCTCGTCAAGCGCCATGGCCAGCGGCATGCCATGCATGTTACCCGATGGTGTGGTATAAGGCGAATGCAGGTCAGCATGTGCATCAATCCAGATTACGCCTAACCTTGCTTTCGGAAACGCCGCCTTTATGCCTGAAATGGTACCTGCTGCCGTACTGTGATCGCCAGAAAGCACCATTGGAAATTCCTTATTTTCTAGCGTGTCTTTAATAACATCGTGTACCCTTTCTACCATGGTTAGAATGCCCGAAATGCGCTTGGCAAAGGGACTGCCGCTACTTTCCAGCAGCAAATGGTTTTCATTGGGAACTTCTACAGATTGATGTTTCTTAAAAAACCTGCTTCCATAGTCCAACGCCGCAATTTTAATCGCATCTACGCCCAGACTCGCGCCACGCGTGCCTGCTCCGATCTCCGATTTTACCTCTATTACCTTTAATATTCGTGTCATAAAAAAAATTACGGCTGTTGTTTTATAAAAGGTTTATATTTGCCCCAAAATTAACTCATTTTAATTAGCTATACCTTTAATAATTGTTCAAAAATATAAAAAATGCAGAGTTACTCCGAATTTCTTGATCTAAGTGTAGGTTTTCCGCAAGAAGGCTATAGCATTATAGACGATGAATTATACTTTCAGGACCTCAACTTAATGGAAATGATTGAAACCTATGGTACGCCCCTACGTTTCACTTATCTGCCCATGATCAGTAAAAAGATTCAACAGGCCAAAATATTGTTTCAAACAGCCATCTTGAAAAACAATTACAGAGGTGACTATAAATATTGTTACTGTACCAAAAGTTCCCACTTCCGTCATATCGTAGAAGAAGCCTTAAAAAATGGCATCCACCTGGAAACGTCATCGGCATTTGATATGCCTATGATTGAAGCCCTGGAGAAAAAAGGTGCAGTAGATAAAAACATTACCGTGATCTGTAATGGTTTTAAAACCTACCAATACAAGCAATACATTATCGATATGCTGCATGATGGCTATAAAAACATCATTCCTGTATTAGATAACAAAGAAGAGTTCAATTTGTACGACGACGAGATCGAATTGGATACGCCATGTAACCTGGGGATCAGGATTGCTGCTGAGGAACAACCGGATTCACAATTCTATACTTCTCGTTTAGGCGTAAGAATGGAAGACGTGATCGATTTTTACAACAACAAGATCTCGGTTAACCCTAATTTCAGGGTGAAACTGTTACATTTCTTCATCAACTCGGGTATTACGGATAGCCCGTACTACTGGAACGAGCTGGAGAAATATGTTACCTTGTATTGCAAGTTTAAAAAGATCAACCCTGAGCTCGATACTTTAGATATTGGTGGTGGTATGCCTTTCAAGGATTCGCTGGTTTTCGATTTCGACTATGAGTACATGGTAAATGAAATTGTGAAAAGGATTAAGGAAATCTGTGCAGAGCACGATGTGATTGAACCGGATATCATTACTGAATTTGGTAAATACACTGTGGCTGAGGCTTCTGGTATTCTTTATAAGGTGTTGGGTCGTAAACAACAAAACGACAGGGAAAAATGGTTAATGCTTGATGGCTCATTCATTACCAACCTGCCTGATGTTTGGGCATTGAACCAGAAATATGTGTTATTGCCAATTAATAACTGGGATGCTGAATACGAACGTGTTAACCTTGGTGGTATTACCTGCGATGGGCAGGATTATTACAACCAGGAAGCGCACATGAACAGTGTGTTTATGCCTAAAACCCGTAAAGTGCAATATCTGGGTTTCTTTAACACGGGTGCTTACCAGGAAGTGTTAAGTGGATACGGCGGTATACACCATTGTTTGTTGCCTAGTCCGAAACACGTAATCATTCGCCGTAACCGCGATGAGACTTTCAACTTTGAGGTTTTTGGCGAAGAGCAAAACAGTAAACAAGTGTTGAAAATTCTGGGTTATAATTCATAATATTCTACCCATAAATAATAAACCCGCTCATCAAAGATGAAGCGGGTTTATTTATGGATAATGGTCTGGTACGAAACAGGCGCCACTTCTTTTTTTCAGCGAATCGCGGGCAGTTGGCAAGGCAAAAAAAAGACCGGATCATCGTGATGATGTCCGGTCTTTTTAATTGTTTAACACTTCAGAAAATTAAGATACTTTGATCTCTTTGAATTGTTCTTGACTTACGTCTTTTTTACCGATGGTGATTGTCAATATACCATTCAAGTATTCAGCGCTGATTTTTTCAGCATCAATTGATTCTGGTAATACAAAGGATCTTGCAAATGAACTAAAATCAAATTCGCGACGGCTATAATCTTTTTCTTTTTCTTCTGTAGCAGCTCCTTTTTTCTCTGCCCAGATGGATAGTGTGTCTTTTTTTAGGTTGATTTGGAAATCTTCTTTAGTTAAACCTGGCGCAGCCACTTCAATTTTATATTCATCTGCAGTTTCCAGGATGTTTACACCCGGAACTTTATTGATGTTAAAGTTTTTATTTAGCGCTTCATTAAACAAAGAGTCAAATACATTGTTAAAATAAGGTGCTGTGTTGCGTGTTCTGTTGTTGAATTTTACAAGTGTCATAGCTTTTTCCTCCTATCTAATTGTTAATTTTTAATTCTTTATTTTTATTCAGCTTATTCAACTCTTATACCAAGTCCACATTCTATGATTTTTAAGACATTCTGGCGTACAAAAACAAAACCTCAAGACAAAAAGGCAGAAATAATCAACCCATTCGACAGTTATAAATATAAAACGACAGTAGAGACCCGGTTTGCCGACTTCGATATGATGGGCCATGCCAATAACTCAGTTTATTTTACTTACCTGGAAATTGCACGGACCAAATACTGGCATCACGCCATTAACTGGGATTGGAAAAAAACGGGTGTTGTCATAGCAAGTGCTTCTCTGGACTATATCACCCCTATTTTTTTAGAAGATAAAGTTATCGTTTACGTTCGCACCTCCCGAATTGGGAATTCAAGTTTCGACCTGGAATACCTCATCGTGAAAACCGTAGGTGGCCAGGAAGTGGTGTGCAGTAAAGGCAAAACGGTTTGTGTTGCCTTTAATTATGCGGGTAAACATGCGACAAGCATCCCTGAAACGGAACGAAACAAAATGATTGCTTTCGAACAGCTTCAGGGTGCAGAACAGAAACCTGGTTAAACAGCATTAAAGATCTTGCCTGGATTTAAAATCCCGGCAGGATCAAATACATTTTTAATGCTGCGCATAAGGTTTAAATGAATTTCACTGTACTTAATTGACATAAAGTCCTTTTGTACCAAACCAATCCCATGTTCTCCGGAAATGGTTCCTCCAAGGTCAGCAGTGAGTTCGAAAATCTCGGTAATGCCATCTTTTAGTTTGTTCTTCCAGTCTTCGTCACTCATTCCTGCTTTGATAATATTAATATGCAGGTTGCCATCGCCGGCATGGCCATAACAAACGCTTTCAAAGCCATACCTGCCGCCTATTTCTTTAATGCCGTTAATTAGTTTAGGCAAGGCTGCTCTTGGTACCACGGTATCTTCTTCTTTATATACAGAATTTGATTTTACTGATTCGGCCATGGTTCTGCGCATACGCCACAACTCTTCTTTCTGACCGGCAGTATCTGCCAGCAGCACGTCTGTACAGTTATACTGCTCGAGCACCATATTGGTTTTTTCACAGTCGTTAAACATAACGTCCATATCATCGCCATCAAATTCAATAAGCAGAAAAGCATTAACGCCGTCTTTAAGGTCAAACTTGATATCGTCGTGTTCGATTACCCAGGCTACCCCTTTACGTTCCATAAATTCGAGGGCCGAAGGGGTGATTCCTGCCCTGAAAATGGCGGAAACGGCCGCACATGCTGCCTCATTTTCTGTAAAGGAAGCCAGCATCAGCACACTTTGTGCCGGCTTGGGAATCAACTTGGTTACAATCTTGGTAACCACGCTCAGGGTACCTTCCGAACCTATCATGAGTTGGGTAAGGTTGTAACCCGACGAATATTTTAAGGTATTGGCCCCGGTCCATATCACTTCGCCAGTAGGCAATACCACTTCCAGGTTTAAAATATACTCGCGAATGGTACCATATTTAACTACCCTTGGGCCACCTGAACAATGGGCCACGTTACCTCCAATGAAACACGAACCCTTACTTGATGGGTCTACAGGGTATAACAAGCCATGTTCGCCTACTGCGTTGATAAATTCTTCGGTGATCACACCTGGCTCTACGGTGGCCTGAAGATTTTCAGTATCAATGTCAATAATAGCCTTGAATTTCTCCATAGACAGTAGTACACCGCCGTATACCGGCAAAGCAGCACCACTTAAACCGGTACCGCCACCTCTTGGAGTTACTGGAATATGGTTTTCGGAACATAGCTTTAACAAGGCAGAGATAGACGCAGTGTCTAAAGGTTTAACCACGACTTCTGGGTAGTACTTTAAATCTTCTGTCTCGTCATGGGCATAGTTAGCCAGCGATTCTTCGTCGGTGAAGACATTGGAAGAACCAACAGCGTCTATAATCTGAACAAGCAAGGCAGAAGTAATTTTAGTATATGGCATGTGTTGGTAATCGTTTTGGTGTTAATAGTTGTAAAATTTGGTTTTATTTGTTGTTATCACTGCAAAGGCACGATACGAGGTAAAGAATTGTAAAATCTCTGTGTTAAAAGGAGGTGAAATACGATGCACTTTGTATGGGTGCGGTATAATGTAACTGCACAAAAGAATGCCCTACTTCTCCGCCCATGCAAGGATTTAGCTTTTTAATGCCAACCTCTACAGTCCGCAAGAAAGGGAAATTACTCAGTGTGCTGTTCATCATGTTTTTAACCACTGTTTCCAACAGTTTTTGAGTATGCTGCATTTCTTGTTGCATGATGTCATTAAGCACCTCGTAATTAACGGTATGCTGTAACGCTTCTGTATCTTCTGACGGCAAAAAAGTAACGGTGATACTCACCAAAAAATGATTACCTGTTACCTGCTCTTCAGCATAATACCCATGTAAAGCAAAAAATTTAACATCTCTTAATGCGACGGTTTGAATTAACATTTCCCTGGTTCTTTGTGCAAATTTATATTTTTGAAGGGTTTTTGCTGCCCATAACGCTAAATTATTAACTTTGATCGTAACTAATGCTACAAATTGGCCTATTTAAATTTTTAAACAGCCATTTAATTTTAGCAGCTTGTGCAGGGTGAAAGATGGAGGCATAATCATATACACGATCAACAGCAAACCAAATAAAAGCAATGAGCAAATCTGGAAAAAAAGACCTTTACGAAGCGCCTGATTATTATTTATTGGACGAACTATTATCTGAAGAACACCTCCTGATCCGCTCTGCGGCGCGCGACTGGGTAAAAAGGGAAGTAAGCCCGATTATAGAAGATTTCGCCCAACGGGCAGCCTTTCCCTCACACCTGATTAAAGGACTGGGTGAAATTGGTGCTTTTGGCCCTACTATTCCTGCTGCTTATGGCGGTGCTGGCTTAGATTACATCGCCTACGGCATCCTCATGCAGGAGCTGGAACGTGGAGATTCTGGAATCCGCTCTACCGCATCAGTGCAAGGCTCCCTGGTGATGTACCCTATTTTCACTTACGGTACAGATGAACAAAAAGAGAAATACCTTCCTAAGCTGGCTACCGGTGAGATGATGGGCTGTTTCGGATTAACGGAACCTGACCATGGATCTGACCCCGGCAGTATGGTAACCAATATAAAAGAAGATGGTGATCACTTTTTGCTCAACGGTGCCAAAATGTGGATTTCAAATGCGCCTTTCGCAGACATCGCCGTGGTTTGGGCAAAAGATGAATCGGGTAAAATCCGCGGTTTGATTGTAGAACGTGGCATGGAGGGTTTCTCCACCCCCGAAACCCACAACAAGTGGAGCTTAAGGGCTTCGGCAACGGGCGAACTGGTATTTGACAATGTGAAAGTACCTAAAGGAAATATGTTCCCTGATATAAGGGGTTTAAAAGGCCCTTTAGGCTGCCTGAACCAGGCCCGTTATGGAATTGCCTGGGGTGCATTAGGTGCCGCCATGGATTGTTATGATACCGCCCTGCGTTACTCAAAAGAACGCATTCAATTTGGTAAACCAATTGGTGGTTTCCAGCTGCAGCAAAAGAAACTGGCAGAAATGGTAACTGAAATTACAAAGGCTCAACTGCTGGTGTGGCGCCTGGGTGTACTTAAATCACAGAACCGTGCTACCGCCGAACAGATTTCCATGGCAAAAAGAAACAGCGTGGAAATTGCACTGGACATTGCCCGAAATGCCCGACAGATGCTCGGTGGCATGGGTATTACCGGTGAGTACTCCATTATGCGGCACATGATGAACCTGGAATCTGTAGTAACTTATGAGGGCACACATGATGTGCACCTGCTGATTACAGGGATGGATGTTACTGGCTTGAACGCCTTTAAATAAATAAAAAAGATACGGGAACCTCGTAGAAAGGAACAAAAAGAACTAAAATGAAGACATTTAAAAAATATTATGCTTTTCCGGCGCCACCTGAAGAGGTATACCTTGCCCTGACCAAAGAAATGAGTATTCAACTGTGGACAGGCGCTGAAGTGCATTTTACGGATGTACCGGGTACAGAATTCTCTTTCTGGGACGGCGATATTGTAGGTAAAAACCTGGAATTTGACTTTGGCAAAAAAATTGTACAGCAATGGTACTTCGGAGAGGATAATGAACCTTCCATTGTGACCATTAAACTGCACCCTGATAAAAAGGGAACTTCCCTGGAATTTGTTCAGACCAATATCCCTGACGAAGATTATGAGGAATTTACCGCTGGACTTGATGAGCACTATTTTGGTGGTTTACAGGATTTCTTCGAAGAGGAATAGTATTAACCCCGGGAAGCCCCTAAACAATATGGCTACCCAACAAAAAAAACGCTATTATGAACAAAACCGTAGGACTAATTTTAATCGTCATCGGAGCCATTCTGTTAATCTGGACCGGCTTTACGTACACTAAGAAGGAAAAGATCGTTGATGCCGGCCCTATCCAAATCTCCGCCGACCGTGAGAAAACCGTAAACTGGCCACCCTATGCTGGCGGGATCATCCTTGTAGCTGGAATTGTAGTATTAGTAACCTCGAAAAATAAATAACAAGGTCTCTATAAAACAGAAAGAGCCCGATTCTTACGAATCGGGCTCTTTCTGTTTATGTTATTCATGCTGTCTCCTACTTGTACGCTTGGCCGGATAATTTTACTAGGGTAATACTATATACCCTCAGCGTAATACTTCACCTATGCTACTTCAACTCCTTTACGCTTTGCCGGATAGCAAAATTTTACAAGGGTAATACTATATACACTCAGCGTAATACTTCACCTATGCTACTTCTACTCCTTTACGCTTTGCCGGATAGCAAAATTCTACAATTTTCTGAACCAGGATTCATGCTGCTTGCCCTGAATTC
>NZ_JAZQNU010000183.1:0-3016 GCF_045627485.1 Pedobacter sp. | reverse complement strand
GCCCATTGGCCGATAAATAAGGCATTGTGTTTTTTACCCAGACATTTCAAAGTCAGGGATACGCCCATGGAGGCCACGGCAGCCCATAAAAATAAATCGGAAGGTAGTTTTGCCGTTTGTTCCTCAATGTTTCGGGCAATTGGCCCTTCTTTGTGTTGCGGATTTTCTGATCTGTCCATTTTATTAAATTTTAATTAACACCTAATTAACTATCTTTATGACAGTGCTTCCTCAATTTTGTTTACAAATAAATCATTACAGGTACTTTTCCAAAACCATCTGTTTACACCTACGTATTTATACGAATTATGTGGCCTTTCCTTTATGTTCCCAATGGTCTTTGATAACCTCCCCCATTGGAGAAATCTTTAGCCGACGTGCGTACCGCTCTCCTTTGATATTACCACTTTCATCTTTCTGCCCCATGAATAACAAAATGGGCCGTCCTTCAGCATCTGTTTTAAAAGACAGATTATAGCGACCGAAAGTCGTTTCTACCATCGTGGATGGTTCATAGCGTTTATTTAATATTTTTAATACAGGCTCTTTAATTTTCATCATATTAGGAAGCATTTCTTTCAGAAAAATAACGATTTAAGGCATGATCCAGTGATGGCAAGATCAAGCCATGTCTACTCGTTAAGGCGCTATAATTTGGCCTTACCGCAGGATAACCGAGTTCGGCTACTGGCAGTGGTTCTAGCAGGGAAGCGTTATAATTACCACGAATTGCCACTTCTTTAGCTAATTCTGACCAGCTGACGGTACCGTCATTCACCAGGTGCCAGATCCCATTTGCATCATCAATAAGCAGATCTAAACTGGCATTCACCAGATCGGGAACATAGGTTGGTGATACCACCACATCATCAGCTACCTTAACACGCTCCTTTTTTCCGAGAAAATCAAGTATAGAGTAAACAAAATTGTAATTGTCCCATGGACTAAAAAAAGCGCTTGTGCGTATAACTAATGCATTGGGATCATTGGCGAGCACCTCTTGCTCTGCAATGGCTTTACTTGCACCGTAAACATTTAAGGGGTTTACCGCATCCTCTTCGGTATAAGCCTCTTTCTTTTCACCATCAAAGACAAGATCTGACGAAAAGGTTAAGAGTTTAACTCCATATTGCTGACATGCTTTTGCCAGTTTAACCGGCCCCTCTGTATTACTTTGAAAACAATCTTCAAATTGAATCTCCGCATCATCTACACGCACGAATCCTGCTGCATTAATGATGGCCCAGGGTTTATATTTTTCGATCGTTTCGGCTATTTGAGCTGGGTTGACCATGTTGAGCTCTGCACGAGTTAATGCAATATGAAAAATATTACGCTGCTGGCATATTTTGGTAAACGCTTTGCCAAGGGTACCTGTAGCCCCAACAATGATTAAGGGGGACGTAATTTCAGGTTTAAAAGCAGTTTCAATTATGGCTTTTGGATATATTATTCGACTTTCCCGCTCCCACCAACCTTTTCCGCTAAGCAATGGGTGTTCATAAGCGGCTCCTACAGCTAAACTTTTTACCAACTTTTTAAGGGCAGTCGGTCTTGGCTCCAAAGACCTAACGTCAAACACGCCGTTTTCATAATTACCATGTGGATGGGTCAATAACCGGTCCCAGCCGTAGGCACCAAAAATTGACCAAATAGTAAAAGCCTCCACCACAATCTCTTCTTTTTGCAAGTTTGCTACGGCGTCCCAGTTTGATTTAACCCAACGCATCTGGTCTTCACGTCCACAGAACAGATGACATTCAGTTACTGCTAGTGGCAAATGTAACCTGTTCCAGGCATCGCGCAATAAATTGGTTAAACCATCCATTTTAGCTTCTCGGGTTCTTACCGCTTCCACATCGGCGTATACCTCTTTACCGTTTCCACCATGTGTTTGGACTGGGTAGTACTCTGTATGCTCATCAAGATAGCGCTCCGAAGTTACATAATAGTTGAAACCCAGAATATCGGGTGGCATTGCATGCGCTGTAAAGAACTGAAGTTCTTCTTCCGTCAAGCCATTATCGATACAGTACCTCCATAAAGGATGCGAAGAATCCATACGTCCGCTAAGTAAATCTATGCCTATCCATCGTCTCTCATTTTCGAAATCTGCCTGGTATTGCATATGCCTGGTGCTGTGAATTTTGCCAAGATCCTCGGTATGCACGAGTTTAGCGTTTGGATTCACTTTCCTGATAGCTTCCATCGCTAATAGGGTTGCCTTACATTCATTATACAAAATACGCAAAAACGAAACAGCATTACATTCGTGAGGATACCATAAACCATATAACCCACAGAAGCGTGCTGTGGTCAATGGTTCGTTGATAGGCGTATAATAGTTTATCCAGGGAAAGCGCCTTGCCACTTCGGTTGCATAAGCCGCCAAACCTTCAGCGAAACTTTGGTCCATCAGGTTAACGTAAGCCGGACCACTGCCATGGTGCACGAGCCCGGCAATCACCTCAATTTTTCGTTCTTTAAGTTCCAGTAAGTTCTTTTCGATAACTCCCCATTGTAAAGGCTGGTGTTGTTCTGGTTGATGGTATTCCCATAATATAGGGTACCTTAGTTTTTTGATGCCTAATTCTTCCAGCAATTTCAGATCATTTTTCCGATCATAATGCCCCTGATAAACAAGTTGGTTAAAATATTGATCACCTACCCTATTTATTGTGCATTCAATTCCACCCCATAATTCCATGTCTATAGCTTTAAGTCCAAGTTTGGTTTACATCAGTTAACCAATATTTCTTTACTCGCAATTTTTTTAAAAACCGTCAATGCCTGTGCAACCACCTGGTCCATATTATAATATTTATAGGTGGCCAGCCTGCCAACAAAATGCGTTGATTTTATTTTGGAAGCGAGACTATTGTATTTTTGATAAATGGCTTGATTCTCTGCCTGCGGAATAGGATAGTAAGGATCTCCCTCGGCCGTTGGAAATTCATAAACAACTGATGTTTTATGATGTTTTTGTCCGGTGAGGTGTTTAAACTCTGTAATACGG
>NZ_JAZQNU010000182.1:0-12138 GCF_045627485.1 Pedobacter sp. | reverse complement strand
GGCTTTAACCTTACAAGAGGTTCCAAAATCAATGGTCGTGATCGGCGGTGGCGTTATCGGTCTGGAGTTAGGTTCGGTTTACGCACGTTTAGGTACAAAGGTTTCTGTAGTCGAGTTTTTACCGGCCATTATCGGTACCATGGACGCAGGCTTAGGTAAAGAATTACAAAGGGTGTTGAAGAAGTCTTTAGGGATGGAGTTCTACACTAAAACCAAGGTAACCGGCGCCAGCGTAAAAGGTGATACAGTAACGGTAACTGCCGAGAATGCCAAGGGTGAGCAAATTAGCCTGGACGCAGATTACTGCATCGTTGCTGTGGGCCGTACGGCTTACACTGAAGGATTAGGTTTAGAAAACATTGGCATTAAAACTGAAGATCGCGGGAATAAAATTCCGGTAAACGAACATCTTGAAACCTCCGTTCCCGGTGTTTATGCGATCGGTGATGTGGTTAAAGGTGCCATGCTTGCACATAAAGCGGAAGACGAGGGTGTTTATGTAGCCGAGCGTTTAGCTGGTCAGAAGCCCCATATCAATTATAACCTTATTCCAGGCGTGGTTTATACCTGGCCGGAAGTTGCATCAGTAGGCTATACTGAAGAGCAGTTGAAAGAAAAAGGTACAAAATACAAGGCAGGTTCTTTCCCTTTCAAAGCCAGCGGACGTGCAAAAGCCAGCATGGATACAGATGGTTTTGTAAAAGTACTTGCTGATGCTAATACTGATGAAATTTTAGGCGTACACATGATTGGCCCGCGTGCAGCTGATATGATTGCAGAAGCTGTTGTTGCAATGGAATTCCGTGCCTCAGCAGAGGACATTGCAAGAATTTGCCATGCACATCCAACTTATACCGAAGCTTTCAAAGAAGCAGCCATGGCTGCAACAGAGAACAGAGCGATCCATATTTAGGATCATTCCTCCTTATAAAACAAGAAAGGCCCCTGAAATTATTTTCAGGGGCCTTTCTTGTTCATTGACGATGCTTAAATTGTAGCCTCGTCTAATTCGTATTCTTTTACTTCTTTGTGTTGGTAAGGTTCAACCATTAACTCATCAATAGACTTCGTTTTTTTGTTGAAACCAAAACGGTCAAGAATTTTATCAAATACCAGGTACATCACCGGAACGATAATCAGTGTCAGGAACAGTGAACTGGTCAAACCACCAACAATTACCCAGGCTAAACCATTCTTCCATTCTGCACCGGCGCCACTCGCTAAAGCAATAGGAAGCATACCGATAACCATCGCTAAAGTCGTCATCAAAATAGGACGTAAACGGGCGTGGTTAGCTAAAATTAAAGCTTCTCTTGTACCGCGGCCCTCGGCCTTCATCTGGTTGGTAAAATCGACCAAGATAATCGCATTCTTTGCCACCAATCCAATCAACATGATCAAACCTAGGATGGTAAAGATACCCAGTGAATTATTGGTTAACGCTAACGCAAGTAAGGCACCAATAACTGATAAAGGAATGGAGAACATAACTACGAATGGATAAACAAAACTATCGTAGAGCGCAACCATAATTAGATACACCAATACAATGGAGGCCAACAAGGCAATACCTAAAGTACCGAAACCTTCGCTTTGGTTCTCCTCATCTCCACCCCAAACATAACTTACGCCTACTGGTTTTACAAGCTTTTTATCAGCTTCCAGTTGTTCTAGTTTAGCCCTGAAATCTGCTACGATAGTACCCGTTGGGCGTCCGATAGATTGTGATTTAACAGACACTGATGTACTTTTGTCACGTCTTTCCAGCTGACTAGGTCCTGATCCTTCAATGATGTCTGCAAATTGCGAAAGCTTCACTTGCTGACCCATGTCGTTGATGAAAATCAGGTTACGAACATCTTCAATATTCTGCCTGTTGAAAGCCTGGTATTGGATGTTGATGTCATATTCATACTCACCTTTACGGAATTTACCATCGGTGTTACCGCTAAAAGCAGTTTGCATGGTTCCACCCACCGTTTGTAACGATAGGCCAAGGGCCGCCATTTTATCGCGGTCTACCTGCACATTGATCTCCGGACTACCATCTTCAACAGAAAGTTTTACCTCGGCAGATCCGTCAATGTCTCGTAGTACGGCCATTGCGCCCTTTGCATATTTCATGGCACTGTCTAAGTCAGATCCCATGACTACCAATTCGATTGGCGCATTTTCGGCAATACCTAAAATACTAATCGGTACCGTTTTAACTTTAACACCTGGAAGTTGTTTCGCTAACTCACGACTCACTTTTGTAGCATAAATGTTCGAAGCATCTTCCCTGTCTTTACGGTCAACCAACCTCACGTTAATTTCAGCTTTATAAGCCGTAGCCTGTGTTCCTCCAAAGTCACCACTTGATTGTCCAACTGTGGTAATCATCTGTGTGATTTCAGGTTTTTTCTTTAAAAAGGCTTCCGCTTGTTGCGTTATTATATTGGTTTGCTCTATAGAAGCATCTTTTGGAAGTTCCAGTTGAACAAGGAATTCACCTTTATCACTTTTAGGGAAAAACTCTGTACCAATGTACCCGCCACCAACTAAACCGCAGGAGCTTATAAGTAACAGGAATGTCCCTCCCAGGGTGATTGCTTTGTGGTCTAAAGACCAGTTTAAAATTCCCGTAATCCAAACGGTAAATTTATGTAATTGCTTTTCGAACCATAAAATGAAACGGCCGAAAGCATTTTTACCTTCAATTTTCTCTAGTTTACCGAAACGCGATGATAGTAGCGGTACGATGGTAAAAGAGGTTACCAAGGATAGGAGTGTGGCGATAATTACCACTACACAGAATTGACGTAATATGTTGGATACCAATCCGGAACTGATGGCAATCGGGAAAAATACGACCACGATAACCAAAGTAATAGAAACTACTGTAAAACCGATTTCTTTGGTAGCATCAAATGCTGCACGCACCTTGTTTTTGCCCATCTCCATGTGACGGTAAATATTCTCAAGTACCACAATGGCATCATCCACTAAAATACCTACCACGAGCGACAGTCCCAGGAGAGACATCAGGTTCAGGGTATAGCCTAACATATCGATACCTATAAAAGTGGCAATAAGTGAAGCCGGAATAGACACCATTACGATGACTGCGTTCCTGATACTATGCAAGAAAAAGAGCATCACAAATGCAACCAGGATAATCGCCAGGATTAAATCGTGGATTACCGCATCTGCAGATTGCAAGGTGAAAATTGAACTGTCGTTTACGATATCAATTTTAAGGTTATTTGCCTTATAATCGTTTTGCAAGGTCTCTACAATTTTGTGTACGCCCTCACTTACTTCTACAGCATTGGCATCAGATTGTTTAACTATCTGTATAGCGATAGCTCCCTTCTGGTCAATTCTGGCCAGTTTATCTACTTCTTTCTGGGTATCCTGAACATCAGCGATATCCGCAAGACGAACCTGTGCACCTGTTTTGCTGGTACTCACCACCAGGTTACGTAATTCTTCTACATCTTTATATTTACCTGATAAACGAATCAGAATGTCCTGATCCTTGGTTTTAACACTTCCAGTAGGGAAGTCGAGGTTAGAGGATAAAATAGCTTGTTGAACCTGCAAAATAGACAATCCATAGCCTTGCATTTTGTTTCCATCAAGGCCTACATAAATCTCACGTTCCTGTCCACCCACTAAGTTTACCTGGGCAACCCCGCTTACACGAGATACAATAGGTGCAATCCTTTTATCGATGAGGTCATAAAATGTCGCATCATCCATATTTGCCGAAGCCGACATGGTGATTACCGGAAGGTCATCGAGTGAGAATTTATTTAAGGAAGGCGTTTTTACTTCTTCTGGCAAATCGGCCAGAATAGCATTCACCTTTCTTTGAGCTTCATTTAAAGAGAGATCTACATTGGCCTTGTCGTTCAATGTAATAGTTACCACAGATAAACTTTCATACGAAACCGCATTAAGTTTTTTAATGTTTTCCATGGACGACACTGCATCCTCTATTTTTTTAGTTACTGTATTCTCAACCTCATTAGGTGAAGCTCCTGGGTAGATTGTTGAAATCGACACCACATTGTTGGAGAACTTGGGAAGAAGTTCATAACTTAAGGAGAAGTAACTTAACAAACCCAGCAAGGAAAGCGCTGTAAATACAACGATTACCAGGGAAGGGCGTTTAATAGATATTTCTGTTATTTTCATCAGAATAGTATTTAATTATTTTATCGGTGCCACTTCTGCACCATCCGTTAAATTGATCTGACCGCTGGTGATAACTGTTTCTCCTTCTTTTAATCCATCAAGAATTTCCACTTTGTCTCCCAGAATTCTCCCAGCCACTACCTTGCGCAACTTCGCTTTATTGCCATCTTCTAATATGAAAACTTCATTGCTGCTCACACTACCTACAAATGAACCACGAGGTATGGTAATGGTTGGCGCTTGTGTAGGGAATTTAAAGATTGCAGTACCGTACATACCAGCCTTAATCGTGTTAGGCTTGTTATTCATTACTTGAATTTCAATAGGGAAGTTTAATGAATTGTCTGCTTTAGGGGCAATAAAAGTAACTTTTCCACTAAAATCAAGGTCAGGGAATACTGTTGTTTTTATCAATACAGGATCACCAATTTTTAAGTTGGCTACCTGGCTTTCATTCACATTTACATTTAACTTTAAACGGCTCACGTCAACTATTTCAAACATCTGGGTTCCTTGTCCATTAACAAAGGCACCTACTTCAATGTATTTTTTGTTTACGATACCATTAATTGGCGATTTAACGTTGGCATCACTTACCCGGCGTTGCGAAGCCTGTAACCTTAACCTGGCATTTTTTACCGCTAATCTTGCCTGATCCAATTGTTGTTGGGTAACGCCACCAGTGGCGAAAGAGCTGCTATAACGGGCTTCATCTTTTAATGCATTTTGTAGCGCAGCTTCCGCAGTTTCACGGTCTGTGTTTAAAATCTCTGCATCAATACGCGCCAAAACTTGTCCTTTTTTCACATAGTCGCCTTCCTCAACAAAAATTTTAGTCACACGGCCTGGATTCTCTGATAAGAAAGTGATTTCTTTATATGGGGCAAAAATACCATTTACACTGTAATCAAGGTTTGCTGCTTCTTTTTTAACAACTGCTGTACGTACACTAACGGCACCACCACCTTGAGCAACAATTGCAGTTATTGCTTCATTTTTCTTTTTATTGTTCGTCAGTACAAAACCGATCCCCACAATGGCAGCAATAACAACAATAGCTATAATAAGTCCTCTTTTCATTTTAATAGTGATTTTATGTTTCCGTTTGATTTAATAAGTTGTATTTCAGCAATTTTGTAATTCAATAGTGCCTGGGTGTAACTGTTTTGTGCCTCTGTAAGCGCGTTTTCTGTATCCAGCAGGTCAGTTAACGCAGCAAGCCCATTGTTATAATTGTTTTGTGTACTTAGGTAAATACTTTGCGCTAATCCCACATTTTCACGTTGTGCGTTAATCGTCACAATGCTGTTTCTCAGTTGTACTTTAGCATTCTCATAGGCCAGATTTAAAGAGTTGGAAGTTTGACGCCTGTCTTCATCTGATTTTTTAATATCCACATCTGCCTGTCTAATCCGCGAACGCGTGGCAAAACCGTTAAATATAGGGATTCTTAAACTTAAGCCAATGGCTGAAGCATCATACCAGAATGCGGTACTATTATTAGATTTAAACAAATCAAATTTATCACTCTGACCCGTGTAAGATAAGTTACCGGTTAAGGCCAATGAAGGATAGTATTCAGACACATAGGCTTTGCGTTGCAATACCAACAGGTCGCGTTGCACATCCATTAACTTCATTTCTGTACGTTCACTAGTATTAATACTGTCTGCCAAATTGGGCAGTGTTGTAACGGCGCTTAACTCTGTCATCGGCAGGTTAATCTCCGTATTTACCGGCATTCCCATGTAGAACTTTAATTGGTTTTCCAATTGCCCAACAGCATTTATGGTTTGTTCCCGTTGTGTTTGAAGGTTGGTCAGATTCACTTTGATCCGGTCCACATCGATCTTTCTGGCTAAACCATTGTCGTATTGATTGCCAATAATTTTTTCCACAACCCGCACGTTCTTAATATTGGTATCGATCACATTCAAACGTTGTCTGTTTACCAACACCTGGTAATACGTGTTGGCTACTTGTTCAATAACCTGCTCTTCAGTTAAGTCGGCCGATAAGTTATAATAGCTTTCACTTTTTTTAGCTGCCTGTAAACCTGTAAATACCTGTTGGTTAAATAATTCCTGGTTTAATTGCACACCAGCATTGGCATTCCATGTTCTTCCTAATTGGAACGACTGGTCGCCAACTACAAGCTGTCCAATGATTGGGTTATACGTTAAACCACTGTTAGCAGAAATCTGCGGCAAAGCCTGAGCACGTATTTCCTGAGTTCTGTATTTACCGCCATCAATGTCCAGGCGCGATCTGCGAACGTTTTCGCTGTTTTCAACCGCGAACTGCAGCGCTTCTTTAAGCGTTAATTCCTGTTGCGCCTGAACTGTCTGGCTTAGCAACAGCCCCAACAATAGTAGGGATATCGTTTTTAGTTGTTTGGTTATTTGATTCATTATTCTTGATTGTCGTATCTATTTAAGTCCTTTAATAAATATTTTTGATAGGTCCAGTTGTTTTTCTAACACCAGCTTCACATCCTTTTTACTGGGCATCAGCTCCTTATTCCCTTTCATTACACATAAAGAGGTAATTCCAGCCATGCATTGCAAATAAAGTAAAGCTGTTTTTTTGGTGTCAACGGCCGCTATTTCTCCTTGATCTATAGCTTCCTGCAAGATCTGGCTATGGAGTTCTGCATCCTTATTCTTCATCTCCGTAACGTACGACTTGATTTGCTCTGTATTCAAAGAGCTGTCTGTAGTGCCTGCTGATAGGTGCAACATGTAGTATTTCTGGAAAAACCGGTGTTTGATTTCAATAATTGCTGCAAACTTCTCTTCGAGTGTAGCTGAAGTCTTTTCCTTTGACAAGAGTTCAAAATAATCTTCGAATATCGTACTCACCACTCCAAGTACCAGGCTTGCTTTATCTGGGAAATAATAATATAGCGCAGGTTTAGAGACGGATAGGTCGTCCGCAATCTCATTCATGGTTGTCTTGTTGATTCCATAATGTGTGAAACGTTTGATGGCCCCAATAATTATTTGCTCTCTTTTTTTATCTGTTTCAATCATTCTACCTTTTTACTTTCTGACTTTAATGTGGTAAGGGTCAAAAGTACAGCCAATATAACTTAGTAAAGAAAAGTCTTTACAGGTATGCTTTAAGATGACATTATTGTGACTAATTCATTGGTTTTAGACCACGCAGAAAAACTTCAGCAAAGCGTTTCTCTTTAGTGAAGATTTCTTTGAACTGACCTTTGTCTGGAAAGAAGCGTTTTTCTTTATTTAATATGTTAAAGTGGATTCCTGAAATTGCTTCAATGAATATTTCGGAAATTAACTGATTATCTTGCGGTTCAAACTCGCCGCTTTCTGTGCCTCGAACAAGCAATTGTGTTAATATTTTGATTTCAAACGCTCTCGCACGGTTAAATTTATCATGAAGGTCTTCAGGCAACTCAGTATATGACATTTTAGATGGCTCTAACAGGTTGTAATACTTCTGGATGTATCCTTGTCTTTTTTGCAGCAACATCATTACACCTTCCGTTGCAGAAGTTGTTTTGTCTACCGCTTTAATCAATTCCTTGCTAATGGAGTGCATCAGGTATTCAATTACACTTACATATAAGCTAAGTTTATCGGGGAAGTAATAATATAATAAAGCTTTTGAGAAGGAGATATCTTTAGCAATATCTGTCATGGTGGTTTTGGCCAGCCCATAATGAGCTATTCGCTTTAAAGCTGCATTAATAATAAGTGTCTTCTTTTTATCCTGATTTTCCATTTTTTAATTAAGACCCTACTTTGTTTATAAAATCGTCAATACGGTAATGTAAATATGCATTATTTTTTAAATATTAACTTTGAAACGATAATAAACGCATAACAATTACATTTGCACCGAATATAAACTACATACATGCCATCCATTCAAGAAAACATCTCCCTGAAACCTTTCAATACCTTTGGAATTGAGGTAAAGGCAAAATACTTTGTTGACATTCAAAGCGAAACGGAGCTTGAAAGCTTATTAAAAAACCCTATGATTCAGGAAGAAAACCTGCTTATTTTAGGCGGTGGCAGTAATGTGCTGTTCACAAAAGATTTCATGGGTCTGGTAATTAAAATCAGTATTCCTGGAATAAACGTCACGGATGATGGCGATGAAGCTATTGTAACGGCAGGTGCCGGAGTGGTATGGAATGATTTTGTTCAGTTTTGCGTACAAGCCCAATTAGCAGGCGTAGAAAATCTGAGTCTGATTCCCGGAACAGTAGGCGCTTCGCCAGTCCAAAATATTGGCGCTTACGGGGTAGAGTTAAAAGACGTGTTTCACAGCTGCAGGGCTTATGCGATAGAAACTGGCAGGAGCAGGGTATTCCAGTATGAAGATTGTCAGTTTGGTTACCGCGATAGCATTTTCAAAAACGAGTTAAAAGGAGCGTATATCATCACCTCTGTTAGTTTCAGGTTAAACAAGCACGCTAAAATAAACAGCCAGTATGGTGCCATCCAGGCAGAGCTTCAACATAGAGGGATCACCAGGCCTACAATTGCTGCTATATCACAAGTTGTGTCGGATATCAGGGTAAGTAAACTTCCTGATCCTGCTACTATAGGTAATGCAGGTAGTTTCTTTAAAAATCCGATTGTTCCTGCTGCGCAACTCCACGACATCGCTTCGCGATATCCCGGGGTGATTTATTATCCGGTAGGTAAAACGCATTTTAAATTAGCTGCAGGCTGGTTAATTGAAAGCTGTGGTTTTAAGGGTATTGTGGAGGGACAAACCGGTACCTGGAAAAATCAGGCTTTAGTTTTAGTTAATCATGGTGACGCTACTGGCGAAGAAGTGTATAGTTTTTCAGAAAAAATAATCGATACAGTGTGCCAAAAATTTGGCATCACGCTAGAGCGTGAAGTAAATATTTTGTGATTTGCTTTAAATTTTAACCATTAACCTGTTTTTAAGTTTCATAAATACCTGATTTATTTTTTGGTACATATGTTGTAAAGAGATTAGTATAAGATATTAAACAAACTTAATTGTGCCCTTTGCATGTAGATGACGTTTGCTGACTTATTAACCCTTTTAAAATTAAAACATTATGACGAAAAATGAATTTAACTTACAGCTTCACGATCACTCTGTTTCTTTACAGTCATTCGCTTTAAATTTTACTAAAGATGTCGAGGATGCTAATGATTTAGTTCAAGATACTATGTTAAAAGCAGTAACTTATTATGGTAAGTTTAAAGAGGGCACAAACTTAAAAGGGTGGTTGTTCACTATTATGAAAAACACCTTTATAAACAATTATAGACGCTTGGTTAAAACGAATGCTTTGATTACACAATCAGAAGATATTTCATCGGCTAACCTGCACTACAGCGCCAGTAAAAACAGCAGCGATAGTAAGTTTGTAATGGGTGATATTAACAAAGCACTGGCTACTTTGCAACCAGAATACTATGTTCCTTTTATTAAGTACTTTGAAGGCTATAAGTACCATGAGATTGCTGAAATGTTGAATATTCCAATCGGTACGGTAAAAACAAGAATTCACGTTGCACGTCAGATCTTAAAAAAATATTTAAAAACGTATTCTAAGGACATTCTTGGCGCTGATATCGTTTAGTCGTTAAGTATGTAGCACCTTAAACGCTTTTCCTAAGATGGGAAAGCGTTTTTTTTATGCGGATCCCAATCTAAATCCTATTTTTGACAGGACCAAATCCTCATTAATGACTACCGGCTTCTTGTTAAACTTAGTTTTGTTTCTGTTCTCTCTGTATTTGTGTTCATCTCGGGCTTTTCTCCTAAAAAACTGGAAGGCTATATTATACTCCGTATTATTTACTGGTATATTTTCAACAGGTGTTTGTGTCGCTTTTGTTCGTTACCAATTAATACATTACGATTTTAATCAAGATACAGGATTCGAAATAGCTGGAATTCCATTAGCTGCAGTGTTGTTATGTTTCACTGTGCCTTTTGCCAGCATTGCCATTTATCAAAGTTTAAACCAACGTTATCCTGATAATAGTTTGGACCGCTATACCTTAGCATTCAGTAATATGCTGCTGGGATTATGTGTTGCCTTTGTTTTCTTTGCCTACACTATGGCGTATTCAGTCGTAACTTTCATGCTGTTATTTCTATTCCTCCTGTTTATTGAATTCCGTAATAAGATGCGTTTTATGTATCGCTTTTACCGCACCTACGGTTTGATTGCCCTATCTTATTTTCTTGTTAGTATGGCTTTAGGCACTATAAATGGTGCTGCTTACCATGTAGCCCACACGGTGAAGTTTAACCTTGCTGGGGTACCCTTTGAAAATTATGTTTTACTGTTTGTGATGGTGTTGTTTACAATCTACTTGTTTGAAGCTTTTAAAAGCAGAAACCATGGAACTGCCTGATTATACCAAACAGCAGCTGGCGCTGCGAAATGGACAAGATAAGCCGCAAATCTGGGTGGCTTATGAGGGGGTAATTTATGATGTAACGGATAGCCGTTTATGGCGCAATGGTAAACACTATGAACATTGGGCTGGTCAGGATTTAACCGATGAACTGGCAGATGCGCCGCATACTGCCAGTGTATTTGAAAAATTTAAGCCGGTAGGCCGGCTTAAATAGTTATACTTAAATCGTAAAAGAACTTAGCTTCACGAATTCTTTGATACGGTCTTCAATTTGCTCTTCTGTTAAGTTTAAAATTCTTTCTGTACCAAATTTTTCAACGCAAAACGATGCCAGGGCAGAGCCGAAGATAATTGCATTTTTCATGTTGTTGAAATTAATAGTTCCAACTTTAGCCAGATAGCCGATAAAACCACCTGCAAAAGTATCACCTGCACCTGTTGGATCAAAAACTTCCGCTAAAGGTAAAGCAGGAGTAGAGAATACCTGGTCTTCGTGAAATAACAAAGCGCCGTGTTCACCTTTTTTAATAATCAGGTATTTCGGGCCCATTGTCAAAATTTTGGTGGCTGCTTTCATTAACGAGTATTCACCTGATAACTGACGGGCTTCTTCATCATTGATCGTCAATACGTCAACCAATTTAATAGTTTCCAGCAAGTCGTCCATGGCAATGTCCATCCAGAAATTCATGGTATCCATTACAATCAGCTTTGGACGCTTGTTTAAGCGTTTTATAACCGTTTGCTGAACTTGCGGTGTTAAGTTGCCTAACATTAGGTATTCGCAGCCCTGGTAGCTCTCTGGTATGATGGGGTCAAAGTCACCGAGTACATTCAGCTCTGTAACCAAAGTATCGCGGCTGTTCATGTCATTGTGGTATTTTCCAGACCAGAAAAAGGATTTTTCACCTGCTTTCACTTGTAAACCTTCTGTTTCGATCCCGTGGTTGGTTAGAATATCAATGTTATCCTGGGTAAAGTCGTCGCCAACAACACCAACGATTTTTACGTCATTATAAAAGTAAGAAGCAGCTAAACCGGCGTATGTAGCGGCGCCGCCTACTATTTTATCCGTTTTTCCAAAAGGGGTCTCTATTGCATCGAAAGCTACAGATCCTATGATAATCAGGCTCATATATGTTTTATTAAATTATTTTTTAAAATTATTAGTGCAAAGATTGCATAAATAATTTAAAAGCCCTAATATTGCATTCCCAAAACAAAGGAGGCTTGCTTCAAAATCAGAGTCTTCGCGTCGAGGGGAAAAGGATCCCGAATAGCTCAGCTGGTTAGAGCATCTGACTGTTAATCAGAGGGTCGCTGGTTCGAGCCCAGCTTCGGGAGCATAAAAAGCAAGCACGGTAAAACGGTCGCTTGCTTTTTTTTTGCCCATAATTTTCTCCTGGCTTTATTTTACAACGGATCAAGTCAAAAACTTGTGGAGCCATGTGATTTTTATGCATAAAGTTGTGTAAGGCGGTACAAGAAAAACTCAATGCTTCTTACACCTCTAAACTGACTTCTGAATGCTTTTATTTTTGCATTGAAAGATTCTGCTGAG